>CANJNJ010000164.1 GCA_947474995.1 Opitutaceae bacterium | reverse complement strand
CGGATCGCGAACTTCATCCGGCGGGCAGCACCGCTCCCCTTCCCCCGCTGGCCGATCTTTGGCTGGATCTCCAAACGTTCGACGCCCAGCCCCTGCGGCCGACCCTCAGCGGCCTGACCGTGGAATATCGGATTGTGCAACTCTACAGCCGCGACGCCGGGCGGCGCGAAGCGAAGTTTTCCTTCAACGTCGGCCAGGGCACGCAGGACATCGGTTTCCGCAACGAGGCGGACATTTTGTTCACCTGCCACCCGGCGAGGGAGATCACCTTGCGCGTCCGCGATGAAAACGGCGCACCGACCACGGCGTCGTTCACCATTCGCGATGCCGCGGGGCGGGCTTATCCCTCCCAGGCGAAGCGCCTCGCGCCGGATTTTGCCTTTCAGCCGCAGGTTTATCGCGGCGAACTCGAGACCCTGCGCCTGCCCGACGGCGAGTACGACCTCCGCTTCGAGCGCGGCCCAGAATCCATTCCGGAACAGCGGCACGTCACGGTCACCGCGGCCACCAAGGAACTCTCCTTTCAGGTTCAGCGCTGGTTCGACCCCTCGAAATTCGGCTGGTGGTCCGGCGATCATCACATCCACGCCGCCGGTTGCGCGCACTACACGGTGCCGAGTGAAGGCGTCCTCGCGACCGACATGGCTCGGCACACGCAGGGCGAGGACTTGAAGATTGGCGCCAACCTGACGTTTGGCCCCGGCTTCGATTTCCAGAAGCAGTTTTTCACCGGCGTGGACGACAAGGTTTCGAACTATCCGTACCTGCTGCACTACGACATCGAGGTCTCCGGCTTCGGTTCGCACCGGTCCGGCCACCTTTGCCTGCTGCGCCTGAAAGAGGAAATTTATCCCGGCGGGGATTCTTCGGCCCACTGGCCGACACTTGGTCTCAACACGATTCGCTGGGCGAAGAAGCAGGGCGCGCTCGTCGGTCCGGCCCACTCCGGCTGGGGCCTGCAACCGGCCGCACCGGATGAGCACAACCCGGCGGTCAGCCGGCTTTCCGGCACGCTGCGCCTCGCCACCCGCAACCTGCCCAACTACGTCATCCCCCCCTACAACGGCATCGGCGCCAACGAATACATCGTCGACGTGACGCACGAAGTGCCTGGACCGGACGGCAAATTGGTACCGGCGGTCGACTTTCTCTCGACGGTCGACACGCCCGCAGTGTGGGAGCTCAACCTCTGGTACCACTCGCTCAACGCCGGCTTTCGCACGCGCATCAGCGGTGAGACGGACTTCCCCTGCATCTATGACGAGCGGGTCGGCCTGGGTCGCAGCTATGTGAAGCTGGATGGCAAGCTAACCTACGACGAGTGGTGCGAGGGCATCCGGCAGGGCCGGAACTACGTGGGCGATGGCAAGAGCCACCTGCTGGAATTTTCCGCAACGCCACTGGCGCCCGCAGGCGGAGGGCCGGCCCCCACCACCGTGCGCATGGGGGAAAAGGGCAGTGAAATGAAACTGACCCAACCGAGCAAAGTCCGGCTCACGGCGCGGGTCGCGGCCCGGCTCAACGAGAAGCCCGACCTGCAGATTCGAAACACGAGCGACTCCACCAAGCCCTATTGGGACATCGAGCGGGCGCGCATCGGCGACACCCGCGAAGTGCCGGTCGAGGTGGTGGTGAACGGCTACGCCGTCGCCCAAACCAAAATCATGGCCGACGGGGCGCAGCACGACGTCAGTTTCGACGTGCCGATTGAGCGCAGCAGCTGGGTCGCCCTGCGAGTCCTGCCCTCCTCCCATACGAATCCGATCTGGGTTATGGTCGGCGAGAAACCGGTTCGGGCGTCGCGCCGGAGCATCGAGTGGTGCCTCCAGGGCGTCGACCAGTGCTGGTCGCAGAAAGAATCCCTCATCGCCGCGGCCGAGCTGCCGCAGGCGCGACTCGACTACGAGCACGCGCGCCAGGTGTATCGCGCGCGGCTCGCGGAAGCGGCGATCGAATAGCACCGGTTTCCGACTGGCGTCCGCGTGGGCGTGGGCAGGAGTGTGCGAATGAATTGGCCGCGCACGGAGTGCACGGCCCACCTTCAAACTTTTGCACTAAACCCTACTCCGCCCGCACAATGTAGCCCCGGAGGTACTCGCTCTCCGCCATCGAGGCCAGCACGGGATGATCCGCCGGCTGGTGACACCATTCGAGAATTCGCAACTTGCGCCGCGCGTCGACCGAAGCCTCGGCCAGCACGCCGCGCAGCTCGGCATCCTGCATATGATACGAGCAGCTATAGGTCGCCAGCACGCCGCCAGGGGCAAGCCGTTGGAGCGCGCGCAGATTGATATCCTTGTAGCCACGCAACGCGCCTTCGAGGGCGCTCTTCGATTTCGCAAAAGGCGGAGGGTCGAGGATGATCACATCCCATAGCGGCTCGACCTTGCGCGTCGCGTCGTTGAGCCAGTCAAAAACGTTGGCCACGGTGAATTGCGCCCGGAGGCCGTTGCGTTCGGCATTTCGGCGCGCGGCCGCGATGGCATCCTCCGCGCTATCGAGCCCGAGGACTTCGGTCGCCCCGGCCCGCGCGGCGTGCAGCGCGAACGAGCCCTGATTGCAGAACGCATCGAGCACGCGGGCGCCACGGCAGTATTTGGCCACGGCGGCATGTTGCATTCGCTGATCGAGGTAAAAGCCCGTTTTCTGTCCGCTTTGGAGATCGAGCCAGTAGTCGAACCCGTCGATCGTAACCCACCGCGGTTCCCACGGCCGGCCGGAAAGCGTATGCACTTCGAACGGCAAGCCCTCGAGTCGGCGGATTTGGGCGTCGTTGCGAAAAATAATTTCCGCCGGTTTGATGACCTCGGCGAGAATTTCGCCGATCAGGCCGGCGCGCTTTTCCATCGCCATGCTTTGGATCTGCAGGACGAGCGTATCACCGTACTGATCAACGACGACCCCGGGCAGATCGTCGGACTCGCTCCAAATCAGCCGCTGGCAGGGACCCGCCGGGGTGGACCCGGTCGCCGATCCGTTGCGCCGGGCCACGGCGCGCTCCACGGCCGCGCGCAGATACGCGGCATTCAACGCCACGTGCTCCCGACTGAAACGCCGCCAGACAATCTGCGAACGTGAATTATAAATGCCGGAACCAAGGAAGCGATTGCTGCGATCGCGGCATTCGACCACTTCGCCGTCGTGGACGGGCGGAAGGAGTTCCTCAATTTCATTGGCGAACACCCAAGGATGGCCAAGGAGCACGCGCGAACGAGCGTTAGCCTTGAGTTTTAGAGTCGGAGGAGAAGCCACCCTCCCACGGTTACGGGAAAGCGGCGCGTCGCGACGAAAAAAAACAGCTTCTTACACTTCGGGTCCGGATTCCTGATCACGGGAGTCCTTGGGTAGGATCAGCGCCATGAGCAACCCCAGCACGAGCGTAAACAGCCCGAAAGCACCGATTGCGAGCATGGCCTTCATTATGCCCTCGGCATCGGCCCAGGGCCGAAAACCTTGAGTGCTTTTTCACTTTGGACTTCACCGCTGCCCTGTCGCTATCGGGGGAGAGCGACTTAAGCTACCTCCACCACGCCTTCAACCCGGTGTCGTCCAAATTAGCGAACGTCCGCGGCATCACGGGACTCACTTCCGTGCCGTCAGGCCGCTTCGCCGTGCGCCCGGTCTTGATGAAGTCCGCCTCGCCTCCCCTTCGCCACGGGCCCGGCGGCGTGCGGCGCCAGGTTTGCCGCCGGCGGCCAATCGGACGGCCCGATCTCGATCTTGCCGCCGGAAAGATTGGGGCCATGGCAGCCGGGGCAACCCACCGCGACATATTTGCCGAATTCCAGCGAGACCCCCGGCGTCACCGACGGCGGCCGGACGTTGGCATGATGGGTTCTGCACCACCGTCGCGCCTCCGAGATCGGCCCAGTGGCAGTCGAGGCAACCCCGCGACTTGGCGAGGTGCTCTCCCCGGCTCAAGGCGTCCGGGCCGCTCGGCATGACGACCGGCCGGACGGTCACGGCATAATTCTTCTCCAGGGCCGCATTACTTTTCGAAAAGATGACGACCGCCGCCACCCCCCAGCACCACCACCAACCCAACGGCAATCCTGCCAAGGATCATCCGGAATTTTCTCCTGACCCGGTAATTCGTAAATTTTTCCGCCCATGCCAAGATTTTTTCCGCTTCCCTCGCCGCGCCCCCTCCGGTTTGTTGTCCGGCTCCTCGCTCCACTCCTGTCACTCCACTTCGACCACCGGTCACCCGTCCCTTCCGTCTCATGTCACCCGCCGCCGAAATCGCCCGCCGTCGCACCTTTGCGATCATCTCGCATCCGGATGCGGGCAAGACGACGCTGACGGAGAAGTTCCTGCTCTACGGCAACGCCATCCATTTGGCGGGCGCCGTCACGGCCCGGAAAAATCAGCGCGCCACCGCGTCGGATTGGATGGAACTGGAGAAGCAGCGCGGCATTTCGATCAGTTCGACGGTCCTGCAGTTCGACTACACGGGCTACGCCGTCAACCTGCTCGACACGCCGGGGCACAAAGACTTTTCCGAAGACACCTATCGCGTGCTCACGGCGGTCGACGCCGCGCTGATGGTGATCGACGCGGCCAAGGGCGTGGAAACGCAGACCCGCAAACTCTTCGAAGTGTGCCGCCGCCGCGGGGTGCCGATCTTCACGTTCATGAACAAGTGCGACCGGCCGACGCGCAACGCGCTCGAACTGCTCGACGAACTCGAGACCGTGCTCGGCCTGCAATCGTCGCCCGTGGTGTGGCCGCTGGGCAACGGTCCGTCGTTCAAGGGGGTCTTCGACCGCCGCACGCGCGAGGTCCACCTCTTTGAACGCGTGGCCGGCGGCAAATACCAGGCGCCCGTCAACGTCACGTCACTCGAGGATCCCGCGGTCCGCAACCGGCTGGACGACTACACCTACGATCAGGTCAAGGAACAGCTCGAGATGCTCGACGGCGCCGGCCACCCTTTCGATCTCGCCGCCGTTCGCGCCGGCCAGCAGACGCCGGTCTACTTTGGGAGTGCGGTGAATAATTTCGGCATCCAGCTTTTGCTGGACGGCTTCCTGCAGGATTCCGTTCCGCCCGCGCCCCGCCGCAGCGTCGTCCCGGAGGCGAAGGCGCTCCCGGTGCAATTGACGAATGACGAGGAGGCCCCTGCTCCGGCGCCGGCCGACACGAAAATCACGATTCCGGTAACCCACGACAAGTTCTCGGGTTTCGTTTTCAAGATTCAGGCCAACATGGATCCGAAGCACCGCGACCGGATCGCGTTCCTCCGCGTGTGCTCGGGGAAGTTCGAGCGCGACATGCTGGTGACGCACCAGCGCACGGGCAAGACCGTGCGCTTGTCGTCCTCGCACAAGCTCTTCGGCCAGGAGCGCGAAACCGTGAACGAAGCCTGGCCCGGCGATGTCATCGGGCTCGTGGGCCACAGCGAGTTCGGCATCGGCGACACGCTGACCGAGGACAAGTCGATCCGGTACGACGAGCTGCCGCGCTTTCCGCCGGAGGTCTTCACGTACATTTCCAATCCGTCCTCGGCGGACGCGAAAAAATATCGCGCGGGCCTCGAGCAACTGCTGCAGGAAGGCGTCGTGCAGTCGTTCATGCCGCGCAACGCGCCGCCCGGCGCGACCCTGCTGGCGGCGGTCGGCCCGTTGCAGTTCGAAGTCGTGCAGTGGCGCCTGCAGAGCGAATACGGGGCCGAGTCGCGGCTCTTCGCCACGCCGTGGACCTTGCTGCGCTGGCTCGAGCCGCACCCGATATTAAAGGACGTCTCCCGCATCGTCGTCGCGACGGGCGTCAGTTTCGGCACCGACAAATTCGACCACCCGATCGCACTCTTCCCCAACGACTGGACGATGCGCTATTTCGTGGAGAAGAATCCGGAGTTGAAGTTGCACGCGCTGCCGCTGGAGCAGAGCGTCAGCGGAGCCTCGTAGCGCCGGTCTCCGACCGGCGTCGGCGGTGCCACCCTACCCCCGACACGACGAGTCAACGCTCGCGCTTGCCGGCGGGTCGCGCCCCGCCGTTTTCGAGCGCCCGGAAATTCGCCAGCATTTCCCTTGTGCCCTGGTCGCCGTGGCTCAGCAGATTGCCGCACGAGATGAAGCGAAAGCCCTGCTCCCACGCTTCCTGACACTGCTTGGGATCCCCGAACGTCACGCCCGCGGCCTTGCCGGCCCGGCGGACGCGCTCCGGGAAATCCTCCAGGAAGCGAAGCACCTTCGGGTGCCGCGGCTGGCCAATGTGGCCAAGCGAGGCCGAGAGATCCATCGGTCCGGCAAAGACGACGTCCACGCCCTCGACCGCGGCGATGGCATCGAGATTCTTCATCCCCTCGGGCGTCTCGATCTGCACAATAATAGCGGTCTCACGATTCGCGGCCGGCAGATAATCATCCCACGAAACATCCATGAAAAAAGTCCACAGCGGCGAGATGCCGCGCGAGCCCTCGGGCGGATATTTGGCATAGCGCACCGCCAGCGCCGCCTCTTCCGCCGTGTTGACCTGCGGGATCATCAGCGTGTTGGCTCCGATATCGAGAGCCTTCTTGATCAGTTGCGGATCGAGTCCCGCGGGGCGGACGACACAAGCGCAGTTCTTGCGCCGGCAGATGATCGGGATCCAACGAATCTGATCGACCTCATAGGGGCGGTGCTCCAAGTCTACCCAGAGAAAATCGGGACCCGCGTTGACCGACAGGGCGGCAACGAATTCGGAGGCGTCAGGCAGGCTGATACCCCAGGCAGTTCGCGACGCCGCCAGGGTTTGCTTGATCGTATTTTCGAACATGGGTGATACGGTGTCGGGTTGGTGGACGGTTGGGCTAACGGAGCGGATGGCGACCGGCGCCGGAAGAAACAATCCGGGGCCGAAGGGAGGACCTCTTTCGCCAGCGAGAAGATTCGCCACCAGCTCGCGTCCAAGGCAAGCGGCTTTGTCTGGCAATCCGCGCCGGCCAATCTTCCTTCGCCGGTCAGAGACCCGCGCCACTGCCTTCGACGATGAGTCGCAGGGAATCCAGGCGGAGGCGGGCTCCGTCGATGGCGGCCCGGGTATGCTCGAGTTGCTCGGCCGCAAGCTGGATCTCCTCCGGGCGCACGTGGTCGTTAAGTTTCCGCAAGTCGATCAGTCGCTGCCGATCCGCCGTCAGGACCGCGCCGGCCCTGGCCATCGACGCCGTCTTGAGTGTGCGGGTGCGCTCTTCCGCCCGCTCGGTCGCGGTGGCGAGCATCCCCTTCAGCATCCCCGGCCCGAAACTCGGGCGCTCAAGAAACCGCTGGATCGTCGCGTCTTCGAACTCCGCCGCGAGCGTCGCCGCCGTACGCTGATCGGTCAGATCGCCGCCCCGGATGTCCACGACGATCCGCACCGGCGTGGGCGCGAGGAACTGCTCCACGTGCCAGCGTGAGTCCGCCACCACTTCCAGGACGAAGATCACCTCCAGCAGGAGATTGGGCTGCTTCGACCGGATGAGGCCAAAGGCCGTGGTCCCGGCTTTCGAATCAATGAGGAGGTCGATCGCATCCTGCACGAGCGAATGGTCCGGCGCGATAAACCGGATATCCTCGCGCACGATGGCCCGCTGCCGGTTGAACGTGGCCAGCATGCCGTCGGCCGGGATCGAGGGAAACCCTTCAATGTAGGCATGACTCGGATCGAGAAACACGTCGCCGCCCTCGTGCTCTTGAATGCGCACGCCAAAATGGTCGAGCAGCTCGAGGAGGAAGTTGCGCAGCAAAGGATCCGCATCCACGGCCCGCACGCGCTCGAGCACTTTCTCGGCCGCCTTGGGATTGAACGAATTCAATTCGAGGAGGCGGTCCCGCCCCTTTTTCATCTTCTGCGCCAGCACCTCCCGGAACTTCACCGTTTCGGCGATGAGCGTGTCCAATTGCTTCCGGCCAACCTTGCCACTCGCGCGGTACGCCAGCGCGAGCTCGAGCAGCCGCTCCTTGAATTTTTCCTGATAATCGTTGCCGCCGTGCAGGAGCGTTTGGAAGGCGTCGAGGCCCTGATGATACCACTCGGCGACGCATTCCTCGGCGCTGCCGCTGAGATAGGGCACATGAATCCGAATCGTCTGGCTCTGCCCGATGCGGTCGAGCCGGCCGATGCGCTGCTCGAGCAAGCCGGGATTGAGCGGCAGGTCGAAGAGGACCAGGTGATGCGCGAATTGAAAGTTACGGCCCTCGCTGCCGATTTCGGAGCACAGCAGCAATTGGGCCCCGTCGGGCTCGGCGAACCAGGCGGCCTGGCGATCGCGCTGGACGAGGGGCAGCCCTTCGTGGAAGAGCCCGACCTTCACATTGATTTTCTCCTGCAGCGCCGACTCGATCGCGGCCACCTTGCGCTGGCTCTTGCAGATTAACAGGACCTTCGCCGCGCGGTGCTGCTTGAGGAACGTCACCAGCCAGTCGAGGCGCGGATCGCCCCGAAAGTTATACCGCAGCTGCGCGTCCTCGCCGGTCTCCTCCAGGTGAAGCTCCCGCGCCACGCGCGCGATTTGGGCCGGCTCTGACGCGGCCAGCGCGGCCGGACAATATTTCCGCGCCGGGAAGCCCGTCATGGCCGCGCGGGTGTTCCGAAAGACCACGCGCCCGGTGCCGTGTTGGTCAAGGAGGGTCTGGAGCAACGCTTCCCGGGCGCCGGGCTGGCCGCGGGCGAGCGCGTCGAGATGCGCGGTGAGTCCCTCGGGGTCGCGTTGGAAAATCTTCTGCAGCGTGGCCCGATCCCTGGCGGTCAGGGTCTTCTGCTCGATGATTCGCTCCGCCACGCCCGCGACGACGCCGAAGCCCTCGGACTCCTCCACAAACTGGGCGAAATCCGCGTAGCGATGCGGATCGAGCAGGCGCAAACGCGCGAAATGCCCCGGCAGGCCGAGCTGGGTGGGCGTGGCCGTGAGCAAAAGCAAACCGGGGGACAAGCGCGCGAGTTCCTCGACCAGGAGATATTCGGCGCTGACGTGCTCGGGCGACCAGACCAGATGATGAGCCTCGTCGACCACGACCATGTCCCAGCCGGTAGCCACCGCCTGGCTGCGGCGGTTGGCGTCGCCCGCCAGAAAGGAAACGCCGGCCAGCACCAGCTGCGAGGCGAAGAAGGGATTTTGCCCCGGGTCGCTCTCCTCGACGGCCAGGCAGCGGGCCTCATCGTAGATGCTGAACCAGAGATTGAAGCGGCGCAGCAGTTCGACGAACCACTGGTGCGTGAGCGACTCGGGGACAAGAATCAGCACCCGGCGCGCCCGGCCGATCGCGAGCAGCCGCTGCACGATGAGACAGGCCTCGATCGTTTTACCCAGTCCCACCTCGTCGGCGAGCAACACCCGCGGGATTTGCCGCGACGAAACTTCCTGCAGAATATAAAACTGGTGGGGCAGCAGCTCGACCCGTCCGGCGAGGAAGCCCCGGACGTCGGACTGGCGAAACTGGGCCTGCGCCAGCAATGCGCGATAACGCAGATCGAACACCTCGCCCGGATCAACCTGGCCGACCATGAGGCGCTCCGACGGCAGGCTGACACTCGTGCCGTCGGCCAGGGCATCCTCCCGCGCGCGCCGGCCCTGCCCCACGTAGAGCAGCACGCCGCCGTCATTTTCCACCGACTCGACGACAAACGTCATCCCCTCATGCGTGGTGACGGACTCGCCGACCTGAAATTCCACGCGTCTGAGCACCGGGGTGCCGAGCGCATAGAGCCGTTTCTCACGCGTGGCGGGAAACTCCACTCCGACGCGCTTCGCCGCGGGATCCACGGTCACGACCAACCCGAGCCCGAGTTCGGGCTCCCGTTCGCTCATCCACCGTTGACCAACCAGGACAGACATGACGGCGATGAGAGGTGAGAATTGCGCCAACACAAGGGACGAGTGCAAGCAGCCCAAAAAACCGGCAAGGGGATCGTTTGAAATAAATCCCTCCCAACCGGTCGCACGCGGAGCCGCGGAAAGCGCGGCGTGAATCGAAAATCGCGCCGAAGCATTCATCGGCTCCGCGGGAAACCGCATCACCCCCAGGCTCCCCCGCACGCGGCAGGGGCCCTCTTTCGATGAAGCAATCCTCAAACGCTTCCGCGCGTCTGATTCGGCTCGCCCCGATCGGTAAAATCCCCTTGTTCCGGCGGATGATTTTTCTGCGCCCGCTGGTCCTCCTCACCGCCCTCGCGCTGG
>CANJNJ010000163.1 GCA_947474995.1 Opitutaceae bacterium | reverse complement strand
TCGGGTCAGGGGATGTTTGAGGCGCCCGCGAATGCGCCCTCCGATTTATTTATTGAGGTTTCCTACGGCATGGAGAGCTCTCCGCGGGTCGACCCGTCGACCCGGGAAACATTTCTCCAACTGTCCGCCCGGTCTAATCCGGATAAGTCGATGGACCGGGCCACCGGCCCGGAATTATGGGACGTGCGCGTTGCCGTGCTCGGAGTCGGCGGCCAACTCGAACAAGCCATGCCTTTGCTTTCGTCGGTGGCGGCCAACTACCTTGCCACTGACACCCGGCTGGAGACGCAGATGGAGGTGCCGCAAAACTCACCGATGATTTCGGCGGTTCGTGAGTCGGCCTTGAAGACCCTGGAAAGTAAGGCCGCCGCGGCCAAAGC
The DNA here is from genome assembly GCA_947474995.1 of Opitutaceae bacterium. GTDB lineage: Bacteria > Verrucomicrobiota > Verrucomicrobiia > Opitutales > Opitutaceae > ER46. Next base: position 9,866 of record CANJNJ010000163.1, on the reverse strand, counting down.
GGCGGCCGCGCCGCCTCCGCTGGCGCCGCCGCCGACCGCCGCGGCAACGAGGTAAGCGCTCAGGCCAGCGCTTCGGTGAGGATTTTGGCGGCGCTGGCCCAGGTCGGAAGCGGTCGTGAGACGGCCTCCTTTTGCAGCCGGATGAACCACGTTTCGTCCGTGAGCACGCGGCGTAAGGCGGCTTTCCATTCGTCGGGGGCGTGCAGCGGAACGGTGGCGCAACCGCCGGCATCCGCGTTCTCGCGCAAGACGGGCAGATCGCTGCACACGCACGGAACCCCCCTCCAAAGCGATTCCAGCAGGGGGAGGCCGCAGCCTTCCGCCAGCGTTGGGAATACCGTGGCGTGGGCCCGCGCAAAAAGATCGGAGAGCACCGTGTCGCTGGCGGCCTCGTGGTAGCGCAGGAAAGTCGGAAATTTTTTCCGGAGGGTTTTGATTTGCGTCACGATCGGTGCGCCAAAATGAGGGTTGACGCGGCCGACCAGGTGCAACTCGAACACCAGTCCTTCGCGCCAGAGTTGCTCGCACACGCCGAGGAGAAATAGCTGATTTTTGCGCGGCTCGAGAATTCCCACGCTGAGCAACTGCGGTGGCGCCTGGCGTCTGGGATTTTTGCTTTCGGTGGCCGGACGTGACGTGATGCGGGGGTGTGAATGGAAATCGGCGCCCAGCGGAAGCACGTCCACCGCCGGGAAAGAAACCGCACCCTGCCAGCGCCAGAAATCGATCAGTTCCTGACGGCTGGCCTCAGACACGGCCCAGATGCGGTCGAACCGGGCGAGGCCTTTCAGGTAGCCGGGATGACGCGCCACGCTCTGCGGCCAGGTAATGTGCGGATGTTTGAGGGGAATCGCGTCGTGGAAAATTGCCGCCCGTCGGACCGGTTTCGCGTCGAGCCAGTCGGCAAACCCCGGGCGTTCTTCCGCGGAGAAGAGTTCCGGCGTGAGCAGCCAGTCCTGGGGCGAGAACGTTACGCGCGTCGCGCTGGCGGTCGGGCGAAAGCCATCGTTCCAGACCACCTCGGTTGCCGCGCCACCCAATTCGGTGCGCAATCGAGTGCTGACTCGGGTGAGCCCTGAGCGATGCCCGGCACGGCCCGCCTTCGTGATGTCGAAATAAATCATCGGGGCGTGGCGATAATGCGCTGGAAGTGTCCGAGCAGTTGCGCGGCATTCTTGTGCGCGTCGAAGTTCTCCTCGACCCACTGCCGTGCGGCGCGCCGGAGTTTCTCGGCGAAGGCGTCGTCCGTTGAAAGCCGCCGCAATGCGGAAACCCAATCGTTTGGGGTGTCCACCGGCACGACCAGCCCGGTGATCCCCTGGGTGATGGCCTCGGTGGTCGCCGCCACGGGTGACGTCACGACGAGCACGCCGACGGACATAGCCTCCGGAATCACATTGGGCAGGCCGTCGCGATCACCGTTCGGCGCCACGACCCCGGTGTGCAGGAGGACATCGGCCCAGGCGAGCTGGCTCCATACCTCGTGTTGGGGCAGGTGGCCGGCGAACGCGACGTTGGCGCCAATGCCGAGTCGGTCCGCAAGTTTCTCCAGTTCCGCACGCAGGGGGCCATCGCCCACGATGCGGGCGACGAACGGCACGCCCGCCGCGCGCAGCGCGGCATAGATGCGGAGTTGGTGGTCGAGCCCTTTCTTTTCCACCAACCGGGCGATGCACAGCAGGTGCAGCGGCGCACGCGAACTGCGCAGGGACTTGAGGGGCATCAATCGTTCCAGCCCGCGCCGGATGCAGAAAATATTTCCGTGGGCGAGACGGCGTTCGATGAGTGCGCGGCGCCCCATCTCGGTCGACGTGTGGATGAAGGCCGCGTGCTCGAGTTTGTCCTTGAGCCACCAGTCGCCGCCATGCTCATAAATATCGTAAGCGTGGGCCGCCGCGCTGAAGCGATGCCCATCCGCGCGCCAGAACAACCAGGCCGCGGTCGCCGGGGCGCCGCCCCAGGCGGCGTGAATGAGGGCGGGAGGGTGGCGGCGAAATTCCCGCAGGTAGAGGCAGGCGAAGCCGGCCCCCAGCATGTTTTCCCAAAAATTCATCCACGACGGCGCGCGCCGGGTGAACAGCCCGCGAAGCAACTGGGCCAGGACGTCAGGCCGGCGCCAGGATTCGTAGGGAATGAGCCAAAAAAGCGTGAGCAGCCGCCATTCGTTGAACGATTCCACCGGCAGCCCGCGGAAAGTGCCGCCGCCGCCCCAGAGCGAGAAGAGGCGCATTTTTACGCCATGGGTCTTCATAGCGACGATTTCGCGCTGCAGAAACGATTCCGTGTTCTTCGGAAACGTGGTGAAGAGGTAGGTGATGACGGGCGGTTCGGCAGACAAGGCCCCTCGAACCTAGTGCTTCCGACCTCGTTCGGCCAAGCGGATTGCGCACCGCCGCCCGTCATTGTCTCCGCCCCGTTCCCAGCAGGGCTCCACGAGTCCTGCCGGTTTGTCATCTATTAGATGACAAATCAGTCCGTCGCCGGGTCAGAGCGTGACGGGGGGTGGGGTGTCGGTGGCGGTGGGCGGAAAAGACCACCGGCGCAGGGGGGCGTGGGCGATTTCGTTGGCGAGGTCGACGAGTTCCGTGATGAGCAACGTCGGATCCTCTTCGTAGCGGAGTTGGAGGAAATTGGCGCGGGCGCGGTGATAGACGGAGGGATCGGCCATCCACGTGTCCATGAGTCGGGCAAAATCAGGCGCATCCTGAATCTTGGCGGAGGCCGCGCCGTTGCGGAAAAATTTCCAGGTGAGTTCCTCCTGGGGCATGATGCCGCCAAAGGCATTGAAAATGATCGGGCAGCGAAAGTGCAGGGCCTTGGCACAGGTGGTCGTGCCGCCGCGGGTGACAATGGCGTCGCTCGCCTGCAGCAACAGGTGCACGATCTCGGAGTTGCCTTCGATGTAACAGGTGAACTCGGCGTGGTTCGCCCGCCAGTGGACCAACTCGTGATAAGTCTCCTTGTTTCGCCCGCAGATCACGATGGCCTGAATGCGGTCAGCGTAACGCAGCAGCACCGAAAGCAATTCGAAGTGGTTGTTCGCCCCATTGGCGCCCGTGGCGAGAAAGACCGTGAAGCGATCCGGGTGGAGTCCCAGGCGCCGGGTGCGGAATCCGGCCCGGTCGGCTTCGGCAACGACCTCGAGGTGGGCCCGCGGCAGCATGAGGTTGCCGCGCACCTGTGATTTTTCCGCCGGGATTCCTTTTTTCACCGCGTAGTCCGCGGCCGTGGGGGTGCGGGAGAAATAGCGGTCCACCGAGGGTTCGATCCAGTTGCGGGAATAACCCCAGCCCCCGGAAAACTCGCCGCAGTAGGTCGCGCACCGCACGTTTTCCGCCCCGAGGATTTGGCGGGCGAGGGGAAAGTAACCGCGGTTGAGGCAGTCGTGTACGCTGAACACCAGATGCGGCCGGTATTCCCTCAGCACCGCTTCATAGTAGGCGGCGCCAAACGTGACGCGCCGGCTGTTCAGGTAGCTCAGCAGTTCGACGACGGCGTAGAAGACCTTGTGAATCCACGGCGCGCCGCGCTGGATGCGATTGTAGAACTGAACGCCGGCGCGATTTACGACCGAGGATTTTTCGAGCATCTGCTCGATGCGCACGTCGACCTCGTGGCGGTAAAGCTGGAAACACCATTCTGCGAACGCCTCGGCGCGGGCGTCGTGACCGCCGCCGGTGCTCGACGTGAGGACGAGAATGCGAAGTTTGGACATGCGTCAATTCACCGAGATGCCCGGAGCGCGGGAATCACGCCACATCGAAGTAGCGAGCCTGGATGCGCCGCTTGAACGGCAGCGAACCAAACCGGGCCAGCAGGGGAGCGACCACCGCTTGAAAGAAACGGCCCGTGCGCACGGTGCCGCTGCGCTGACGCAACAAGGCGCGCCGCAAGGCGGCTGCCGCGTGCTCGGGCCTTGGGCCGCCGCGCATCATCGCCTCGAAAGCGATCCAGGCGCGGGCCATGCGCGGGGTCGGTTTCAGCTGGGGTCGGCGGACCGAACCTTCGAAATCCGTTTGATAGTCGCCGGGACGGAAATCGATCACGACCACGTTGGTGCCGGTGACTTCCACCATGAGGCTCTCGTTGAGCGCCACGAGGCCGGCCTTGGCGACGTTGTAGGCGCTTTGAAAGGGCAGGGGAAACTCGGCGGCGAGGGACGCGATGTTGACGAGTGCGCCGCCTCGGCCGGTCGCAGAACGGGCCAGGAAACCGCGCAAGGCCGCATGCGAGAGTCGGGCCGTGTTGACGAGCATCACCTGGAGCTGCTCCTCCCACGGGCCAAATTCGATGCCGGTAAATTCGGCGAAGAGCCCGTAACCGGCATTATTGATCACGAGGTCAAAACCGCCCGAGGCATGATCGGCCGCGAGGAAAACGGCCTCGGCTTTCACGCCGTCCCGCAACTCGAGCGCGACGGGCGTGAACAACGAGGGGAAATCCCGGGTGAAATCGGCCAAACGGCCTGGATCGCGCGACGTGCCCCAGACCCGGACCCCGTCGGCGAGCAGCATCGTGGTGAAGGCGCGCCCCAAGCCGGTGCTGGCGCCCGTGATGAACGCCGTGCGATGAAGATCGGAAACCCGAAGCAGCGGGCCGGCTGGCGACGCCCCGGAGTTGGTCACGGCACTCACGCGCGCTGGAAAACCAACGCGACGTTGGCGCCGCCGAAACCGCTGCTGTTTTTGACCATGATGTTGGCCGCGCGATTTTCCGTGGTGCGGGGAAGGTTGAGTCCGCTGCATTCGGGATCGACGGTGGTCAGGTGGGCGTTGCCGGGAATGAATTTTTCCCGCATCGCCAGCGCGCAGAAGCCGCTCTCCATCGCCCCCGCCAGGGAAAGTCCGTGCCCGGTCAGGGCCTTCGTGCTGCTCACCAGCGGGCGGGTGGCGGGCGAATTGAAGATGGAGCGCAAGGCACGCGCTTCAGAGATGTCACCGATCAACGTCGAGGTCGCGTGCGCGTTGACGTAGTCGACCGCTTCGGGCGCGACCTTAGCTGCACGCAGGGCGTTGGCGATCGAGGCGGCGGAACCGCTGCCGCCGGGATGGGAGATGGCGACGTTATAGCCATCGGATGCCTGGCCCCAGCCGAGAAATTCCGCGTAGGGCTGCACGCCACGGCGCACTACTTCGTCCTCGCTTTCGAGGACCAGGACCGTCGAGCCGCCGGTGCCGACAAAACCATCGCGCGCGGCGTCGAACGGGCGCGAGGCGAGATTGGGATCGGTCTGCAGGGAGAGCGTGCGCATCCCGGCGAACGGCAGGATGGCATCGACGTTGCCGTCCTCCGCGCCGACGATGAACATTCGCTTCTGCCGGCCGAGCGAGATGTCGTCGAAGGCATAGCCCAGGGCGTGGGCCGACGACGCGCACGCGGACGAGAAACCGCAGGACGCGCCCTGGATCTTGAAGGCCGCCACGAGGTTGAAATTCAACGTGCCGACGATTGACGCCACGATGCCGAGCGGCGAGCAGCGCATGACGCCAACTTTCAGCAACCGCTCATGGTGGTAGTGGGTGAGGTAGGGCGAACCACCTGACGCCGCATAGAGACCCGTGACGGAATTTGAAATATCCGGCTCGGTCAGCCGGGCGTCGTCGATCGCCTGGAGCATCGCGCACTGCGCAAAGAGGCCATTCGGCGCCATCGATCGCAGCAGTTCCCGTTTGATTTTATAGCGGGCCGGAAACGTCCAGTCTTCGGGGTCCGTGGAATCCGTGGTGAAGTCCTTAATCGTGCCGACGACCTTGCAGGGAATGTCCGGTTTCTGAAACGGCGGATAGAGTTCAAATCCGTGCCGCAGTTCGCGCAGGTTGCGCGTCACGGTCGGCGCGTCGTTGCCGATGCTCGTAACGAATCCGAGGCCGGTGATGAAAACTCTGGGCATAATTTCCCGCGTGGGCGGAAAATTTGTCGCGATTTTGCCGGGTCGAAACCTAGGCGTTGATGGCGGCCCGCAACGGCGTTGGCGCCGGCGCGGCTTCAGGCGTTTTGGCCCCTTCGGGAGTCACGGTTCCGTTGATCGGAAGCGGCGCGTTGACCGCATCGACAAAGGCGTAGGTCAAAGTGATTTCCTCGGCGATCACGGCCTTTTCCTGGCCGACGCGAATCGAACCTTCAAACGTGGCCAGCGGCATTTTCATCCGCTTCGGTTTGATCGACAAAGAAAGGATGTCGCCGGGCTTGCAGACGCGATGGGCGCGAACGCCTTCGCAACCGGTAAAGAAAATGGTTTGTGGACTGACGGCTTTGCCCGGCTCAGTCGGCGCACCCTCCAGCAAATAAAGAACCGCGAGTTGGCCCAACGCCTCGAGCATGATCGACGCCGGCATCACGGGGTTGTCCTTGAAGTGCCCCTGAAGAAAATACTCCTGACCCGAAATCTTGTATTTTCCGTTCGCGGCAGTCGAACTGACCGAAGCTTCATTGAGGAAAAGGAAAGGAGGCTGCATCGGCATAACCGCGCCGATATGTTCGATGGGCAGGAACTTGGTCGGCTTGGGCAACGGAAGGCCGCGGATCTTGCAGTCAATGAAAGTCTTGACGTCACCGACGGTGCGAAGGTTCCGCAGTTCGTCGTTGTTGATCGTCATCTGGAGGACGTCCTCAACCAGAATGACGATTTCCATCATGGTCAGGGAATCGATTCCGAGGTCCTCGATGAGACGGAGGTCATCTCCTGCATCCTTGAGCTTGATGCGCAGATCGGGTTCGACAAAGCGTTCCACGACCCCGATGACGACGGCCGGAACGTGCTCGGCATTTCCGGTCTTACGGAATTGGACCGCCGCTTCGAAAGTCGAAGGAGAGCAGCGCTTTAGAGCTTCGCGCAGGGCGACCTCATCCTCAGGCGCAAAGGGCTTTGGCCCAGAAGGAACTGGTTTGTTGGTGCCCAAATTGGATGGAGCGGCTGCGTCCGGCATTATTCGTTGTTTGTATGTTACAGCGGGCGGGAAAGTAAACCCATTATTTCAAACCGCCTGGCTTCCTCCGCCCCGTAGACGGGAGGTTTGTGCCCGAGTTTCAAAGACTTTCAGACTTATCGGTTAAAGGGGAACAGCGCTTGCCAGTCGCCGGGGGTGCACCTAACTCAACGTTTCAGTTCGTCGCCCGCTCTTTTGGGGTGAGCGTGTTATCCCTCCTTTCCTTTATCTGCGCATGAGCGCGTCTCACTTTGTCCCGGCCGGGCATCCGGTCTTCCTCATCACGCACGAATTTTATCCGAAGCGTGGCGGCATCGCGACGTTTGCTGAGGAAATTGCCCGGGCGACAGCGGGTCTGGGCTATGACCTCGAGGTCTGGGCGCAATCGGCACCCGCCTCGGCGGAAAAGGCGGATTGGCCCTTTCGCGTCCGCCGCCTGCCGCTCAAGGGGACCCATGACCTCTGGTGTCAGTTTCAGCTGGCGCGGGAGCTGATCCGGAATCGCCGACACTTGCGCCGGGCGACGGTCTATCTGCCTGAACCCGGGCCGATGATGACGATGATGCTGCTGCAGTTTTTCCATGCTTTCTGTCCGCAGCGCCTCGTGCTTACTTTTCACGGTTCGGAAATTCTGAAACTGGCGCACAATCCGTTGCGCCGCTGGCTCGCGGGCCAGTTGATTCGGCGCGCCACGCGGGTCAGCACGCTGAGCAACTACACCCAGGAACTGCTCCTGACCCATTTCCCGGAAGCGGCGGACCGAATTTATCTGACTCCGGGCGCGCTGCGTTCGGATTTTGCGGTGGTGGCGGCGAAACCCCCGACCGACACGAAAAAGATCATCGTCTTAACCGTGGGGCGGCTGCATCCGCGCAAAGGCCAGTTACGAACGCTCGCGGCCTTGCACGTTTTGCCGGCCGCCGTGCGGGCGCGGGTGGAATATTGGGTGGTGGGCGTGGAAAGCAAAGGCAGCTACGAAAGCCAGCTGCGCGCCGCCGCCGCGGCTCAACCCGATCTTGCGGTCCGTTTCTTTGGTAACATGCCCGATGCGGAACTCGCCAGTGTTTATGCCCGGGCGGATATCTTTGCGATGACCAGTGTGAATCTCGATCAAAGTGTCGAGGGCTTTGGGCTCGTTTACCTCGAGGCGGCGGCGCACGGTCTGCCAGTCGTGGCGCATGATGTTGGGGGCGTCTCGGAGGCCGTGGTTGACGGCGTCACGGGTTTGCTGGTGCCGCCGGATCGGCCGGTCCAGCTGGCGGCGGCGTTCGAAAAACTCATCCACGATCCCGCGCTTCGCCGAAAACTTGGCGCGGCCGGTCGCGAATGGGCCACGCGCAACTGCTGGAAGGAATCGGCCGAAGCGTTGTTCAACCCGGCGTGGTCCGAATCATGATTCGCTCCCGCCAGGAAGTAACCGTCCGCTATGCGGAGACCGACATGATGGGCGTGGTCTATCACGGCAATTACCTGCCGTGGTTTGAGATTGGACGCACGACGCTCCTCAAGGAACTGGGCCTGCCCTATCGCGCACTCGAGGCCGAGGGGTATCGACTTCCCGTGCTCGAAGTGGCCGCGAAATATTTTCGCCCCGCCCTTTACGACGATACCCTCACGATTCTAACGACGTTGAGTGAAAAACCGATCCTGCGCATCCGGCTGGATTACGAAGTGCGGCGCGGGGACGAGTTGTTGGCGACCGGGCACACGGTCCACGCGTTCATCGACCGCGAAGGCAAGCCGGTGCGGCCGCCACCGTCGGTCGTCGCGGTGATGAGCAAGGCTTTCGCGGGAAAGCTATAATCCGAAAAAGCTGAAATCGGAAAAGCGAGAAAGCGGAAAGCGGGAATGAATTTCCGGTTTCCCGATTTCCGCTTTTTCACTTTCAGTTTTTCCGCGATGCCTTGCGGCGCTTGACGAGCACCGGATTCGGCCACCACGCTGGATGAACCTCGCATGTTACCCGTTGTGCAAATCTCGCTGGACCTGATCGACCTCGACGAGGCCTTGGCGACGGCGGAACTCGCGCGGCGGGCTGGAGTCGATTGGTTGGAAGCGGGCACGCCCTTGATTATTGCCGAAGGAATGCGGGGGGTGCGGGCCTTGCGCGAGCGGTTTCCCGGCGTGCCGATTGTCGCCGACTTGAAGACCATGGATGGCGGTTACCTCGAGGCGGAAATGATGGCCCGGGCCGGTGCGACGCACGTCGTGGTGATGGCCCGGGCGCATGAAGAAACGCTAAAATTTGTGGTCAAGGCCGGCCGCGACCACGGTGTGAAAGTGATGGGCGACAATCTGGGATGCCCGGACATGGTCGCGGGCGCCCGGCAGTTGGAGGACCTGGGGTGCGATTTCGTCATTCATCACATTGGCTATGACGAGCGTCGCGGAATTGCGGCGGCGGGCCGCCGGATGCCGAGTCCACTCGATCAGTTGCGCGCAGTCGTGGCCGCGGTGCGCGTGCCGGTGCAGGCGGTTGGCGGGCTGACGCTGGAGCAGGCCATGCGCACCCCGGAATATGGTGCGCCCCTCGTTGTGATTGGTGCGCCCCTGGCCGTGGATGCCGATGCGTTCAAGACGGCGGCGGGCGACCTCGAAGGCACGCTCCGTTTGATTTGCGAGCGGGTCCATGGTTATGGCGACGTGCCCAGCAGCCGATCTTCCCGATGAAAAGTCCTGCCGTCGTTAATTTTTCCTCCACCCCGAACAGCGTCGAATTGCGCGAAGTCACGCGGCCCGATCCAGGCGCGGATGACGTTGTGCTGGCCGTCGAAGCGGTCGGCGTTTGCGGGAGCGATCTGCATCACTGGACCGGGTCGCACAGTTGGAAGGTGAATTATCCGGTGGTCCTCGGACATGAATTTGGCGGTCAGATCGCCGCCGTGGGGACGGCGGTGCGTGGGTGGAGCGAGGGCGATCGCGTTGTCAGCGAAACGGCCG
>CANJNJ010000162.1 GCA_947474995.1 Opitutaceae bacterium | reverse complement strand
GGAGAGCGGAGAGCGCCTCCCACCCGGTGCGGTTTTGTTTAGGAGCCTATCGGCTCATTTTGAACCTAGATTCGCTCTCCTCAACTCGGACCTGCCTGAGCCGGACTCGCACCGTTGAAAGTTGAGAGGTGAAAGTTGAACGCGATGAATGCCGGGACGAAATCGCTCTTTTGGGGCTGGGTTCGAGGCAAACGGATCCGTGACTCCCCTTTGGCGGTCTACACTGCAGTTAATTTTTTGCCTGCTCTGGCTTTCAACTTTCAACCTTCAACTCTCAACTGAATTTTTCCGGCTGAGACCGGCAGGCTCCCTAGCTGCGAGTCGCCCCGGCCTCTTCGAAGACGCCGAGGTGCCGATAACGCTCGTAGCGGGTTTCGATCAACTGCTCGAGGCTGAGGGCGCGCAAATCGTTGAGATGTTTTTGGATGACGTACTTGAGCGCACTGGCCGCCTGGGCCGGATCGTTGTGCGCGCCGCCCGTCGGTTCCGGAATGATTTCATTTACGACTCCAAGCTTCTCAAGGTGGTCGGCACTGACCTTCAGTGCTTCGGCGGCTTTCGGCGCGGCGGCACTGTCTTTCCACAAGATGGCGGCACAACCCTCGGGCGAAATGACCGAATAGTAGCTGTTCTCAAAAATCAGCACTCGGTCGGTCACTCCGATGCCCAGCGCACCACCCGAGCCGCCTTCGCCGACCACGATCGAGATCGTCGGCGTGCGCAACATGGCCAGTTCGCGAAGGTTGACGGCGATGGCTTCCGAAACGTGCCGCGCCTCGGACTCGATGCCGGGGAACGCGCCGGGGGTGTCGATGAAGGTCAACACCGGCAGGTGAAATTTTTCCGCCATCCGGGCCAGTCGCAGCGCCTTGCGGTAGCCTTCCGGCTGGGGCATCCCGAAGTTTCGGGCGATGCGTTCCTTTGGATCGCGGCCCTTCTGCTGCATGATGACCATAACGGCGTCGCCGTTGAAAAACGCGGTGCCCCCGATGATGGCGCGGTCGTCGTTATACTGGCGGTCGCCGTGAAATTCCTGGAATCCTTCGCAAATCGCCCCGACGTAATCGAGGGAATAGGGGCGCTTCGGATGACGCGCAATTTGCACTTTCTGCCAAGTGGAGAGGTTGGAGTAGATTTCGCGTCGAGTGCTTTCGATTTTCTGCTCAATCGAGTGGGTCTCACTCGTCAGATCGACATTGGTCTCGATCGAACGCTGCCGCAGCTCATCAAGCTGGCGGGCCAGCTCGCGTAGCGGTTTTTCGAACTCCAGCACATACGTCGGGCCTTCCATAAGTCCGTCAGATTACGGAACGGCGGAGAGTCGTGTCAACGGGCGCGGCAAACGCAATCGGGCTGCGGGACATCGCCGGAATCAGGGCTCCGCGAAGAGCTGCTTGAGAAACGCCAGTCCTTCGGTGGCAAAGCCGTCCTGGCTCGGCTCCATCGGCCGCCAGAAACACACCGCGCCGGCCAGCTCCACAATTTCCGGAGTGAAGCTCTCGATGGCGATCCCCCCGTGATAGGCCGAGGCGTCGATTCCGCGCTTGAAGGCGTCCCAACGGATCTGGCCCTTGCCGGGTGTGCCGCGATAATTGTCCGAGACCTGGACATGCAGGAGGCGTGGACCGACAGCCCGCAGAGCCTGTTCCATGTCACGCTCCTCGATTCCCATGTGAAAACTATCCATCATGACCCGGGCGGCGGGGTGACCGATTTCATCGACGAAGCGCACCACGTCGGCCGCGGTGTTGATCAGATCCGTCTCAAACCGGTTCAGTGGTTCGATGGCCAGCTGCACGCGGCGGGTGCTTGCGAGGCCGGCGGCGACGCGGACGTTCTCGACGGCGCGCCGCCATTCGACCTGACGCTGGGCGGGCGGGAGGAGGCGCCGTTTGCCCACCGCCGAATACATGGGGCCCGCGAAGATCGGGCTGCCGATTTCGGCGCAGAGATCGAGGCTGCGGGCGATGTAGTCGAAGCACACCTGATGAACCTTGGGATCTTCGTGCGTCAGGTCCCGCGTCGGACCAAACGCGCCGCAAACCACGGCGGTCAGCCCTTCATCGCCAAGGGCTCGCCGTACGACCGCGCCGTCGATCAAGGCCGGATCTTCGGCCGGGATTTCGACAAAATCGAAGCCCAGGCGCTTGAGCTTGGGAAACATCGCCACCGTTTTGGTCGTAAAGGGGGAAGTCCAAAGCCAGGTGCTGACGCCGAATTTCATGTTCGCTTACCCGGATAATCGACTCGGAGGATGAATTGTCCAGAACAGGCCGGCGGGAAATCCAACCGATTTGTTACGCATAACGACTCCCTTTACGCCCGAAGAATTAAGTATATGTTCGTCGCCATCATGAGCCGTAATCTTTCAATCGGTTTGATCGGTTTGCTGGCCGTCGGTTGGGGGGCTGGCTGTTCGTCGTCCCAGATGTCCCGGATCGATCGGAATCGCGACATCTATGAGCAGTGGCCCATTGAAGTCCGGCAGGCGGTACTCGATGGCAAAGTGGAGCCGGGCATGACGCCCGACATGGTCCGCGTGGCTTGGGGAAATCCGACCGAGATCGTGACCCAGTCGGCCGGTGGAGATGAAATCTGGGTCTACAAGACCGGCGGTGACGACGGCTCGGTCTTATACCCGGGCGGCGGCGGCATGAGCGGCATGGGTGGCGGCAACGGCATTATCGTGGGCACCGGGCGGGGCGGCACCATCGTCGCGCCGACGGTCGGCATCGGCATAGGTGGCGGTGGCATGCGCGGTGGCGGACTTGGCGGAGGGATCGGCGGACTTGGCGGAGGGATCGGCGGTGCGGGCATCGGAGGCGGCGGTATCGGCGGCAGCGGCATGGGCACGCCGATCTACACTCCGCCGACACCGCCCGATATCAAAGAGGTCGAATTTCGAAACGGAGTCGTCCACCGCGCCGACAAGACCTAACGTCTGGTTATTGCCCGAGGCGCTTGTAATCGAGCACCGTGTGGCTGATGTAGCCTCCGGCCAGGGCGGCGCGATCGGTGACGAGTTCCGGAGGCGAAAGATCCTCGCCCAGCCGGAAAACCAAACGATGGGTGCCATCATCCGCCGCGGGCGTGAACAAACCGGGAACCACCACGCGGGCCGGGACGGTACGACGCACTTCGCTGTTGGCGTGGCAGGGCAGCGGGAAGTTCACGTTGTGCACGATGAAACTGCGCGGCAGGGTGGCGCTCGCGAGCTGCGGCGCGAGCCGGGCTGCGTGCTGCGCAGAAATTTTGACCACGGCGTGGAGCTCCGCGCCGGGAACATCGCCGGCCGCTTTGAGCTCATCGTAGAGCGCGACGGTGAGGTCCTGCGAAAAGGCGATGGCCGGGAGGCCATGCAGCGCGCCTTCCCAGGCGCCAGCCACAGTGCCGCTGGCGATGACAAATCCGAGTGATACATTCAGGCCGACATTGATGCCACTGAGGACCGCGTTGATTTCCAGTCCGGACGGTAACAAATGTCCGATCGCGATATTGACCGCGTCGCTCGGTGTCCCGTCGACAATCCAGGTCGGACACCCGAGGCCCCGGTCAGCCGGCGTGGCGTGAACGGGACGATTGCGCGATTTGGCGGCGCCGATCCAGCTCTGCTCGCGCTTGGGCGCAACGACAAAGGTCTCATGTCCGGCCGCGCGGAGTGCGTGAACCAGTTCGTGGAGGAAGACACTGTGAATGCCGTCGTCGTTCGTGACCAAAAATCGCATCCGACCATGGCCGCAAGAAGGCCCGACGGGCGCAAAGGAAAAGTTTGGGTTGCCTCCTTTCCCAGTCTGACCGCGCGGGCTAGGGCCACTCCCGGAGCCGCCAGAAGCAAAGGCGTCGTGTCAACCCATAGGTGACCTTACGCCTTTTGCCCCCGGAGGGGCCCGGGCCTGCTCATTTCGATAAAAAAGCCGGAGCGCTTGCGGCGCTCCGGCTGGGAGAAAGAGTGGCGGCGCAGGCCCGCCCGGTTTCTTGGTTACTGCGCGGGAGCGGCGGGAGCCTCGGCGGCGGGCGCGCCACCTTGCGGCTGCTGGCCTTCCATCTCCTTCATCGCGGCCTTGCGGGACAGACGGACCTTGCCGCTGCGCTCGTCGATGCCGACGCACTTGACCCAGAGCATCTCGCCCATCTTCACGACGTCCTCGGTCCGACGGACGCGGAAGTCGGCGAGTTCGCTGATATGGCAGAGGCCTTCCTTGCCGGGGGTGCACTCGACGAAGCAGCCGAAGTCTTTGATGCCGGTCACGCGGCCGTGATACAGCTTGCCGACTTCGATGGGGACGCCGCCGCCGCCACCACCACCACCGCCGGCGCCACCGCCGCAGAGGCCGTCGATTTCCTGGACCGCGCGGGCCATGGCCTCAGCGTTGTTGGAGTAGATGAACACCTTGCCCGAATCATCCTCGGCGATGTCGATCTGCGCGCCGGTCGTTTCCGTGATGCGGCGGATCGTCTTGCCGCCCGGCCCGATGAGCAGGCCGATCTTTTCGGGATCGATCTGGATCGTCTGGATCCGGGGAGCAAACTTGCTGAGGCCAGCGCGGGGCGCGGGCAACGAGGCGAGCATGTGCTTAAGGATCTCGACGCGGGCGTCGCGCGCCTGGAAAATCGCCGCCTTGGCGATTTCGAAAGGCAGGCCGTGAATCTTGAGATCGAGTTGGAAGCCCGTGATGCCCTTGGTCGTGCCCGCGAGCTTGAAGTCCATATCGCCGAAGTGATCTTCCTCACCGAGGATGTCGGTGATGGTGGTCCACTTGGCGATCGAGCCGTCCGCGGCGGTTTCGGTCATAAGGCCGCAGGAAATACCCGCGACGGGCGCGATGATGGGCACGCCCGCGTCCATGAGGGCGAGACAGCCGCCGCAGACCGAGGCCATCGACGTCGAACCGTTCGAAGCCATGATCTCGGAGACCACGCGAATCGAGTAGGGGAACGCGTCTTCCGGCGGGAGCACGGGAACGAGCGAACGCTCGGCGAGGGCGCCGTGACCGATTTCGCGGCGACCCGGGCCGGTGGTCCGGCCCGTTTCACCAACCGAGAACGGCGGGAAGTTGTAGTGAAGGATGAAGCTCTTCGACGTGGCGCCGCCGGTGAGGCCGTCCATGTCCTGGGCTTCCTTGGTCGGCCCGAGGGTCGCGATGGCGATGTTCTGCGTATCGCCGCGTTGAAACATGGCGGAACCGTGCACGCGGGGCAGCACCCCGACCTCGGCCTTCAGGGGACGGAGTGACTTGGCGTCGCGGCCGTCGGAGCGGATGCCGCGCTCGAGCACTGTCTTGCGGTAAGCTTTGTATTGGAGGTCCTCGAACACGACCGCGAGGTCGATGTCGGTGAACTTGCCTTCGCCGAGCTGCGCGACGAGAGCCGCCTTGGCCTCATCCTTGAGCAGCTTGACGGCGGCGCCGCGGACGGCCTTTTCCTTGCCGAAGATCGCGTCGGCGATGCGATCGGCGGGAACCACCTTCTCGATGATCGCGCGGGCCTCGGGCGTGGCGCCAACGAGGGGGAACGTGACCTTCGGCTTGCCGGCGAGGGCGACGAGTTCCTTGATCGCCGTGATGATCGGCTGGATGGCCTGGTGGCCGAACTCGAGCGCCTTGATGAATTCTTCCTCGGGCAGCTGGTCGGCCGAGCCTTCGATCATCAACATGTCCTTGTCGTTGCCGACGTAGATGAGGTCGAGCGAAGACGAGTACATCTGCTCGATGTTCGGATTGGCGACGAACTGGCCGTCGATCAAAGCGACGCGGATGGCGCCAATCGGCCCGTTCCACGGAATATCCGAAATCGCGAGGGCGGCGCTGGCGCCGTTGACCATCGGGATATCGGAGTCGTGGAGCTGGTCGGCCGACAGAAGCTGGCCGATGATCTGGACTTCATTGAGGAAGCCCTCGGGAAAGAGGGGACGGCAGGGACGATCGCACAGGCGCGAGATCAGGATTTCCTTTTCGGACGGACGGCCCTCGCGTTTGAAGTAGCCACCAGGAAAACGTCCGGCGGCGGCGTACTTGTCGCGGTAGTCGACGGTGAGCGGGAAGAAGTCCTGGCCGGGGCGCATCGACTGGGCGACGCAGGCGGTGACGAAGACATTGGTTTCGCCGACGCAGACATTAACGGCGCCATTGGCGAGTTGGGCATAGCTGCCGGTGGAGAACGTGATCCCGAGGCCGGGCACGGTGACGGTGTGTTTCTGATTCATTTTTCGGACGATTACGGATTCGGACAACGTGCCGGCGGATAAAACGGAACCGGCCAGCGACACGCGACTGGGGACGGCCCGGGGCTTCCAGAATTGGAAGCGGCAGCAGCACGAAGGCCGCTGCGGTGTGGGGATCTGAGATCCCGCTTGGGTCAGCTCGCTCAGACGCGAGAAATTTCTGTTTGGCGCCCGGCGGGGGAGGGCAACAAACAGAAATGTCCCGGCCTGGATTCGAGTGTCAGTAACGACAACGGGCGACCCGCGGATCGGGTCGCCCGTTAGACGAAAGCGTTATTTGCGAAGGTTAAGCTTCTTCAGCAGCTCGTTATAGGTCGGCAGGTTATGCCGCTTCAAATAATCGAGGAGCTTGCGACGGCGCGAGGCCATCTGCAGAAGCCCGCGGCGCGAGTGGAAGTCCTTGCGATGGGTGCGGAGATGCTCGGTCAAGTGATTGATCCGGGCGGTCAGCAACGCCACTTGGACTTCGGACGAACCGGTATCCTTCTCGTGGGTTTTGTATTCGGCTATGATTTCAGGTTTAACGACTGTGGTAGACATGGTTTTCAGATTTGGTTCACGACTGTAGGGAGCCTTGGTAGGCGCCGTAACCCCCGCTCCGCCCGACTGGAAGTCGGATTGAGCCGGAATCACCGTTCCAATCCCGCGGAATGCGGGACCAGTCATGGTGGAAGCCCGCAACCGACGGACTTTCACTTACGCAAGGCGGCAGAATCCCGAATCGCTCCCACCCGCGCAAGCGCAAATTTCGGGGGACGATGCGAGCTCTGTGGCTTTGAGCCCCAGCCGCAGACGAAGGCCCGTAGCGTGTTTCGTCACGCGGAACGCTTCATCTGTTTTCATTCCTCGCTGGAGCTTGGAATGGCAGAAAGGAGAGGGTTCCTCCTCAGGAAACACGGAACGGGTTTCCGTTGGTGCTCCGTCTCAGGATGACAAGCAATCCCCCCTTTATCCGGCCCGCAAATTTAGCGCCTTTACGTCGGCGCAGCCCGGAAGCTTGCGGATTCGCGCCACGATCTCGGAACGGTGCATAAAGAGTTCGTTGCGCACGACCGAGTGGGCGGCGAGCACGGTGAGCATATTGCGTTCAAGCCGGACGGGGTGCGAGTAAGCCGCGTTCGCGTCGCCGACCAGCGACGCCCACTTGGCGCGGATCTCGTGCTCGGGCGACTCGCGACCGATGTGGTACTTCTGTAGAAGTTGCTCGACGATATTGGCCACGGGTTGGGTGGCGCGTTGCGTCGTGCGGCGCGGCGCATCCGCGGGCACGCGACGCAGATCGGCGATGAGCGCTTCGGCGATCTTGCTAAATTTGTGCGGCTGGACAGGCACGGGTGAATTCAAACGGGAGTACCGGGACCACGACTGTTAACCGTCGCGGGCCGGTCGTTGACCGGCAAGACCGGATCTCGCCGCATTTGTAGTTCGTAGAGGCGGCAGTAGCGGAGATACGTGGCAAACGAAGTGGCCCGAGCGATGAAGAAGCCGGGGAATCCGTCGAGAAAACCGAGTCGCAGGATGTAACCGCGAACGAAACGCCACGGTGGTCGAAAGAGAATATCCGTCAGGTATACCCGCCGGTTTCGAGCCGCCTGGATCGTGACGAAATCGTCCGATTGCCGTAGCGATTTCCAGACAAACGTGCGCGCATCCGGGACGGGAAAATGGAGCAGGTCGCCCCGCAGGCGGGAACAGTGACCCGCCAGGATGACGCGGGTATGATGGGGATCGCCGCCCCATCGTCCGGCGTCGCGCTGGAAGAGCCGCAGGCAATGATCCGGATACCAGTCGCCGTGCCAGATCCACCGATTGACGAACCAGGAGCGGCGGGCGAAGTCGGCCCCGCTGAACACCTTGTGCCGGCTGGTGGAGAAGAACTCCACAATCGCGGCAAGCAATTCGGGCGAGACCACTTCATCGGCGTCGAGGGCGAGCACCCACGGCTGCGTGGCGAGGTCGTGGGCGGCGTTCTTGGTGTCGAGAAAACCCTGCCAGGGCAAATGCGCCACGCGGGCGCCAAATTCCCGGCAGACGGCCTCACTATCGTCGGTGGTGTCATTGAGGACGACCACGATTTCCACCACCCATTGGTAAACGCTCGCGAGACACCGCCGCAGGTTTTGGGCCTCGTTCTTGGCGACGATGGTGACAGAAATAGGGAGGGGCGAGTCCACTGCTGAACGGGTGATTTCGGACTGGATGGGAGAGATTAAACGCACGTAATTTGACTCCACCTTGGGGTCAAGGCGGAGGTTTATTGTCCCGCTACATCCGCCGGCCGATCGAACGCGGAATCTGGTAGAGATAACCGCAAGAACGCCACCCGCGGACCATCGCCTTCTTGCTCGCACCCGGGCGGAGCGCGATGGCACTGAGGAGTGCGAGCGCGCCGAACCCCACCACTTTTCCAATATTAGCCATGAACCGGCTCACGAAATAACTGGTGGCGCCCGGCTGCGCGGCGCGTTCGACGACGCGCGAGCGGGCCGAGTCAAATCCGTGGCGGGCGGCGCAACTAAACGTGGTGCGACTGGCTGGCATCTGGTGTTTGACGGCGGCAGCGGGTGCAAACCACACCTCAAACCCGGCCGCCCGCACCCGGCGGATCATTTCACCGTCACCGCCGGAGAAGTAGTTGCCCGCATTCCGGTCGAGGCCGAGGGTGAACTCCCCGACTCGATCGAAGACCCATTTGGGAAACGCCAGGTTTGCCCCCATGGGTGAATCTTTCGCCGGCAGCGGTCCGGCATCGGGACGGAAGGCGAGCTGGGAATGCCACTGGGACACCCAGTCCGGCAGGCCGTCGGGAAAGACAGGAATTACCTCTCCGCCCACGGCTCCGATGCGGCGGGAGCCGTCGGCGAGGAGTGGGACCACCATTTGCGCCAGCCAGTCGGGTTGGACCAGGATGTCATCATCCCCAAAGAGAATGATCTCACCCCGCGCCTCGGCGATGGCCCGGTTGCGGGCATGATTGAGGCCCTGGCGCGGTTCGAACAGATAACGCGGGGCCGGGTGATGGGTGGCGAATTCTTCCACCACGGCGCGCGTCTGGTCTTTCGAGTTGTTGTCGATGACCAGCACTTCGAAGTGCTCGCGGGGAAATTGCTGCGCGACGATACCCGCCAGGGTTTGGCGAAGGAAGGCGGCGCGATTATAGGTGGGAATCGCAACCGTAACCTTGGGGCCTGCAGCGTAACCGGTCGTTCGCATATTGCTTCAGAGAAAAACTTAAGAGCGTCAGGGGCAAACTGCACGCGGATTCTGGTCCGCGTGCAGTTGAAAGTTGAGAGGTGAACGTTGGAGGCGATGAACGCTGGGGTAAAATCGCTCTTTTAGGGCCGGGTTCGAGGCAAACGGATCAGGGGCTCCCCTTTCGCGGTCTACACTACAGTTAATTTTTTGCCTGCTCTGGCTTTCAATTTTCAACCTTCAACTCTCAACTGAATTTTTCCGGCTAAGAATGGCGACGCGGGTCGGAAATCCGCGCCACTTGCGAACTCTCGCCCCTTTCAACCTTCACGGATCAACTCTCAACACCGGCCCCAACTCTAGGCTTTTCAAACGCCCGTATCGGGCTACGTTGGATCCTTACATATGCAGAAGACGTTCGTTATCTTTAAACCTGATTGTATGGAAAAGCGCCTCGTGGGCACGGTCTTGAGCCGCTTTGAAGCTGCGGGCTTCGACGTTGTCGCCTGCAAGATGGTGCTCCTGTCGCCGGCGATTCTGCGCGAGCACTACGCGCATGTGGCCGACAAGCCGTTTTATCCTGAAATCGAGAAGTTCATGCATTCGCGCCCCGTCGTCATGATTGCCTTGCAGGGCAAGGACATCGTGCAACGCGTGCGTGATTTGCTGGGGCCCACCGATTCGCGCAAGGCCGCCAAAGGCACGATTCGCGGCGATTTCGGCACCGAGATGATGAAGAACGTCGTCCATGCCTCCGACAGCGTTGAAAACGCAAACGCCGAGCTCGCGCGTTTCTTCAAGCCCGAAGAATTGTTCGGCGCCTGAATTAAACGGGCGTCAATCATGACGCACCTTTGAGGAACTTCGTCCCGGGGTGGGCCGCGCGCTTCGCCGTGCGGACAAGACGTTGGCTCGGATTGACGGATAAATGACGCCTCCGCCGGTCAGAGACCGGCTCTCCTTTCGCGCTGCGGCTCTAGCCTGCGTCGCTCTCAACTCTCAACTGTGGCCTGCGGCCACCTCAACTGCCGTTGATCGATTCGCGCCAGTCGGACACCGCGAAGGGGGT
>CANJNJ010000161.1 GCA_947474995.1 Opitutaceae bacterium | reverse complement strand
GTTCGAAGACCTCGCCAAGGAATTCAGCAAGGACGCGCGGCGTTCCAAGGGTGGCGACTGGGGCAAGTTGAAGCGCTCGGATTTCCGCAAGGAATTCAGCGATGTGGCCTTCAACCTGAAGGCCGGCGACGCCTCGGAGCCGCTCATGCTTCCGGAAGGTTGCTTCATCCTTTTTGCCGAAGAACGTAAATTTGCCGGCATCCAGGCGATCGACGAAGTTCGCGACCAGATTGAGCGCGAGCTCATCCGGCAAATGTCCCGTTCCGGTCAGGAGCGCTGGCTCGAGCGGCTCCGCCGCAACGGTTACGTCAAGCATTACTGAGGACTGGCCAAGCCGATCGCGACGGCGCCAAAATTGAAAAGACCAAGGTCGGTGCGTTCGCAGTTCCGCCTTTAGGCGGAAACGGGCGCTTTTCGGATTCCGCCTAAAGGCGGGACTACCAACCGGCACTTACGACTCGGATTCGACCCAATTCAATCGCCTGAGGACGCCATTCGGACCCGAGCTGTCGTCGGCGACTGGGCGACAGGTGAACCGAGGTGCGGATTGGGCGCATAGGTCTTCACCACGGTGCTGATGTAATTGCGCGAACGGACCGGCGTCGAATCCGGCTCAAGATTACCCGTACCCATCGCAATCCAACCCCGCGGCGTAAACTCCAGCAGCATATGGGCCACGGGCCGGCCGCGATCCCCAAGAAACACGACCGTCATCCCGCAGCGCAACTGCGACATCTCCATCGTTTGCAGCACGAGCACGGTGCGATCCCGATACAGCGGCAGCATGGAGTCTCCGCTGCCAACCACAACTGCGCACCGCTCATGGGTCGCGGCAAAAGCTTCCGCCAGTCGCCAAGTATCGACTGGCGTGACCTCTTCGGCGACAGGCGAATTTACCGGCAGCACCCGGCGCTGGACGGTCGGCTGGCTCACGCAGCCGTAACTCAAAAGGCAGCCCAAAAAAACCGCGCCCCAAACGCCGAACCGGGAATCGGACCGAGCGTTGGGCAGGGGCTTCATTGGAGGTAAGAGTAGCGGACAAAGTCATTGTCTGGAATAGGGACTCTTCACGCTTCTGATCTAAAAAAATTACCCAGACGGTTTCCCGAAAGCGTCCGCGCAGGCAGGATCCGAACCAAGTCGTGCCGGCTCGACCGGCCTCAGGGCTCTCGGGTCCGCCTGATTAGAGGCCGTCATGAACTCCAACCCATTCCGCAACGGCTGTTCTGCCGGCAACGCGGCGCCCTCGCCGCGTGAAAACGAGAAAGAACCGCGACGAGGACGTGGCGACTCCAGGGAACGTTGGCCGAAAGTGCCCTGAAAACTTCCCGTCTCAACCCACCACCACCCTAAGAATGGGGTACTACGACGCTCGCCGGCGCCGCCGCCGGATTCACGATCCGCAGCCACAATGAATCAATCACCGCCGGACTCCGAGCCTAGGGAATATCCTCCTCCCAACCGTCTGCGCGAAACCGTTGTCGGCGAGCGACCCCAGGAGCGGCTCGAGCGCCACGGCCCCGCGGCGCTCAGCGACACAGAGCTTCTGGCCATGATCCTCCGCAGCGGAACCCGGGGGCAGGACGTGTTGACGCTAGCCTCACGCCTGATCGCTGAGGCTGGCTCCCTCGCCGGCCTCATCAGCTGGCGCGCCGCCGATTTTCGGAAGCTCAAAGGCATCGGGCCCGTCAAGGCGCTGCAATTCGTGACCGTGACGGAAATCGCCCGCCGGATTGTGCTCCAACAAGCCGGCGACACCCCCCTGCTGAACCGCGCCGACTTGGTGGCCATTTATCTGCAACCCATCGTGGCCGGGCTGGTGGTCGAAAAATTCTGGGTCATTTGCCTCAACCGCAAAAACCGACTCATAAAGTGCGTTGAAGTCACCTCCGGCACGGCCACGGCGGCGCTCGCGCATCCCCGCGAGGTCTTTCGAGCCGCCATCCGGGAATCGGCCTCGGCCGTCGTCTGCGTCCACAATCATCCCAGCGGCGATCCCGCGCCCAGTGCGCCCGACACCCACGTGACGCGGCTGCTGCGCGAGGCGGCGAAGGCCGTCGATATCGAACTGATTGACCACGTAATTGTGGGTCGGACCGGGGCCGATCCGATCGGCCGGGGCTATTTCAGCTTCCGCGAAGCGGGAATGCTGTGAGCGAGGGCCCGCCGCGAATCAGTGACAGGCCCGAGAGGCTGTCGGGCACTTTCGGCAACGTTCACTGGGGCCGCGACGCCCTCGTCGCGGACTTTTCTCATTTTCACGCGGCAAGGGCACCGCGTCTCCGCCAGAACAGCCGTTGCGGAATGGGTTGAAGTTCCTGACAGCCTCTAGCTTGTTTCGCCTTCCAGGCGGCCCAGCACGCTCGACTTCGCGGCGGTCACGAGCATGCGCTCGGTTTCGGCCACGTTTTGCTCGGTGTCGCCGGGAAAAATTTCCGGTGTTATTTCGTCGCGAAACTGGTCCCAGGCCGCGACGAGGAAGTTCCGAATTTCAGCCTCCTGCGTCGCTTCCACCTGCGTCGCCTGCGCCCGCAACTCGGGCAGAACGCTCTCATACAACTGCTTCGTTTCGGCAATCAGGACGTCGAACTCGAGCTGGGCCTCGGCCAGCGGCATCGAGCTAATCTTCGAAACCCATACCGCATACTTCGGCTCACTGAGCCATGGCAGCGACCGGCTGGTGAAGCCATTCTCGGCTAGCAAAGCCACTTGGACGCGCGAAATCTTGTTGGCGAACTTCACCTCCTCCTCGACTTGTTCGGCGGCCTGAATGGCGAGGACGAACGCCTGCAGGGCGTTTTGCGAATAAGCCCGGGTGTGGCGGACATAGCCGGAACACGCGAGATTGCGGACGTTGCCCAAGGCGCGGGTGAATTCGAATATCTTCTGGCCAAAGCGCTCGAGGCAACGGTGCCAGTCTTCCTTCTGCTGGTGGGCGGCGAGGGCCTGCACATACTCCGGGCTATCCTTGCGCAGCACGTTTTCCACGGCCTCCTCAATCATTTTGGCAATGTGCGGTTCGCACCGCTCGATCACGTCCCATCCCTTGCGCAAAATTCTCACCGTTTCCTCGGCGCTGGTGAGCTGGGTCCTATAGGCTTCCCGCTTCGCCTTGGGCATGATGCCGAGAAAAGTCGGGCGGGCCGCCTGAACCGCGCGCAGGTCCTCCTCTTCCTGATCGAGCACCGGCTTCAATTGCTCGCGACTCAGCCGCAGGTGCCCCTCGCGCACGAGGAGATCATGCAGTCGGTCGTCAATGTGGGACGTGGGTGGAGCGCTGCTCACGGTCGGTTAGCCGGACACCACGATCGCCCGATCTATGCGGACCTCAACTGCGGGAATCACGATTTAGGCTACGCGCTTATACGTAGTCAGCGGGGACCTTGCCTTACCAACTATTTGAGGAACATTAAATCCAGCCGGACAGCGCGTTGCCAGCCCTCGCCCGCAAACCCTTCCTGTCAATACCTGTAGAATCCAAAGACTAATATGCCACCCTTGGCGTCTCCCGCGAAGCCACAGACGAGGAAATAAAGAAGGCCTTTCGCAAACTAGCGCGCTTTTATCATCCCGATGTCTCCAAGGACAAGAAGGCCAAAGTCGGGTCACGTCGCCGGGCAGCATCAGAGCGTCTGCGGACGACACCTACTCCCTGGAAACGGTCATGCGCATCACGGAAATCCCCCGAAGCGAAATCGTGGTCTATTGCCGCCACGGCTTGATTTCACCGTTGGAGGGGCCCCCGGAGGACGAGTGGCATTTCGACGCCACGGCGGTGCACGCCCTTCGACGGCTGGCCTATCTTCGGACCCAATTCGCCCTCAACCGGACGGGGCCCAGGTTATCTCTGCCCTGCTACGTGAGATTGAACCATTGCGGTCGGAACTGCGGTTTTGCGGGGACGGTAGGAGATGTGTCGCGGTTCGATGTAAACCGCCCAAGAGACCTTTGATTGGCTCGCCACCCCAGAGCCTGGCCCGGCTGTCACATTGGTCGCCCTTCTCTCGTCAGGGCTACGCAGGGCTCCATCCTTTTGCCTCCGCTGCGCTATGGCGAAGAATGGTGGTAGGTGATGGATTCGAACCATCGAAGGCGTTAGCCGGCGGATTTACAGTCCGCCCTCGTTGGCCACTTGAGTAACCTACCAGACAAGGAAGGCGGAACGTCGCCAGTCAGCCCACCGACGGCAAGGCTTTTTTCACACCACCTTGCCGGAGCCCCGACGCTACTCCACGGCCAGTCCTCGGTATGGGCCACCAAACCCGCCTTGACGGGGGTTTTTACGAATGTACTCCACCGTGGCGGTGTAGCGGTGCTCGGTTCGAATGAAACGGTCCCAATAGTCCAATTGCCAAAGGTGGGGTTTCCTGGGAGCGCGAGCGCCCTTGGTCGCAAGGGCCGCTTTTACCCCAATTCGCGGGCGGGAGCCCCGCGCTCCTTCTTACCTCGCCGCCGAAGCCGCCGTCACCAGTTCGACAAAACTGCGGGCTTCGAGGCTCGCGCCACCGATGAGCCCGCCGTCGATGTCCTTCTGGGCGAGCAATTCCGGGGCGTTGGCCGGCTTCATCGAGCCGCCGTAAAGAATACGGACTTTTTCGGCGACGGCCGTGGTAAACAGCTTCGTCAAAAGGCCGCGAATGAAGGCGTGCACTTCCTGCGCCTGCTCGGTCGTTGCCACCTTGCCCGTGCCGATCGCCCAAACCGGCTCATAGGCGATGACCATGCCGGCCGCCAAGTCCTTGCCCACGCCATCCAAGCCGCGCTCGGTTTGGGTCTGCACGACCTTCAGGGTCGAGCCGGACTCGCGTTCAGCCAGGGTCTCACCCACGCAGAGAATCGGTCGAAGCTGATTCTTCAGGGCCGCGAGGACCTTCTTGTTGATGAACTCATCGGTCTCGGCGAAATAGGAGCGGCGCTCGCTGTGCCCGAGAATCACGTGCGTCGCGAAGAGACTGCGCAGCATCGGCGCCGAGATTTCGCCGGTAAACGCCCCGCTGCCCTCGTGGTGCATGTTCTGCGCCCCGAGTTTGATCGAGGAACCTTCGATCGCCTTGCCCACGGCTTCGAGCGAGGTAAACGGCGGGCAAAGCACGACCTCGACGTCGTTCTGACGGCCAATCGAGGCGACCAGGTCACCCACGAGAGTCAGCGCGTCGGCGCTCGTCTTGTTCATCTTCCAATTGCCGGCGATGAGCTTTTTTCGAGAGATCATAGTGATTTAGGTAGGTCGGGGTTTATCCCCGACAGGTCGGACGTAAAGCCCGACCTGCAGTTTAGTTTTCCAGGAATGCGACCCCGGGAAGCACTTTCCCTTCCAAATATTCGAGGCTGGCGCCACCGCCGGTGGAGCAATGGGTGACTTTGTCGGCCACATTGAACTTTTTCGCCGCCGTCGCCGTGTCGCCGCCGCCCACCACGGTGGTGGTTCCAGCCGCCGTGGCTTGGGCAATCGCCGCGGCCATCGCCTTGGTTGACCCGGAAAACTTCTCAAATTCGAAGACGCCCGACGGCCCGTTCCAGACGATGGTCTTCGCCCGGCCGATCACCGAGGCGAAGAGTTCGATGCTCTTCGGACCGGCATCGAGCCCCATCCAGCCATCCGGGATGCCCTCCTGCTCGGTCACGACCTTGGTCGTCGCGTTGGGATCGAACTTGTCCGCGATCACCCAATCCACCGGCAGCGTAATTTTCACGCCTTTGGCGGCCGCCTTAGCAAAGAGTTCCTTGGCAATCTTCGCGCCCTCAGAATCGAAGAGGCTGGTGCCAATCGACATGCCCTGGAGTTCCTTCTTGAAGGTAAACGACATGCCGCCGCCGATGATGATTTCGTCGGCCTTGGCCAGGAGATTGTTAATCAGCGGAATCTTGTCGGCGATCTTAGCCCCGCCCAGAATCGCGAGCAGCGGCCGCTTGGGGTGCTCAACCACCGCGGCGAAAGCCTTGAGTTCGGCTTCCATCAGGAAACCGGCGGCCTTTTCCGTCAGGGCCACGCCGACCATCGATGAGTGCGCGCGATGCGCGGTGCCGAAGGCATCGTTCACATAGACATCGCCGAGCGTCGAAAGACTGGCGCGAAACGCGGCCACGGCGGCGGGATCGGCCTTCTTGGAGGTTCCGTCCTCGAGCTTCACCTTGCCCTCTTCCTCGATGTGGAACCGAAGATTTTCCAGGAGGACCACGTCGCCCGCCTTCAATTTCCCCGGGGCACAGGCTGCCTCGACCACGGGCCCGACACAATCGTCGAGAAACGTGATCTTCTTACCGAGCAATTTCTCCAATTCCGTCGCGACGGGCTGCAGCGAGAACTTGGCGATCTTCTGCCCATCGGGCCGTCCTAGGTGTGACATCAGGACGACCGCGGCTCCCTGCTCGAGGGCGTGCTTGATCGTCGGCAGCGCCGCCACGATCCGCTGGTTGTTGGTGATCGCGCCGGTCGCCTTGTCCTGCGGGACATTGAAGTCGACCCGCATGAGCACGCGTTTGCCGGAGAGCTGGAGATCGCGAACAGTTTTGAATTTGGCCATGGGAAAAGAGTAGCGAGTAGCGGATTGTGAGTAGCGAGTAGGCCAAAAAGGTTCGGGTCGTCGAATCGCGACAAGCAATTCCCCTGCTCGCTACTCGCGACCCACTACTCGCTACTTCGGAGGCGGTCGAGGCCGCCTCAGATTCCGGCGGCGATCTTCTTCGTGAGATCGACGACGCGATTCGAATAGCCCCACTCGTTGTCGTACCACGAGACGAGCTTGAAGAACTTCGGGTTCAGCTCGATGCCGGAGCCGGCGTCGAAGATCGATGAATTCTTGTCGTGGATGAAGTCGCTCGAGACGACTTCGTCGCTGGTGTAGGCGAGGATGCCCTTGAGATAGGTCTCGCTGGCGCGCTTCATCGCGTCGCAGATTTCCTTGTAGCTCGTCGCCTTCACCGTCTTGACGGTGAGATCGACGACCGAGACGGTCGGCGTGGGAACGCGGAACGACATGCCGGTGAGCTTGCCCTTCACTTCGGGGCACACGAGGGCGGTCGCCTTCGCGGCGCCCGTCGCCGCCGGGATGATGTTGATGGCGGCGGAACGGCCGCCCTTCCAGTCCTTCTTCGACGGGCCATCGACGGTCTTCTGCGTCGCCGTGTAGGAGTGGATGGTCGTCATAAGACCTTCCTCGATGCCGAAGCCTTCCTTCAGGAGCACGTGGACGATCGGCGCGAGGCAGTTCGTCGTGCAGGACGCGTTGGAAATGATGCTGTGCTTGGCGAGGTCGAGCTTGTCGTCGTTCACGCCCATGACGACCGTGATGTCCTCACCCTTCGCCGGAGCGGAGATGATGACTTTCTTGGCGCCGGCGGCGAGGTGGCCCTTGGCCTTCTCGGCGTCGGTGAAGAGGCCGGTCGACTCGATGACGAGCTGCACCCCGAGCTTGCCCCACGGCAGTTCGGCGGGCGACTTGGCGCTGACGACCAGGATCTCCTTGCCGTTAACAATGAGCACATCGTCTTCGAGCTTGTCGGCCGACGACTTCTTGGAACCGACGGTGCCGTTAAAACGACCCTGGGTGGAGTCGTATTTCAGCAGATAGGCGAGGTTGTCGGCCGGCACGATATCGCCGACGGCAACGACGTCCAACGTCGTGCCTAGCAGGCCCTGTTCAACAAGGGCGCGGAAGACGAGGCGGCCAATGCGGCCAAAACCATTGATTGCGACTTTAACTGCCATGGTGGGACTCTCCGGGATGTTCTGTGTTGTTTACGGTTCGATTTGCACTGAGTCCACGCGAACGTGGACCATCCAATGAACATCGGCAAAAGTTAGGATGCAAGGGTTTTGGGGGTGCCATTCTTGGCATAATTTCCGCCGGCGACGGAAAACGATTTGGGTTCCGGCTAGGCCGGAACCCCGGAGACCCACAACGCACAGCCCAAGGCCGGCACAAACAGCTCGGCCTCGACCGGCATCACGACCCCATGACTTTCCCGCCCATGGAAGCGCTCGTGATCAGCCAGCGCTCTCCAATCGACCCCCGCGCCATTCGCGATCGTTTCCCCGAGCGGAAGGACGGCATCATGGAGACCCGGGTTGACGGCAAAAAGCAGCCGTGTTGGCCCCTGCGAAAAATCCGCGTTGTACACCGCCGCGAGCGCCGGCGAACCGCTGGCTGGAAAGAATTGGAAAAAGCCTTCGCTCGGCCGCGACCAATGGCGCACCAGCCGGCCCAACGTTCCGCGCCGGAACGCGATCCAATCGGCAAAATACGCATGGGTGCCAGAAAACCGGAACAGCCGCCGGTAATCGAGGGCGTTGAGGTCACCGCGCTGATAGGTGTTGTTCACCCCGTGCTTGGAGCGCAGGAAGTCCTGTCCGACCGAAATCATCGGCACTCCAATCGACATGAAGAGCAACGCGGCCATCAAATGGGTGCGCCGGCGATCATTGGCCGTCGGGCTGGAACCATCGAAGCCGGGATTCTCCGTAATCTGATCGATCCACGCATGGTCGTCGTGCGACTCCGTGTAGTTGATCGTCTGGGCGGGCCACTTCGCAAAATACCACGGCGACCCGCGCAGGAAATACTCCATCCGCTCCGCCGTGCCCTTGCCGGTGACGTAGTCGCGCACGAAATTGCGATAACCGTCGTTCCATGAAGCCCAACCCGTGTCCCGCAGCGCCCCGGCGATATGGCCGCGAAAACTCCACGGCTCGGCGATCAGGATGACATCCGGTTTCACCCGCTTCAGCGCCACTTCGATCTCACGCAGCACCCCGACCCCCAGCAATTCGGCCAAATCAAAGCGAAATCCGTCCACCCCGTAGGCCGTGATAAAGTGCCGGCAGCTGTCGAGGATCAGACGAAGCGCCATCGCCGAGCGGGCGCGGAAGTCGTTGCCGCAGCCGCTGCCGTTCGTCAACTCGCCGGTGGCGTCCTGTTCGAAATAATAAAGCCGGTCGATGAACATGAGGTGCGCCGGGACGCCCACATGGTTGAAGACCACGTCGAGCACGACGGCGATGCCCCGGTCGTGGAACGCGGCGACCAACGCCTGCAACTCCCGCACTCCGGAGGCGGCCTTCGGCTCGAGCGCGTAACTGCTCTCGGGCGCGAAGAAATTATTGGTCATGTAGCCCCAGTGGTATTCTTCGACCGTCTCGTTATCGAACTCGTGCAGGGGCTGCAGCTCGACGCAATTCACGCCGAGGTGATGCAGGTAGAAATCGGGGCTCTGCACCCACTGGCGCAGGCCGGCCAAGCCCAGCCGTTCGCCCGCGCTGGCCCGGATCGGCGCGTGGGCCGTCAGGTCGCGCACGTGCGCCTCGGCGATCACCAGGTCCTGCCAGGCCGGAGTCTGGAAGCTGCGATCGGCCTGCCCCACCCAGCCCTGGTCCAGCACAATCCCCGGCCCGTCGCGGCCCACCGTCGCGAGCGCATAGGGATCGAGCACGCGCGCCGCCGGGTCAAAGCCGTTGGCCCCCGGGCCCTGATGCAGGCCATCAATGGAGTACCAATAATACCAGCCGTGGAGATTCTGCTCCAGGGTCGTCTCCCACACCCCCGCCGCGCCGTCGGCGTCGTTGCGACGCTGCAGCGGAAAACGCAGGGCCGCCTTCATCGCCGCCAGATCCGAACAGATGCTTACGACCACGCTGTGGGCGCGCGGAGCGAAAATCCGCAACCGGGTCGCGCCACCCCGCACCATGGCGCCCAGGGGAAGTTCAGTCCGCAACTCGAAGAAAAAGTCGCCCGCGACCAGGGGAATTGCCGGATTCTCCCCGCCCGCCCCACCCGCGTTCGCGGGCTCGGCCCACGCCACGGCCCAGGGTTCGGCCAGGCTCAACGGCTGCGTCACCGTGAATCGCCACAGATGTCGGCCGGTGCGCGCCGGATCGATGAATCGGTTCCGATTCCCCTGTTCGTCGACCACGACATTCGGCGCATCGACGGGCGGGTTCAGCCACTGGTTCTCGCCGGTCACGAACTTGAAGCGCAGGCCGGCCGCTCCGAGGAAACGCATCGCGTCTCCCGTCCAGAGCAGCACCGGTTCGCCTTCCAATTCCGCCGGAGCCATCAGCCACGCCTCCGCTCCAACCGCCTCCTGCCAGCCGTTAAAATCACCCGCCAGATAAATCCGATCCTCCCGCGGGTTGACGTTGCTCCCGTGCGCCAGGGCAATGACGAAGGAAATCTGCCCGTGCTGATTAAAGAAATAGCCATACCGGCGACCCGCCGGCAATCCGGGGGCCGGAGCCAGTCCACCGGGCGCCGGACATTGTTTACCCATCGAAAAGCGCGGGAGCCGTCGGCCGGTCCAATCGCGATCGAGCTCAATTATCCCGGAGGACAGTGAGTCGAGCCAGCCACGGACAATGCGATGCGAAGGTTCCGGCACGGTAAGGGGACAGCATTTGCGCGCGGTCGCGTGCGACAAGCGGGAAACAGGCCTAAATGAAGGTCCCGGATTTTAATTTTATTGGGAGCGCGACCGCCCTCGGTCGCAACGCCGGCAGCGACCGAAGGCGGTC
>CANJNJ010000160.1 GCA_947474995.1 Opitutaceae bacterium | reverse complement strand
TCGCCCCCAGTTAACACAATAATGCGACCGGGGGCGGTCGCGCTCCCAAGCGAAATCGCTCAGGTCATCTCCAACCCGCGCATCGTGCTGGTCGCGGACGAGAATTTGTCCACGTCGAGCCCCATCCGCTGCACCATCGAGAGGAGCAGGTTGGTGAGTGGATAATTTAGCGTGGGCTCGCGGTTGAAACCGAGATGCTGGCCATGCTTGAACCCGCCACCCGCCAGCAGCACCGGCATGTTGAAGCACACGTGCTGGTTGGCGTCGCCGAAGTTCGAACCGTAGTAGACCATGGAACGGTCGAGCAGCGTCTCCTGATCCTCGCGCACGCTCTTCAGTTCCCGGAAGAGCTGGTTGAGCGCCTGCATGTGCCGCATGTCGAGGGCCCGGAGCTGCGCGAGCTTTTCCTCGGACTTACCGTGGTGGGACAGATTGTGGTAATCTTCCGTGATCGACACCTCGCTAATTCCCTCGACGATCGGGGTCGAAGAGCTGTTCAGCATCAGCGTAACCGCGCGCGTCGAGTCGGTCTCGAAAGCGATCTTGGCCAGATCGTACATCACCTTGACCTTGCCGAAGTAATTCGCGGCGTTCGCCGGGTCGACGAGCGCCGGCCGGTTGACCACCGGCTTCGGTTTCTTCTCCCAGCCTTCGGACGCCTTCAGCCGGCCCTCGAGATCGCGGACACTGGTGAAATATTGGTCGAGCCGGTCGCGGTCCTTCTGGCCGAGATCGCGCTCCAGGTTCTTCGCCTGAGTGGCCACGGCATCGAGCACGCTGCGGCCGTTTTCCAAGGTCGTGAGGGTCGCGGCCACCTCGGCCTCCGAGCCTTGGACGAAAAGCTGCTTGAACACCGCCGCCGCGCTGGTTTCGGGCGGGATCGCGACGCCGGTGCCGGTGCACGAGAGGCTGCGATTGTTGGTGTTGACGGCCAGCGTGAGTGACGGGAAACGGGTCTGCGTTCCGATGCGCTCAGCGATCAACTGGTCGACGGAAATCGTGTTGCGGAACGAGCCGCTGCCAGGGTGGGGCGCACCGGTGATGAAGCAGATGTCCGCCGGGTGGCCGCCGTCGACGTTCGGATACGAGACGCCGCTGAAAACCGTGAAGTCATTCCGATGCTCCTCGATGACCTTCAGATAGGGCGAGAGGGTGTAATTGCGGCCGGTGTTGTCGGGGAAGAAGCGCTGCGCCGTCGCCCCCATCGCGAAACCGAGGTTGTTGTTGATCGCGAAGAATCGGCGGGGCTTCGCGTTGGGCGCCAGCGGGGACGACGACTCCGCGGCCCGCGTAAAGTTCGGCAGCATCGTGTCGAGAAGCGGCAGCGCGAGCGCGATGCCGGAGCCGCGAAGGAACGTGCGGCGGGAGAGGGGCTGACGCGTCGCGATAAAGGGTCCGTACTGGGGTTGGTTTGTTGGCTTCATGTTCATGGAGTGGGGTTCGGTTAGTGAAAATTCAAAAGCTAGCCCAGTCGGGCTAATTCGCCGCAATCATCGTACTAGCGAAGAGCAGTTCTGGGAAGCACTTCTTTGCCAAATTTCGCTGGGAATTTGGCGCCCAGGGAGACGAAAGATTTCCCCTCAACGTCTTCATCGTCGCGCGCCTGAATGAAGGGCCGAACTCCGCCGAGGCCGGTGAAACGCGGTGGAAGTAAAAAGCTCGTTTGTCATTCTTCGCTACGCTGAGAATGACAGGGGTAATGGGCGCTTTCTCAGTCCGGCCTCGGCGGAACGCGGCCCTCCAACGCGCCCGCCGCCCCAGCGGCGCGTCACTTTTTGCCTGTAAACGCGTTAAAGAACTCGAACATCTTGTCCATCCCCTCATCGGTGGCCCGTTCCGGAGTGAGGGCGCGACTGCCCTGGCGATCCAGGGCGAGTCCCACCAGTCGGGACTGGGCACTCTGCTTGGGCATCATCTGGGCCACCGGGTCTTTCAAGGCTTGGGTAATGGTGATGGTTTCACCGCCCATTCGCCGACACTGCACGATCAAGCCGAGCAGGTATCTCGCGCTCAGGTCATTCTCATGCAGGAGTAGAATATGCGAACCGGAGCGGTTGTTGGACACGACGCCGGCCATCTGTTCGTAAAACTGGAGGGACTCCACGTGCAGCCGGAGGTAGACGTCGCGCACGTAGTCATATTTAATCGGCTTCTTTTCTTCGACGGCCTGCTGTAGCAGCTGGTTCATCCGCGCATCGGACGCGCTGGCGGTGTAGTATCCGATGGTATAACCCGCGGTGGTCAAAGCCGACTGCACCTCGGCGGGTATCACGTCCTGCTTGGGGTCCTTTGGCTCCGGGTAGCGGACCGACGCGAAGAAATTGGGCAGCTTCGAAACGAGTTCGTGCCCTGTCTTGAACGCCGCGATGAATTCCGCGCCGGCCGAAGGCGCGACGGGGACGTAAAGTCCGAGGCGATGGCCGGCGGCGGCGTAGGCCTGGACCCGTTCCATCCCGCCGGGCTGCGCGAGTGAGGCCGGGTTGATATAGAAGGCCGCCTCGGTAACATGCCCGGTCTTCAGGGCTTCGAGCACGCGCGTCGTCTGTTCCTTGCCGGGCAAAAGTTTTCCGTCCGGGCCGGGCGCGTCCGAGAAGGTGAACGCGAGCCGGATATCGACATTCGCGCCGGCTTGGGCGCGAACGGGAGGTGCCGGCCAAACCGAGGCGGCGACCAAAGCGAGGAGTAAGGGCAGGGGACGATGGGCCATGGAAGAAGAGATGGGGGAGGAGCCTGCTGCCGCCGCGCGGATCCGCGGGCGAGGGTGGGTCCATCCTCACGATGTCTGTTCCCGGATCAAGCGGGTTGTTACGTCACTTTCGAGTGCGGCGACCTGGCACCGCTGTTCGAAGAAGAGCGGTGCAGGTTCAGATTTGCCTCGGCCTCATTCGGGGCGCACAAGGTTCGGATGAATCGACGAACCTTTTTAAAGGCCGGCAGCGCGGTGCCGGCGAGTCTTCTCCTGGCGCAAGCGATCGCGAGCCACGCGGTGGCGGCCGACAACCGAAAAGGCGGGGGCACGGAGGCGCGGGGCTTTCCGGCGTGGTTTGAGCAGACCGACGTCTTCGTCGGTGGCGCGGAGGGCTACCACACGTTCCGGATTCCCGCGATCGTCGTTACGCCGCGCGGCGTCATCCTGGCGTTCTGCGAGGGGCGGAAGTTCGAGTCACAGGACGCGGGGAAGATCGATTTGGTGCTCAAGCGCAGCCACGACGGCGGCAAGACCTGGGGTCCGCTCCAGGTCCTCTCCACCGGAGCGGATCGGCGGTGCGGCGATCCGTGTCCACTGCTCGATCGGAAATCCGGCGCGGTGCTGATCGTCCACATGAAATTTCCTTCCGCGCTCACAGTGCCGGATTTGCTGGCGGGCAAAGGCCCGAAGCAGGTGATGGTCATTCGGAGCACGGACGACGGTGCGACGTGGGGTGCGGAAAAGGACGTGACGGCGCAGGTTAAGGGTCCGGGGTGGGATACCTATGCAACCGGTCCCTGTCACGGGTTACAGCTGGCGTCGGGCCGGCTGATTGTTCCGTGCTATCACTTGACGAAGGGTCAGACGCTGGAGAACGAGGGCCAGTTCAACGCCTCCCACCTGATTTATAGCGACGACGGCGGCGAGAATTGGAAGGTCGGCGGCATCGCCACCCAGGCCTCGGACGAGTGCGTGGCGGTTGAGGCGGCCGACGGCTCGGTGTACCTGAACATGCGCTACGAAAAGAAGGGGACGACGATGCGGCTCGAGGGTTGGAGCCGTGATCATGGGGTGACGTTGACGGACATCCGCGAGGTGCCGGAGCTGCTCGATCCCCAGTGCCAGGGCAGCGCCCTTCGTTTCACCGAGGCGAAAGCGCCGGGAAAAAATCGCGTGCTGTTCTCCAACCTGGCCAGCCGCACGCGGGATCACCTGCGGGTGAGCCTGAGCTACGACGAGTGCAAGTCGTGGCTGAGTTCAAAGCTGATCAACGAAGGTCCGGCCGGCTACTCCGACCTCGCGATGCACCCCGACCAGAGCATCCTTTGCCTCTACGAACGGGGCGTGAAAAAATACTACGAGCGCATCACGCTCGCCCGGTTCAATCTCGAATGGCTGACCGATAACGGCGATAAACTCGGCGGCTAACGGTCAGGCGGAAGGGCCTTGGAGTGCGGCGACCCGGCGCCGCTTTGCTTAGAATCCGACTGCGGCGGATTTATCCGATGAATCCCGCCCTCCGCTTGGGGTAATTCCTGAACCCGGGGAGAGCGGGGCCCGTCGCATCGGCCCGTTTCGGATTTCATTCCGACGCCCAGGAGGCGTGGCGTTGGATCGTGCGCGAGTGAGAAATTCCGGCGAGTTTCTGTAACTTTGGCGCGGTCGCCGTGTTTTTTGCGCAGACGCAGGAATTCCCCTCCGTCGTTCAAAATAAAATCACTGAACCAATCCTCCGCCACCGGCGGAAATTCCCATGAAAAAGTCCCTCCTCCTTGGCACCGCTCTCGCCAGCCTCGGTTTCGCCAGTCTGACCTTCGCCTATTCCCCGACCGAAAAGCCAGCTGCCGGCGTCGCGTCCGCACCGAAAATCGTGCCCGTGAAAACCGTCGCCGTGGCAACGTTGCCGCCCAACTTCGTCCGCGGCCAGGCCAACGTCGAGTTCACCGTCGACCGTAACGGTTGTCCGCAAGGCATTCACATCCTCTCCATCAGCGACACCGGTATTACCCGGCAGGTGCTGCAGTCTTTCAGCCAGTGGCGCTTTGCCGGCGCGCTGAGTGAAGCGGCGCAGGCCAACCAGCGCTATGTTCTTCCGGTCGTGATCGCGCCCGAAGCGTGATCGCGAGTCTTCCTCACGCCGCCTCACGTCCAACTCAGATCGATATCCGACCACGGCGTCTGCCGAAGTCGCTTGCCGGTGGCGGCGAAGATGGCGTTGGCCACCGCCGGTGCCAGCGGCGCGAGGGGCGGCTCGCCGAGTCCGGTCGGGTTGTTGTCCGATCGCAGGAAATGGATCTCAACTTTTGTCGGGGTCGCGGGCATCCGGATCAGGGGATATTGCTCGAACGAGTTCTTCACCATCCGGCCTTTCTCCACTGTCGCGTCCTGATAGAGCGCCGCGCTCAGCCCGTCCATGATCGCGCCCTCAATCTGTGCCTCGGCGCCGCTGAGATTGACGATCTGCCGGCCGACATCCGCGACGGCGACGACCCGGTCGACCTTTAGCTCGCCCGTGCGCGCGACCGTGACCTCGACCACGTAGGCGATATAGCCGCCAAAGCAGTAATGGAACGCGATGCCGGCGCCCTGGCCGCGCGGAAATTTCTTTCCCCAGCCGGCCTGGTCGGCGGCCAGTTGCAGGACCCCGCGGGCCCGCGCCGGGTTGAAAGGGCCGCGACCACCGATGTCACCACCCCCGCCACCCGGGATTGGCGAATCGATGAGGTTGAGCCGGAATTTCAGCGGATCGATTCCCGCGGCCACCGCCAGTTCGTCGATGAAACCTTGGATGGCGAAGGCGAGGCCATTGTTGCCGGGGGCACGCCAGGGCCCCACCGGGATGGAGCACTCCATGACCGACTCCATCGTGTGGACGTTCGGCACGAACCCCGCCGGAAACTGGCCCGCCTCGAGGCTGCCGCCGGCGCCGGTGTTGAGGGTCGTCGTGCCGTCCGGGCCCGTCGTCCGCCGGCCGTAGGTGACGAAGTGATTCTGCCAGGCGATCAGTTTGCCCGTGGCGTCGAGCCCCGCCTTGAAAAAATGATGGCCGGCCTGCCGGTAGTGATCGTGCTGGAGATCCTGCTCGCGGGTCCACGTGAGTTTTACGGGCACGCCGGCTTTCTGCGAAATCGCCGCGGCCTCGACCATGAAGTCGGCGTCCGCCCGCCGGCCGAACGCGCCGCCGCTGCGGGTGACGTGCACGGTGATGTTCGCCATCGGGAGGCCGAGCACCCGCGAGACCAGGGCGGCGCCGTCGCCGGGACTCCGGGTCGGCGACCAAATTTCGGCGCGATCGCCCTGCACCTGGACGAGGGTGTTTTGCGGCTCGAGTGTGGCGTGCGCGAGGAAGGGATACGCATACGCCGCCTCGATTACCTTGGCGGCACTGGCCAGGGCGGCGGCCGCGTCGCCGGTGCGGTGGACGACCTTGCCGCCTTCCATCTTCGCGCCCATCGCCGCCGCCTTCTGGCTGAACGCGTCGCTGCTGTCGTTGGCAAACTTCCCTTCGTCCCACTTCACGTCGAGTTGGCGGCGTGCGCTGAACGCTTCCCAGGTGCTGGCGGCGACAATCGCCACGCCCGGCATGAGCCCATTGAGCTCAGTCGTGCCGGCGAGCACGAAGGCGTGTTTCACGCCGGGCAGCGCGAGAATTTTTTCGAGATTGGCGCTGACCACCTTACCCCCGAACACCGGGCACTTCTCGTAGACGGCGTGCAGCATGCCCGGGACTGTCTGGTCGATCCCGAAGAGCCGTTGGCCGGTGACGATCTTCTCGTTCTGGAAGCCGGGCACGCGCGTGCCGACGAGCTTGAAATCCTTGGGATCCTTCAGCGCGACGCTGTTCGTCGCGGGGACCGGCAGCGCGCTCGCCTTGGCGACGAGTGAACCATAATCCGCCTGGCGACCGCTGGCGGCGTGGCGCACAAAACCTTTCACCGTGGTGCACTCGGCCGCGGGCACGCCCCAGGTCTCGGCCGCGGCGGTGACGAGCATCGCGCGGGCGGTGGCGCCCATCTGCCGCATCGGCGTGTAGGAGGTCGGAGTCGAGTTGCTGCCGCCGGCCCGCTGATTGCCGTAGGCCGGATTGTAGCGGCTGAAATCGATTTTCACCTTGCTCCAATCCGCGTCCAATTCCTCGGCGACGAGCATGGGTAGCGCGGTGCTGATGCCCTGGCCGACCTCCGGCTTGTGGCAGATGATTGCCACGATGCCGTTGGAGGAAATTCGGATGAAGAGATTGGGCGCAAAGTCTCCGATGGTCTCCGCCGTGGGCCGCGCCACCTCGACGGCGCGGAGCAGTCCCGTCTTGCACCCGAGCAGAAGCCCGCCACCGGCGAAGGCTGAAAACTTGAGAAAGGAACGACGGCTGAGCCCGGGAGGGTGAGGGGTATTCATGGGGCGCGCCTTGCGGGCGATAATCGTCGAGCAAATGTCGGGCCGATGACTTGGCAAAGGATTTCTCCGGGGCGAGGGCAGGGATTTCGACCCCTGAAACGGAAGGGCGAGGCTTGGGCTTTATAAAGCTGTCCCATCATTCGACCGGAAGAACCGGATGGACGGGTTGCGGCTGGAGGAACGGCGCCCGTGCGTGGCCGTCGTGTGAGGATTCGAATTCACCGTGAGTTCAGGCCGATGGAAAATCGTGGCTTCGGCGGCGAAAATCTGACAAAAAATTTCTCTTCCCTATGACCCCCTACACCCGCCGTGAATTCACTAAGCTGGCTTTGGCCGCGTTGCCGGCCGCCGGGATGCTAACCAATCTCGGTTCCGTGCGTGCGGCCGAGGCGGCGCCCAAGCCCAAGGTCGATTCCAAGGTCCGCGGCGTCCAAATCGGGCTGAATATGCCCTATTCGTTCGGCACCGGGATCATGGCGGGCAAGGACGTGCTCGACATCTGTCTGGCCCTGGGCGTGAACGGCCTGGAGTTGCGCACGCAGACGGTGGAGTTGTTCCTCGGCGCGCCGGTCAGCAGCCTCGGACGGGGCAAGGACGCTAACGCCGCCGCCTTGCGCGCCTGGCGGGCCGGGGCAGATGTCGCCCGGGCGAAAGCGTTTCGCCAGAATTTCGAGGCGGCCGGCATGTTGATCGAAATCGTGAAGGTGGATAATATTTTCAAGCTCGGTGACGCTGAACTCGACTACCTCTTCACGCTCGGTCGGGCGGTGGGCGCGCGGGCGCTGTCGGCCGAAATTTCCGCCGACCAAAAAGATCATCAGCGGCTCGGAAAGTTTGCCGACAAACATCAGATGATGGTTGGCCTTCATGGCCACACGCACACCGGTCCCGCGGATTGGGAGAAGGCGATCGCGCATTCACCGCATATCGGCATCAACCTTGATCTCGGGCACTTCGTCGCCGGCAACAACGTGTCTCCGGTGGAATACCTCAAGCAGCGTCACGACCGCATCACGCACATTCACGTGAAAGACAAAAAAATGCATGACGGACCCAATACTCCCCTGGGTGAGGGCGACACGCCCATCGTCGAGGTGCTGCGCCTGATCCGCGACAACCAGTGGCCGATGCAGGCGACCATTGAATTCGAATACAACGTGCCGGCAGGTTCAACGCGCTTTGGGGAAATCCGGAAATGTATCGCGTACTGTCGCAACGCGCTGGCCTGAACGCCGGCGCGGCGGGAAATTGGCCGGAACCCGGATGTTTTTCACCTCGGCGGGTGAAATATTAAGGCTAGACATTGTCCCAGGCGCGCGTCGCCACTGGATCGCGGCCTTCATCGGATTCGATGTGATCGATGATGGTCTCGATGGATTTGCCCTCGAGGTCGCTGTCGCGGATGCGCTGGGGCAAGACGTGCGAGCGCTCGTCGCGCCAGCCGAGTTTCAGGATCAAGCGGTTGAATATGTGGCACTCCTCGTCGGTGCGGGGCGTACCGCGGGAGTGGACCCAAGAGAGGAGTTCATCGTCGGAACCGCCGGCGAGTGTGCGGTCACGGAGATCGGCGTACTTCACGCCGAGAAACCGGCAGCAACGGGCGTCGAGCACGTTCTGCTGCGCGTCGCCGAGGTTGGCGATGTAGGCGGCGGGGAGTTTTCCCGCTGGGTGCAGCCGGATTTTATCGAGCATACGGCCGAAATAAATCATCCGGCCAACCTTGGTGTAAATGCTGCGCAGACCGGGACGTGTGGCACGGTGGGCAGAAAGAGACTCCGCCTAAATAAATATTTCTTCACGCCGAGAACAAGCCGTTCCTCGGCAAGCACGGGTGCAGCGGTGCGGGTTTTGGTCCGCCCCAGCGATTAAAGCGCGACTTGGGTCTCAAGAATCAGGCCCCATCTGGCGACAGGATGAGCGGGATGGGCAGGATCCTGACTGACCAGAGCAGAATCCACAGGGGGTGACCTATGCTCACGGCCGAAAAGGCGGCGCCGGGTTGCCGCACGGCAAAGCGGGCGCAGAAAATCCTCACTGACTTGCGCGGGACCGTCCCCAATCTCCAATCGCATGTCTGCTCCGGCGAAACTTACCCAGGCGGTGATTATCGGCGGCGGCCGGATGGGGGCGGATATCGCTCTCGTTCTGGCACGCGGCGGTTGCCGTTCGTTCATCCTCGAGAGCTCAGCTCCACGGCGGGAAGCGCTGCCGGAGTATTTTGAGCATGCGTCTGGCGGACTCGCGTCCTGGCGGGAGTGGATTGCCACGGGGGCGAACTGGAGCGAGGCGCCGTGGTCGACGGCGGAGCTGGCGGTCGAATGTGTCCCCGAGGAGTTGCCGGCCAAGCAGGAGGTTTTCCGCGAACTGGTGCGGCACTGTCCGCGCGAAACGTTGATCACCAGCAACAGTTCCAGCCTTCCCATCAGTGCGATCGCGAACGGACATGCGACGGCGGACCGGATGCTGGGATGGCATTTCTTTCATCCGGCCCATCTGGTGCCGCTGGTCGAGGTCATCAGCGGGCCGCAGACGACGGACGCGAGTGCGGAAAGGCTCGTCGGTTTTTCCCGCCAGTGCCGGCTGGTCCCGATCCGGGTGCACAAGGACGTGCCGGGCTTCGTCGCGAATCGCCTCCAGCACGCCATGGCGCGGGAGGCCTACGCGTTGGTCGAGGCGGGCGTCGCGTCGGCGGAGGACATCGATCGCGCGGTGCGCTTCGGTTTTGGTTTTCGCTACCTGGCGGCGGGGCCGTTCCTGCAGCGCGACCACGGCGGGCTCGACGTGCATGCGGCGGCGGCATCGGCGATCTTTCCCACGCTTGCGAGCGACCCGGGGGTTCCACGCCTGCTCCGCGATCGCGTGGCCGAGGGCAAGACCGGGCTCAAGGCCGGGGAGGGTTTTTATCACTGGACGCCGGCAGCGGCGGCGGCGGAGCGGGAGAGGTACGTGCGGGTTTTGGAACGGGCGGTCGCATTGCTGAACGAGGAGATTCGGAGTGACGGCGTGCCAGAGTAACGGCGGGGCGGAGAACGGGGGAAACGCTCTCTATTTAACTTTTTAACGCTTCAGTTCGGAAGAAACTTGGGCGTTAAGTTTTAAAGGATCGGCGTTGCGGGTGCTCCGGAAATGGGACCACGGCACCCCGGGCGTCGGATACTCGGGAACTCCGGTATCCGGGGGGCTCGTCGGGAAAAGCGGCGCCAGGTCGCCGCGCTCCAAAGGGCGCCAGTCCCCCTCGACAATTGGCGAAAACAAATTTCCACTTGCGCCGGCTTTCGGGGGCCATTCCAGATTCCAGCTGCGACCCCGGCCCTTTAGACCCAAGACAGAAAGCGAGTACCCCATGACCAAACAAAATTCTTCATCGGTAGAGCGGCGTTCGTTCCTGACGCGGCTGAGCGCGGGCGCAGTGGCTTTGGCGGCCACGATCGCCACCGGCGCATCAACCGCCCAGGCCCAGACTCCGGCCGCGGGCCCCTGG
>CANJNJ010000159.1 GCA_947474995.1 Opitutaceae bacterium | reverse complement strand
GCAGTCCGCGCGAGGTCGAGGACCAGATCACCTACCCTCTCTCGGTCAACCTACAGGGCCTCGCCGGGGTTCGCACCGTTCGTGCCAACTCGATGTTCGGGTTCTCGCTCATCACCGTCATCTTCGAGGACAAGATCGACAATTACTTCGCCCGCACCCGCGTGCTCGAGCGGCTGAATTACCTCGGCAACATCCTGCCAGCCGGCGTCACCGCCCGACTCGGTCCCGACGCGACGGGCCTCGGCTGGGTTTTTCAATACTACCTCAAGGTCGATCCAGGTTCAGCGAGTAGCGCCGGTCTCCGACCGGCGTCGAACGGCGATCCCAACGGCCAACGCCGGTCAGAGACCGGCGCTACCTCGGACCTGGGACAGCTCCGCGCGCTGCAGGACTATTTTGTCCGCTACCAGCTCGCCAGCGTGCCTGGCGTCGCCGAGGTCGCCAGCATCGGCGGCTTTGTCCGCCAGTGGCAGGTGGAGGTTTCGTCGCTCCGGATGAAGCAACACGGCGTCTCCCTCCAACAGATTCTCGAGGCCGTCGCTAAAAACAATCTCAACGTCGGCGGCCGGACCATGGAGGAAAACGGCCTCGAGTTCATCGTCCGCGGCCGCGGACTCATCAACTCCGCCGGCGATCTCGAAACGATCGCCCTCACCACGCGCAACGACGTGCCGGTTTACCTCCGCGATGTCGCCACGGTGCAGGTCGGCGGGGATTTTCGCCGCGGCGCTCTGGACGTCGACGGCCACGAGGTGGTCGGCGGCACCGTCGTCATGCGCACCGGCGAGAACGCCTATCAGGTGATTCGCGACGTGAAGGCCAAGATTGCCCAAATCGCTGGCGGCCTGCCGCCCGGCATCACCATCGAGGCCTTCTACGATCGCAGCGATTTGATCGACCGCGCGATCGACACGCTCAAGCACACGCTCTGGGAGGCCGTCATCCTGGTGACGCTGATGCACATCATCTTTCTCTTTCATTTTCGCAGCATCCTGATCGTCACCCTGCCGCTGCCCGCGTCGATCCTGGTCGCGTTCATCCTGATGAAGCAGTTTGGGATCCAATCGCACATCATGTCGCTGACGGGCATCGCCATCGCCATCGGCGTGCTGGTCGACGCCGGCATCGTGATGGTCGAAAACGTCATCCGGCACTGTGAAATCGAGGAACACCGCCTCGGTCGCCGTCTGACGCGCAACGAAACCTTCGCGCAAACCCTCTCCGCTTCGCACCAGGTCGGTCGCCCGATCTTCTTTGCGATGGCGATCATCATCCTGGCCTTCGTGCCGATCTTCACCCTGACCGGTCAGGAGGGAAAACTTTTTCACCCGCTCGCCTGGACCAAGACCTTCGCGATGGTCGGCGCCACCATCCTCGCCGTCACCCTCGTCCCGGTCCTTTGCACGCTCCTCGTCCGCGGTCCTTTTCACGCCGAGAATCGCAATTGGCTCATGCGCGTGCTGCTCGCGATCTACGATCCCGTCCTGGATTGGGCCCTGCGCCGCCGCAAAACCGTCCTCGCCCTCGCCGCGTCCCTCCTCGCCTTCTGCAGCGTCCTCGCCTTCGGCCTCCCGGATTCGCTCTGGTCACACGTCACAAGTCACCCGTCACAGCCTCCGCGCTGGGCGCGGGGGTTTGGGAGTGAGTTCATGCCCACGCTGCAGGAAGGCTCCCTGCTCTTCATGCCCGTTTTGCTCCCGAGCACCTCGCTCACCGAGGTGAAGCGGATCATGAGCTGGCAGGACCAGGTGATTCGCGCCACGCCGGAAGTGGCCAGTGTGGCCGGCAAGCTCGGCCGCTTCGACAGCGCCACCGACCCCGCGCCGGTCGAGATGATCGAGACCACCATCATGTTGAAGCCCGCGGCCGAATGGCGGATGGGCATGACCAAGGACAAGCTCATCGCTGAACTCACCACCAAGCTCACCCAGATACCCGGCTACGTGCCCGGATTTCTCCAGCCGATTGAGAATCGCATTCTGATGCTCTCGACCGGCATCCGCGCGCAGCTTGGCATCAAGGTGTTTGGCAACGACCTCGATGCCCTGCAGCAGAAGGCGTTCGAAATCGAACAGATCGTCAACCGGGTGCCCGGCGCCACGGGCGTCGCCCCGTCGCGCGTGCAAGGCAAGCCGTACCTCGAAATCACCGCCGACCGCGCGGCGCTCGCCCGCTACGAACTCAGTGTCGAGGACGTGCTCGCGGTCGCCGAGACCGGCTTGGGCGGCAAAATCGCGACCACGTCGATTCAGGGGCGC
Source organism: Opitutaceae bacterium (assembly GCA_947474995.1). GTDB lineage: Bacteria > Verrucomicrobiota > Verrucomicrobiia > Opitutales > Opitutaceae > ER46. Next base: position 8,552 of record CANJNJ010000159.1, on the reverse strand, counting down.
GAACGCTGGCCGGTGCAGGTTCGCTTCGAGCGCAGCGATCGCGAGGACATCGATCGGCTCGGCGCCCTGCCCGTGCCGATCCCCGCCAGTGCGGGCCAGGGCCCGGACGCCATGCGGTACGTTCCCCTCGGTCAGGTGGCGACCATCCAGCGCGCCGAGGGCCCGAACGAAATCGCCAGTGAAAACGGCCGGCTGCGCGTCTTTGTGCAGGCCAACGTCACCGGTCGCGACCTCGGCGGTTTTGTCGATGAGATCAAAAAAATCGTTTCGGCGGAGGTTACCCTGGGGCCGGGCATGACCATCGAATATTCCGGCCAGTACGAAAACCAGATCCGGGCCCGACAAACGCTCCAGCTCATCGTGCCCGCCGTCCTGATCATCATCTTCGTGGTTCTCACGATGACGTTCCATTCGGCCGGGGAGGCCGCGCACGTCATCCTCGCGGTCCCGTTCGCGCTGACCGGCGGCGTGCTGCTGCAATGGTTCATGGGTTTCAACTTCAGCGTCGCCGTCTGGGTCGGCTACATCGCGCTCTTCGGCACCGCCATTCAGACCGGTGTCGTCATGGTCGTCTACCTCGAGGAAGCGGTGAACAAAAAAATCATGGAGAAAAGCCGGCGCGCGAACCCTGACCGCGCGGCGGAACGCGCGGCCCACCCTGCTGGCGAAGAACTCGGCGTCGAAAGTGGCGCCGCCGTTCCCATCACCGACCAACGCGACTCAGAGACTCGCGCTCTCCTGACCCGCGACGAGCTCGTCGCGGCGGTCAAAGAGGGCGCCCGCCTCCGCCTCCGCCCCAAGGTCATGACTGTCGCCACGACCGTCGCCGGCCTGCTCCCGATTTTCTGGAGCACGCGCACCGGCGTCGAAGTCATGCAGCCCCTCGCCGCCCCGGTCGTCGGCGGCATGCTGTCCTCGCTCGTGCACATCCTCGTCGTGACGCCGGTGATCTTCACCTGGCTGCGCGAGCGGGAACTGGCACCCCGTCCAGCTCACCAGACTTGACGACCCGCCGGGAAGACCGAACCTTCCATCCTCGTGTCCCGTTTGTTTCCCCTGGTCGCCTTGCTCCTGCTGGCCGTTTGGCTGCCCGCCACGCAGCACTGCGCCTTGGAGGCCGCGGGCTTGCTGACCTCGACGTGTGCCGATGATTGCACCAACGAGGCCAACCAACCGGATGGCTGTGCCGCGGTCGAAGACGGGCTCTACAAGCCGGCTTCGAGCCTGACAAAAGTCGGCGCTCCTAATTTTCACCTCGGCGCCCGCGGGCGCTGCCTCGCCTGTGTCGAGAAACAAATTCTGTTTCTCCACGCCCGGGCTCCGCACATGGCAGTCGAGCTTCCGCGGGATTGGGTCCCCACCTGGCAATTTGTCCGCCGGGCCGCGCCGCCGTCGCGGGCGCCGTCACTCCGCCCCGCCTGATTGGTCCCGGCGCGGACTGATTGGGAACTCTTCCCTGCGTTGACGCGTGCGTGCCTCACGTCGCACCGGCCTGTGTTGTGCCCGCTCCTCCCGCCCACCCTTTTCCACCATGAAACCATTTTTCTCCCGTTTTCTCGCCCTCGTTCCCTGCGCGACCCTCCTGCTTGCGCCCAGCGGCCGTGCCCAAACCACCGCGCCGGAAACGCCTGCCATTTCCCTTTCCGCCCTCGTCGGCGAAATCGCCGCCAACAATCCCGAGCTTAAATTCTACGACGCCGAGATCACCGCCGCGAAGGCGGGCCGCCGCGCCGCCGCCAGCCTCCCCGACCCCGAGTTGTCCCTTGACCTCGGCCACAAGCGCGTGCGCGACACGACCGGAGCGCTGGCCGGGACGGGCACGGCGTGGTCGGTGGCGGTGATGCAAACGTTCGAGTGGCCCGGCCGGCTCGATCTGCGCAAGGCGATCGCCAACCAGCAGGTGACGCTCGCCGAGCTGGGTCTCGCCCGTTTCAAAAACGCGCTGGCGGCCCGGGCGCGCGTGCTCGCCTACGGCCTCTACGCCGCAAACGCGAAGTCAGCCGCCGTGCGTGAAGTGGCGGACCGATTTGTCGCGCTCAAGGAAACTTTCCTGGCGCGCGAGCCGGCCGGCGTGACTCCCCTCCTCGAAACCCGGATCGTGGAAGCCAGCGAACTCGCGCTCCAGCGCCGCGCGACCGAGGCGGAGCTCACGCTGCAGTCGGCCCTCATCGAACTCAACCAGCTGCGCGGCGCGGCGCTCGATGCTCCCCTGCGGGTGACCGCGCCGGCGCTGACGCTGCACGATTCGCCGGCCCGGGACGCGCTGCTTACCGGCGCCCATGAAAACAATTTCGAGTTCAAGATGCGGCGGGCGGAATTGGAACAACAGGGTTACACCGTACGCCTCGCCCAGAACGAACGCCGTCCGTCCGTCAGTGTCGGTCCGTTTGTCTCGCAGGAAAACGCCGTGGATCGCGAAACCGTCGTCGGCCTCAGCCTCAGTTTGCCGCTGCCGGTGAGCGGACGCACCCGCGGAAACGTCGAGGTGGCGGAGGCCCGCCGTCGTCAGGCCGAGACCGCCCTGTTCGTCGCCCAGCGCGAACTCGACCGCCAAGTTTTCACGGCCGCGCAGGCCTTCGCCGTCAAGACCGCCGAGGCGCGGCGCTGGTCGCCGGATGCGATGAAGAAATTTGGCGAGGCCGCCGCGCTGGCCGACCGTCACTACCGGCTCGGTGCGGTCCCCATCGCCACCTACGTCGAATTGCAGCATTCGTATCTGGAAGCCACGGAGGCGCTGCTCGCCACCCAGCGGGAAGCGCTCGAGGCCGGGCTGAAATTGCAGGAACTCACGGGCCTCGACTTCGCTCCCGCGGAGGTCGTGCCATGATCGACCGGATTCTGGAGTTTTCGCTGCGCCAGCGGGCCATTGTGTTGCTCGCCGCCTGCGCCCTGCTCGGCCTCGGCCTCTGGTCGGCCGCGCACCTGCCGATCGACGCCGTACCCGACATCACCGGCGTCCAGGTGCAGATTAACACCGCGATCCCCGCCCTCGCCGCGGAGGAATCCGAAAAGCTGGTCACCCAGCCGATCGAGCTCGCGCTCGCCGGCGTCCCCGGCGTGACCGACCTCCGCTCGCTCACCAAAATCGGACTGTCGCAGGTGACACTCCAATTTAAGGACGGCACCGATATCTATCGCGCGCGGCAGCTCGTGGCGGAGCGTCTGCAGGGCATCGCCGAACAACTCCCCGCCCACGTGCTGCCCAAGCTGGCGCCGATCAGCACGGGGTTGGGTGAAATTCTTTACTATAGCGTCACCTATCGCGCCGACGCCCCGACCAAGCCCGCCACGGAGGTCGAGCAACTCATCGCGTTGAGCGAAGTCCAGGAGTACCTCATCAAGCCGCTGCTGCGCTCCGTGCCGGGCGTCGCGGAAATCAACCAGACGGGCGGCCTGGAAAAGCAATTTGTGATCCAGCCCAAGCCCGGAGCCCTGGCGGAACGAAATCTCACGTTTAGCGAACTGGCCGATCTCATCGCCCAAAATGTCGAAAACGCTGGCGGTGGCGTGATCGAACGCGGCGGCCAGCAGTTGGCCATCCGGGCGATCAGCCGCGTACAGAACGTCGAGGACATCGCCAACCTGCCGCTCAAATTCGGCGGCGGGACCACCCCGCTGCTCGTGCGCGACGTCGCTGAGGTCAGAGTGGGGACGAAGTTCCGCACCGGCGCCGCGACCCTCGACGGTCGCGAGGCCGTGATCGGCACCACGTTGATGCTCGCCGGCGAAAACAGCCGCACGGTGGCGGAACGGGTGAAAGCCCGGCTCGCCGACATTCAAACGAAAGTCCCCGCCGGCGTGGAAATCCAAATCCAGTATGATCGCTCGCTGCTCATCGGCCGGACGATCGCCACGGTGGAAAAAAATCTGCTGGAGGGCGCCGTGCTCGTCGTCGCCGTCCTCCTGCTGCTGCTCGGCAACTGGCGGGCCGCCCTCATCGTGTCCGCCGCGATCCCGCTCTCGTTTCTCTTTGCGCTCATCGGCATGCGGCAATTCGGCATTTCGGGCAACTTGATGAGCCTGGGAGCGGTGGATTTCGGCCTCATCATCGACGGCGCGGTCGTCATCGTGGAAAATATCGTCCGCCAGCTCGGCCGGCGCCAGCACCAGCTCGGCCGGACGCTGACCGCGGAGGAACGCACCCGGACCGTACTCGCGGCGGCCCGGCAGGTGGGTTCCCCCATGTTCTTCGGCGTCGTCATTATCGCGGTCGTCTACATTCCCATTCTCGCCCTCACCGGGATCGAGGGAAAAATGTTTCATCCCATGGCGCTCACCGTGATGCTCGCGCTCGGTGGCGCGCTCGTGCTCTCGCTCACGCTCATGCCGGCGCTTTGTTCGTTCGCGCTGGGCGGAAACGTCAGCGAAGACGACAACGCCCTCATCCGGGCGGCCAAGCGCGTTTACGCCCCGGTGCTCCACCGGGCGATGCGCCTGCGCTGGCTGGTGGTCCTCGCCGCCGCCGCGCTTTTCGCCGGGTCCCTCTGGCGGTTCCAGCACCTCGGCGCCGAGTTCGTGCCGAAGCTCGATGAGGGCTCGATCACGGCGATGCTCTACAAACCCGTCGGCCTGAGTCTGGCGGAATCAATCCGGGGTGACATTGAGGTCGAGCAACGGCTGCGCGCCGAGTTTCCCGAAATCACGCGAATCTACTCGCGCATCGGCACCAGTGAAATCGCCTCGGATCCGATGCCGGCCAACGAGAGCGACGTCTATGTCTTCTATCGGCCCGTGGCCGAATGGCCCCAAACCCCCGGCCGGCCGACCAACAAGGCGGAGTTGCGCGAACAACTGGCGGCGGCGATCAAGAAGATCAACCCGGACTTCGACCTCCTGATCGCGCAACCGATCGAGATGCGTTTCAACGAAATGCTCGAGGGCACCAAAGCCGAGCTGGCCGTGAAGATTTTCGGGCCCGACTACGATGTGCTCGAACCGCTCGCCGGACAAATCAAGGGTATCCTCGAAAAGACCCCGGGCGTGGCCGAGGTCGAGTATGAGACGGAGGGTCGCACGCCACAACTGCAGATCAGCGTGAAGCGCGACGTGCTTCGCCGCCACAACCTCCAGGCCGGCGAGGTGAACAAGGCCGTGACGACCGCGCTGGCGGGCCAGGTCACCGGCGCCATCGTGCAGGGCAACCGGCATTACGACATCGTGGTGCGGATGGCCGAGGAGTTGCGGGCGGACGACGCCCAGATCCAGCAACTCCCGTTGCGGGTCGGCGAAACCGGGCTGCTGCCCCTGGGCCAGGCGGTGGAGTTCTCGACGCTGAAGACCGTCGAGCCCATCCAGCGCGACGGTGGCCAGCGGCGCGCGGCCCTGATGGTAAATTTGAAGACGCGCGACATCGAAGGCTACGTGCGGGCCGCGGAGCAGGCGATCCGCGCGCAGGTGAAGATGCCCGAGGGTTATCTCGTCGAGTTCGGCGGCCAGTTTGAAAACCTGCAGGAGGCGCGCGCCCGGCTCATGATCGTCGTGCCGTCCGCGCTGGTGCTCATCTTCGTGCTCATCTTCCTGGCGTTCGGTTCACTCCGCCAGGCTCTGCTGGTTTATTCCGGCGTGCCGCTGGCCGTGACCGGCGGCGTGGCCGCGCTCTGGCTGCGCGGCATGCCGTTCAGCATTACCGCCGCGATCGGGTTCATCGCGCTCACCGGCGTCGCCGTACTCAACGGCGTCGTGCTGGTCAGCTACTTCAACCAGCTGCGGGAAGAGGGCCTGACCGCCCTCAACGCCGTGATCGAAGGTTCGCTGACCCGGCTCCGCCCGGTGCTGATGACCGCCGCGGTGGCGAGCCTGGGTTTCGTACCCATGGCCCTTGCCACCGGGGCGGGCGCCGAGGTGCAGCGCCCCCTCGCCACCGTTGTCATCGGCGGCATCATCAGTTCGACCCTGTTGACGCTCGTTGTTTTGCCGGTGCTGTACGCCTGGTTCGAACACGATCGAAAAAGTTCCCAAGCGTGAGAGAAGAGTGTGCTAACCCGGATGCATCACAATTTTTTCAACTTGGCGCATCCGCTTTCCGCACTCTCCGAGTGCGGAAAGGCGACTTCGTCGCGGTTAGCCCCGACAAAGTCGGCCCGACAGGGTGCATCCATCACACCTCTGAGTGTGATGGATGCAGGCTAAGATCGGTTCGGATCGTTCATGTTGGCGACGATTTCAAAATATCACGATCCACTTCATGCGCCACCCGCGCTGACCCCCACCATGCTTCTACGCGAAAGCGGCATGCCGCCGCAGGATTATTGGGAGACGCTCTTCGACGTGCCGGCCATACTCGACGCGTTCGAATTCGGCCCGACGACCGGCGACGTGGCCGAGCTGGGCTGCGGTTACGGCACGTTCACGCTCCCTCTGGCCCGGCGGACCCGTGGTCGCGTGTTCACCCACGATATCGAGGCCTCGATGGTCGCGACGACGCGAACCCGCGCCGCCGCGGTGGGCGTGCCCAACATCGACGCTTCCCTTCGCGACATACTGGTCGGCGGATTCTCGGCGCCGACAGGTTCGTGCGAGGCCGCCCTCCTCTTCAACATCCTGCATGGGCAGGAACCCGTCGCCCTGCTCCGCGCCGCCCGCGCCGTCGTTCGCCCCGGCGGGCTCGTCGCCGTCATCCACTGGCGCAGCGACCTCGCGACCCCGCGCGGCCCAAGCCTCGCCATCCGCCCGCGGCCCGCGCAAATCGTCGCCTGGGCGAACGAGGCTGGTCTCGAGGTCGATGGAGAAAGTTTCGCTTTGCCGCCGTGGCACTATGGCCTTCGGCTTCGCCGATCGCAGGACTGAGCGGGCGGTGGCACGTTCCGACCGTGGCGATGCTCCGCCCGCATTCCGCAGGTTGAAAAATCCGGCGCAATCGCTGAGGGAAAAGCGTGAGTTGAGCCTTTAAGTATGTGATCATTTCGAATCTCTCCCGATGAAAACCACCGCTTCCCGCCCACTCCTTGTCGCCCTTGCCATCAGTCTGGGCACCGCTGTTTCGGTCCTCGCCCATGATGGCAAGGAGCGTGACAAAGGTTCGGCCAAGTCGTCGACCAGCCAGCTCACGCGGGTGGACGAAAAGACCGACGTCACGTGGCTCGCCAAGGCCCGCGCCGCCTACCCCCTCTCCACCTGCGCCGTCTCCGGCGACAAACTCGAGGGCGGCAGCATGGGCCTGGTCCAGGATTTTGTGCTCAAGGCCGCGGGCCAACCCGACCGCCTCGTCCGCTTCTGCTGCAAGGACTGCGAAGCGGACTTCAACAAGGAGCCGGCCAAGCACCTCAAGGTGATCGACGAGGCCGCGGCCGCGAAGGCCAAGACGGGCAAGTAACCAGACAGCGATGCCGCGCCCTTCACCCGCGGCGCCCGAGTTCATGACCAAGCAGCTCTACCCCGTCACGCGCGACCTGCATCTTTATGCCGGGTTGTTTCTCAGTCCGTTTCTCGTCGTCTTTGCGCTCAGCGTTTTCTTTCTCGTGCATTCCTGGGTGCCCGGCAGCGGCGCAGCGGTGTTGTCGCGGAACGTGGATGACGTCACAATTCCGGCGGATTTCGAACAACTGAAAGGCCGCGAGCAACTCGCCGCGGCGCGCGCCGTGCTGGACGAAGTCGGGGTCGGCGGGGAAATCTGGAATCTCCGTTACATCCCGCGGGACCGCCGGATGTCGATCACGGTGAATTTCCCCGGCCGCGAAACGATCGTCGATCTCTCCGTCGCCACGCGCACGGCGGTCATCACCCGTCGCGAGCCGGGTCTGTGGGACGCCATGATTTATCTGCACAAACTGCCCGGGCCGCACCTCGTCGCCATCCGCGGCAACTCGCCGTTTATGCAAGCATGGCGCTGGCTCGCCGATGCCACGGTCTATCTCCTGATTTTCATCACCGGCAGCGGCCTTTACCTGTGGGCCATCCTGCGGGCCGAACGGCGCGTCGGGCTCATGCTCCTCGCCGCCGGCGCACTTTCCTTTGGAGGACTCGTCTATGCCGTCGTCGGTTAAATCGGTTTCCAGCCCCGGCGGCCCGTGGCGGAACTGGAACCGCCGGCTGCACTATTTTCTCGGGCTCTACTTCCTGTTCTTTATCTGGCTCTTCGCCCTCACCGGGTTGCTGCTCAACCACGGCGATTGGAAATTTGCTGAATTCTATCCGAATCGGAAGATCTCCCATTACGAACGGTCCATTCAATCGCCCACGCCCGGTAACGCCGTCGAACGCGCCCAGGACCTGATGCGCCAGCTGGCCATCGCCGGCGAAATCGATTCAGTCACCACGCAACCCGACGACACCCGATTCGAATTCCGCGCCAATCGGCCCGGACTCCAGTTTGAAATCAAAGCCGACCTGAAGGCAGGCCGCGCCCAGGTGCAGCGCACTGATTTGAATGCCTGGGGCGCCCTGCGGACTCTCCACACGTTTACCGGCGTAAGGCGGGGCGATCCTCGCAGCCAGCGGGATTGGATACTCACCCAAGTCTGGGCCCTTTCGATGGACGCCGTCGCGCTGGGCGTGATCGTCATGACGCTCAGCGGTGTCGTCCTGTGGTGGGGCCTGCCCGCGAAACGGAGATT
>CANJNJ010000158.1 GCA_947474995.1 Opitutaceae bacterium | reverse complement strand
CCCAATAGGTGACACGACGCCTTTGGGTCGGGTTGGTTGAGGGAAGATGGAGTGGCATGGTGGCCGGACTTTGAAGGCGACGCGAATCTGGGCGGTGTTGGCAACGTCAGTTGCTCTTCTTTTTCCTCTTGGCCCGGTTTTCCTGCCGCCCGACGTGCCGGCCGGTACCGTCGCCGTCATCCACGAACCCGCTGGCGGGATCCAGTTGATCGAGTGCTCCCTGCAGGCGTTGGCGCGCGGCGATCGCCGCGGTTTCCCGGCTGTCGGTCGGCACGAGTTTTTCGGAAAACGGCGCGTCACTCATGTCGAAGAGCTTGCCGGCCTGGGTCAGTTTCCAGCCGGCTTCTCGCGCATACCATTCCTTGGCAAGCTGCAGGTAAACCCACTCGCGTGCCTGCCCGGGTTCGCCGCGAATCGCCCCGGCAAAGCTTTGACCGTCGATCTTCTTTTTTTCGGGCAGTTTCGCACCGGCCATTTCCGCAAACGTCGGCACGAAGTCGGTTGAATCGATCAGGTCGCTGCGGACCTGGCCGGCCGGCGTGACGCCGGGCCAGTTCACGATCAGCGGCTCAAGGCTGCCACCCTCCAGCATGGAACCCTTCGCCCCGTCGAGGCGACGCCCGCCGATCATGGCGCGATCGGCGAGGACATTGGCCGTACCGTTGTCGCCGAAGAAAACGATCAGAGTTTTCTCGCGCAGGTGCTGCCGATCGAGTTCAGCGATGAGCTTCCCGACCAGCTTGTCCATGTAGGTCACGTTGTCCGCGTAAAGGTCCTTGCTGTCGGACGCGCTCTCCGGGGTGGGCAGGATCTCGGCGTGCACGTGCGACAGTGAGTAGTAAAGATAGAAGGGCTCGTCGTGGTGGCGCGTGATGAAATCGACAGCGAGCCGGTGCATCACGTCGGGCATATATTCCTTGTCGCGCAGCGGCACGGTTTTGCCGTTCACCTCGTACTTTTTGCCCTTGTCCTGAGTGTTCCAATAGATGCCGCTGCCCTGAAATTTCAGATATTCGTCGAACCCGAATTCGGCGGGGCCGAGGGGAAGCTGACCCCATTTGCCAATCGCGGCGCTGACATAGCCCGCCGGCTTCAGGATATTCGGCATCATCGTTTCCATGGCGGGCGTGAAACGTCCCGTCGCGTCCTGATTCGTGGCCCCGGTTCGAAAAAGGTAGCGTCCGGTCAGGATGGTCGCGCGCGAAGGTCCGCACAGCGACGGCGTGTAGGCGTGGGTGAAACGGGTGCCACCACGCGCCAGGGCGTCGATATTCGGCGTCTTGTAGTTGTCCGCCCCGTAGGCGCTGACTTCCCCCACGCCGTAGTCATCGGCCAGGATGAAGATGATGTTTGGACGCGACGGGCTCCCGGCCGCGCCCGCCGGAGCAGCCCGTCCGAGCAGGCCGACCAAGATGACAAAAGTTAACGCGATTTTCATGACGAGTGATAGGGGCGGATACTGGAGTTGACGGCGGTCTCAAGCGCTCGGCGTTGGGACAAGGCCATCATTCCGTTCTACCGACCCTTCTTCTTCGGCCGCGGATCCTGCGCGCCGGGCCGTTCGCTGGCGGTCGATTCCTCCACGGCCAAATTCCCAGCGTCCCGCCGCGCGATCACCCACGCCGGCCCAACGTCCCTGGCCGTGAGGGGCTTCAAGCTGCCGCGCTCCGCCGCTTCGGACCAACCCGTCGGCAGGGGCCTTCCCTCGCATCCAGCGATCGGCTCGGCCGCGGCCTTGGTTCCATCGAGGAGGATATTACCCGCAAAGTGGTTGGGCTTGAATTTGAACCGGTCGAACGGCGGCTTGGAGTCGGCAGCCGAGATGACCACCGAGGTGCCACCGTGGGGCCGGACAAACCGGTTGTTTTCAATCCGGCACTCCTCGGGCAGCAGAACCTGCTGCGATTCCGGCCAGTGCTTCCGGTAATCGGAGCCGAACTCCAAGTCCGGGCCAGTGCTGCCCACAATCACATTGTCCGCGAGCACGAGACGCGTGACTTGCGGGTACGTGGGAATACGCACTTGGGCGGTCTTCCTCCCGTTTGGTTTCACGTCGGGCACGTAGGCCGGCGTGAGCGCATTCGCAATGAACTCACCGCAGGCGACGCGGATGCCGTAATCGCAACCGGACACGAAATTCCCCTGCACCAGATTATCCCGCCCCGACATGCGGAGTCCGTGGGCCAGTTCGAGGCCCTGCCCGAGGACAATGTTTTCCTGCACGGTATTGAAATTGCCCCGCCGGATATTGATGCCACCCCGTGTCGCCACCACCGTGTTCCGCCGCACCACATTGTGATTGGATTTGAGGGAGATGGTCTCGACGCCCTCGCCATCCGCGTGGTCGAAGAGATTATCTTCGATCGTAAAGTAGGCTCCGTCGTCGTCGCGCTCCTCGATTTTTCCGGAACCCCAGACCCGGATGATTTCCCGCCCATTGGCCTCCGGAACGTACGGTATGTTTTTGAAATACGACCGAACCACCGCGTTGCGACGGCTCTCCTCGATCGCGTTCCCCATCAGGGGCTCCAGGTTATTCTTCCCCTTGAAATAGCAGCGCTCGACGCGATTATCGTCGCCGCTGAAAAAAACCCAGTAGTAGGCCGTGCCGAAGGAGACGGGATTGTAGTCGATGACCGCGGTGTCGTGGACGATGCCGTGGTGGGAGTTGAATTGGATCACGGCGTTCTGGGTAATCGCGCCGCCTTGGAACAGCAGCCCGGCCACTGTCACGTGGGGGGCGTTGAGCGCCAGAATCGAACCGCCGCTCAACGTGACGCCACCGGGACTCTCGGCCCGAATCTCGACCGGCCGGCCCGGTTCGCCACCGCTGGTGACCAGAATTTTGGCGTCCTTCCACTCGCCGTTTTTGAGGATCACCCCATCGCCCGGTCGGGCTGCTTTCAGGGCCCCGGCCAATTGGCCCGGCGTCTCCACCAAAATATCGCGCCCCCACAAGCCGGCGGAAAGAAGTTCGAGTATAACGACCGCGCTCGCGGCCAACCAACGCATTGATTTCATCGGTGGGCGATCGTGGGAGACGACTGGGATTCGGCGGGGTACATTATTTCTTCCCGGGCCCGCCCGGTGGATTCTTGCCGGCCTGCCAGGCGAGGAGGCGCCAATGGCCCTGCTCTTCGCGCCAGACGGCGAGAAACGTCACGTCGTTGAGATTTTTTCCCGTGGCGGTGGTGGAGTGAATCACGACCCGGCCCGTCATCAGCACCACACCCGGTCCGGCCGCCAGAAACTCCCGCGACCGGTAATCGAATTTCTCGTAGGCGTTGGTGCGCCGGGCGACGCCTTCGAGGTGTTCCGCCTTATTGTCGATTTTCCCGCTGGAGTGAACGTAGCGGAGATCGGCGGAATAGAGGCTGTCGAGGCGGGCGAGATCGGCGGCGATCGTGGCGGCGACGCGCGCATCATCGGCGGCCCGAACCGCGGCGAAGACGGCGGAGTCCGACCCCCGGAGGGTGGCCACCGCCAGCACCAGGGCGGCGAACAGGGGCGGGAAAAGGGATCTCATGGGTTAACCTGGAGCACGCTCAATTGGATTTCTTTTTCTTCGCCTGCTTTTCCTTGCGCCCGGCATGCCGGCCCGAGCCGTCACCGTCGTCAAGAATTCCGCCGGCCGGATTCAATTGCGCGAGCGCGGTCTGGAGCTTCTTGCGTCCCGCGATGGCCGCGGGATCCTTCGTGTCGGCGGGCACGAGCTTCTCCGCCCACGGCGCCCCGCTGAGATCGAACAGTTCACTCTTCTCGGTGAGCTTCCATTTCTGATCGGCGACATACCACATCCGGGCGAGTTCGATGAAAACCCATTCGCGCGGGCGGCCTTTCTCTCCCCGCACCTGCGGCAGGAAGCTGCGGCCGTCGATGGTCCGGTCTCCGGGAAGTTTCGCCCCGACGAGTTCGGCAAACGTGGGGAAGAAATCGCTCGAATCGATCAGGTCGTGGGAGACTTTTCCGGCGGGCGTGACGCCCGGCCAGTTGACCGCCAGCGGGACGCGACTGCCGCCCTCCAGCATCGAGCCCTTTTCGCCCAGCAGCCGGCGGCCGCCCACCGTCGATTGATCGGCGAACAGTTCGCCCGTGCCGTTGTCGCCAAAATAGACGATCAAGGTGTTTTCGCGCAGATGCTGGCGTTCCAATTCGGCGATCAGTTTGCCCACGAGCTTGTCCATGTAGCGAACGTTGTCGGCGTAGAGGTCCTTGCTGTCGGACGCGCTGTCCGGCGTCGGCAGGATTTCCGCATGCACATGCGACATCGAGTAGTAGATGTAGAAGGGATCGTCGTGGTGCTTCGTGATGAAATCCACGAGATGGGCGTGCATGACTTCGGGCAGGTATTCCTGGTCGCGCAAGGGAACGGTCTGGCCGTTCAACTCGAAGGTTTTCCCTTTTTCCTGCGTGTTCCAGTAGATGCCGCTGCCCTCGAATTTCAGGTAGTCGTCGAAACCGAACGCGGCTGGTCCGAGCGGAAGCTGGCCCCACTTGCCAATCGAGGCCGTGACGTAGCCCGCCTGCTTCAGGATCTTCGGCATCATGGTCTCGGCTCCCGGAGTGAAGCGCCCGGTCGAATCCTGGTTCGTCGCCCCCGTGCGAAACACATAACGGCCGGTCAGAATCGTGGCCCGAGACGGCCCGCACAGCGGTTCCGCGTACGCGTGGGTGAAGATGGTGCCGCCACGCGCGAGGGTGTCGAGGTGCGGCGTCTGGTAGCGGTCGGCACCGCTGAAACCGACATCACCGATGCCGACGTCGTCACCGAGGATGAAGATGATGTTCGGGCGAGATGCGGTCCCCGCGGCCCCGGCCGTGGCCACAAAACCCAGCAGGGCAACCAAGGCCGCAAAAGACGCGCGGATTTTCATCAGCGATGAGATGACCGCTCCGCCGGGGCGGCAAGCCTCCGACGCGCGGACCGGACCATTAGGGGTTGTCATGAATTTCTAGCCGGCCGAAAACGTTCGTCTCCTGGGGACGCGGCGCCCTCGCCGCGTCGCCTTGAGAAAAATCCGCGACGAGGGCGTCGCGGCTCCAGTGCACGTTGGTCACACGTGCTAAGCCACCTCTAAAACGTCGCACCTTTGTGGCCGAGCGTGTAGGTAAAGAAGAGCGAGCGCCGGTCGCCCAGCAGGATCCGGGAAGCGCCGCCGCTGCCCGGCTTGAAATAATCCTTATCCAGCGCGTTCTGCACATTGAGCGCGAAGGTGTGGGAATACTTGGAGGTTCCGCCGAGCGTGTAGCGGACCCCGGCGCTCCACAGGTTGTAGGACGGGGCCTTGAGCTTCCACTGGCCCGTGGAACTCGTGACGATGCGCTGGCCGGTGCCCGCCTGGGTCACGACCACGTCGCCGGCAATCGGCGTCTCCGTCGGCGTCGCACCCACAAACGTGACGCCCACATTGGCCGAAAAGCCCTGCAGAGCCCCGCGGCCCGGGGCATACTTGACGCTCAGGCTGCCGTTATACGGCGAAACATATTGGACTCCCCGCCCCACGGCCTGCGGGTTGGCGGTGCCAAAATCGGTATACCTGGAGTGCACGTCGCCGTAGCTGCCGACGAAGGAAAATTCCTTGGTCATCTGCCAGGTGAGATCAACTTCGTAGCCGCGCACCAGTTGGTCACCGTCGCGCCGCGAGACCGCGGTGAAGGTGATGGGATCGATATCATCGACCGTCACATTATGACGATCGATGTAGTATCCGCTCACCGTGTAGCTCAGGCGATTGTCGAGGAGCGCGCCCTTGAAGCCGTAGTCCCAACCCGCGGCGGATTCCGGCTTATAGGTGGGATTGACGATTTCGATCGGGTTGTCGCCCTGGGCGACAAAGTAGCTTTCGCTGTAATTCGCAAAAAGGCGGAAGTCTTCCCGGACCTTGAAATTCACGCCCACATTCGGCTTCACCTGCGAGATCGTCTTGCGGATCAGGTCACCCGGTTTGTAGCCGGGGACGAAGGGGGTGAAGGTGGATGCGGCGGTGGAAAAATCGCGGTGCCGCCAGCGAAAGTAGTCGAACCGGGCGCCGGCCGAGGCGAGCAACCGGCCGTTGAACAGGATCGCCTGCTCGCGCACATTGCCGCCGAATGCCGTGGTGCGGCGCCGAAACTTGCGCGTGGAGACGTAACCGTTGACCGCATCGTGCCACACCGGGAAATAGGCGATCGGGCCGACCGGCCGGAGCTGTGCGTCCAGCGTCACGGTGCGCACCTGATTCCACGCCACCGCGAGGGGGTTGGTCGGGCCCATCGTGCCAATCGTCGGATCCCAGCGGTAATAGTCGTTGAAATCGATGGTGACCAGCGTGCGGTGCTCAATCGCGCGATCGTTGGTCCAATAATGCGCCAGCACATCCGCCTGGAAGGCTCCACCGTCCTCGATGATCCGCCCCCACGAAGGCACGAAGGCGTTGTTGGTCGCGGTCGCGTTGCCTCGTGTGACCGTCGAGGCCACGCCGCCCGGCCGGTTGATGTTAACCGTGCCCCAGCTCATGTTCTGATTATAGTCATCGCGCCGGGCCAGGTAGTAATTGCCCGAGATGCGCGCACTGAAAACAGAACTGATCGTCTTCTCGTAGGTGGCGGTCAGCGAGGTGTTGCCCCGGTTGAGCTGGCTGTTCGGGCCGTAGGCGCTGACTTTACCCAGGGTAAGCGCATACCCCACCGCCACGTCATCCGTCGTGGCCGTCGTGCCTTTCTGATCGACCACCAGCGGCGCGGGCGCCACCGGAGATTTGCGGGTCTGGTCGAATGACTCTGCCGAGACGAATAACTTGGAGCCATTGGCGAACACGTGATCGGCCGCAAAGTAATATTCCAGATTGCGCATCAGGGCGTAATCGACGTCGTAGCCGCGCTCGTAGACGCTGGCCGTCAAAACGTAGTTGGTCTTGCCGAGCTTTTCGGAGAAAAGCGGCCCGGTGGTTTCGAGGGTGTAACGCTTGGTGTCGTAGTCACCCAGGTTGACCGAGAGTTTCTGGCTCGCCGTTCCCCTGGGCTTCTTGGAAATCATGTTCATCATTCCGCCGGGAGAGGTGCGGCCGTAGATGGCGGCACTGGATCCCTTGATGATCTCCATCGAGTCGATGTTGCTCGAGCCGTAGCGTCCTAGGCGGAAGAAACCGTCGCGCAGCTGATTAGTGGAAATGAAGCCCCGCAGCGAAAAATTGCCGCCGACATCCAGGCCGGTGAAACCGCTGATCTGCGTCACATTGTCCGACAGTTCAAAAATCCCGAAGTCCTCAAAGAATTCACTGGTGAGGATGTTGACCGAGTACGGCAGATCGATGATCTGGGTCTTGGCCCGCGTGCCCGTCATGGTCTCGGAGGCGATATAGCCGCGGTTCGACTCGGCGGGGACTTCGAACGGGGACATTTCCACGACTTCAGAGCTGGCGGGCTTGGGGGCCGGCGTCTGCCCCGGCAATCGGCCCACGCCGAGGAAAAAGCCCGCGGCGACCAGGAGTAGCGCGCAGGGGGGAAGGGATGGTTTCATGGTTGGGTGGGGATTGAGAACGGGGCCGCCGGCTCGCCGACACCCCCCGGTTCCCGTCCGCGCTTGATGGGACGATTATCCGACGACCTCTTCGTCGACGGAAGGACGCGTGTATTTGTATCGTTAACTGGTGGAGGCTTGCCGTGGGAGGCGGTCAGGCACTTCCTCGTCGTAGCCCTGCCCGAAAGGGCCGGGAGGGAAGGTTCGATGGAAGCGGGCGACATCTGGCGTGGCCCGCCTCGGGAGAAGCGGGCCCAACCACTCGGAGATGCACCCGACCGGCGGCGGCGCCCGTTCACAGCAGAGGAATGGCCTCCTGCAGGGGCGTCGCGCGGTTCGTCGTCAGCGCGATTTCCGCCTGCTCGACGATCACGAGCGGAAAATCGAAGAGCGGGAGATCGGAAAACACCGCGACCCCATTCTCCGCGCGCGGAGCGGCGAGCGCATGCACCGAGCCAGCATCCCAAAGCGAACGGAAAAGCCATCGAGGGATAACGAGGGCCGAGCCATCCGAAGCCTGGCCCCGAGGTGACTTGACGCGCCCTCCGCCGCTGTAGCTTTGGAGGGCATCCTTCGCCTTCGCTGGCGCTCAGGCGAAGGATGGCGGAGAGGATAGGATTTGAACCTACGGTGGGTTGCCCCACTCCTGATTTCGAGTCAGGTGCGATAGACCACTCTGCCACCTCTCCGTGACATCCCTCCGTTGCGGCAGCTGCGACGGACAGGACTGGCAAACGTAGGGCGGGACTTGGAAAACGGAAGCCGAAAAATCGGGCAGCCGAAAAGCGGCCCTGATGAGCGCCAAACCGCCCGAAAACGGCGGTTTTACTGGAGACGCGGCGCCCTCGCCGCGTTGAGAGGCGAAAAACCGCGACGGGGTCGTCGCGGCGCCAATGAACGCGAGCTGAAAGGGCGTGCCGAGCGCGACGCAACTTGCCCCCTACCCCGCCCGACCCGTCCCTCCGTTGCTCGGAAGGTGCTGCGGGAAAAAAATATAGTAATTCATCAGCCACCAGCTGCGCGATGACCGATAGAACAGAGCGGGGAACAACAGTGCGCCCACCGCGGCGAGCACGACCGCCGTCGTATCACCAATATCCTTCCGATACCACAGGAGCGCCACCGGGGTCAGGTAACACCCCAAGGTCACTCCATAGTTCAGCGACATGGAGCCGAGGAAAAAACCCTCGTCGTTCGCCCGCTCGATTTCGAACCCACAGGCGGGACAGGCCTTGTTGACTGAAAAAAGCGTGCCTTCCTTGAACAACGTCCGGCCGCCGCAATTCGGGCAGCGATTCGTCAGACCGCGGATGACGATATCCACCCGCGTGACTTTGAAGGAAGAGGACACAATTAAATAGATTTGGCCGAGACTAGCGGCGGTCCGGCACGGCTTGGTCGCAGCCCGGCCCGGGTGAGCAGTGACCGAAGGTTCGCTCGATCCGATTTGTCCCGCTTCTCCCGAAGCGGGCTACCCTCGGTCGACTCGGTAACAGCACGGCAAAGTTCATGACAGCCTGCCGACCGTGAACTCCGCCAGCCGCTCACGCGATAGAAAACAAAAAGGCGCCACGGTTGCCCGCGGCGCCTTGGAAAAATTTTTTGCCTCAGGAACCGATCTGGTAGCGCACAAACCGGCGGATTTGGATGTTCTCCCCGATCTTCGTGATCTGCTGGGTAAGAAGGTCCTTCACCGTCTTGTCGGGCTGCTTGACGAACGGTTGGTCAACGAGACACACCGTCGCGTAAAACTTCTCCAGTTTGCCCTCGACGATCTTCTGCACCGCGGCGGGCGGCTTGCCCAGCACTTGGGCGACGGCAATTTCGCGTTCCTTGGCGAGATCCGCCTCTGGTACGGACTCGCGCGACACGTAGGTCGGGCTCGCGGCCGCGATTTGCAGGCAGAGGTCCTTCACAAACGCGCGGAACTCCTCGTTGCGGGCCACGAAGTCGGTCTCGCAATTCACTTCGATGAGAACGCCAACCTTGGCGCCGACGTGAATGTAGCTCTCGATCAAGCCTTCCTTGGTGGCACGGTCGGATTTTTTGGCCGCCGACGCCGCGCCTTTTTTGCGCAGGATCGTGATGGCTTCCTCGACGTTGCCGTTGGCTTCCGTCAGAGCTTTCTTGCAGTCGAGCAAACCTGCGCCGGTTGTTTCGCGCAGGTCGCCGACCATTTGAGCGGTGATAATGGTGCTCATTAAGTAGGGATGGGTTGGTGAAGTCGCAGCCCGCGCTTACTCGGCTTTAACGGCCGGGCGCTTCGCGCGGACAATCTTCTTCTTCAGCAACGCGGCGTCGCCCTCGACGACCGCGACCACGTCGGCCGGCAGCACCAAGCTGGAAAGATCGACTTCGCCACCGATTTCAGCCGCGGGCACGGGAGCCGTCTCGGCGCCAGCTTGCGTGGCCTTGATATCGGCCTGGCCGCGTTGGGCCCGGCGCTGATCGCGCTGCGCCAAACCGCTCTGAATCGCCGCCGTCACCGTCTCGACGAGGATGCGGATGGATTTCACGGCGTCGTCGTTGCCCGGGATCGGGTGCGAAACCGTGCCGGGATCCGAATTCGTGTCACAGATTCCGACGCAGGGAATACCGGCGCGGGAGCCCTCGGCGACCGCGATCTTGTGGTGATTGATGTCGACCACAAACATGGCGGCCGGCAGGCCACCCATGTCGGCGATACCGCTGAAATTTTTCTGCATGCGCGTCATCTCGCGCTTGATGGCGGACTCTTCCTTGCGGGGGAGCTTGGCCATTTCGCCACTCGTTTCCATGGCTTGGTACTTCTTGTACTTGGCGATGGATTTCTTGACGGTCTCGTAATTCGTCAGCGTGCCGCCCAACCACCGGTCAACGCACATGGGCATGTTGACCGAAGTGGCCGCCTCACGAACGATTTCCCTGGCCTGGCGCTTGGTGCCGACGAAGAGCACATTGTTGCCGCTGGCGACAACGTCCTCGAGGAACGCACAGGCCTTGGCCAAGGCGTCGTGGGTCTTGACCAAGTCGATAATGGTGATGCCCTGGCGGTGATCGAAGATGAAGGGCTTCGAGCGGGGATTCCAGCGTTTGGTCTGGTGTCCGAAGTGCACGCCTGCGTCGAGCAGGTCTTTAGGTGTGACGGTGATGCTCATGATGATCTATGTATCTTACGAGACACAGGTCGGCCAGTGGGCCGCCTTGCGATCGATGGATGCGGTTGGTTGTTTATGGATGATGACTTTCGACTGACAGAGCCGGGCAACAGACCCTTCGCGGGAGGCTCTGGCAAGCGCGAAGTACGGGAAAAGGCGAGAAAGGCGTTGACAGTGCCCGACCCCGGCGAAACTTTGCCGCTCCGCTTGTTGCAGGGTGGAGCAGCCTGGTAGCTCGTCAGGCTCATAACCTGAAGGTCGTTGGTTCAAATCCAACCCCTGCACCCAATTT
>CANJNJ010000157.1 GCA_947474995.1 Opitutaceae bacterium | reverse complement strand
CGTCGAGCAGGCACCACAGCGCCGGAATCGTCAAAAGCAGCAGCCAGCGGAAATGAGACGGTGCTTTCGTCATGGGTGGCCCATCCTCCCTAAGCTAGGTCACCCGCCTTCGCGACAGAAGCAGAATTAGCTCACGGTCGATGACTGGTCTCTACCGCAAATCGAGTTTGCGTCGGGGTGGGATGAGGCGCCAAGGTAGGGCTTGCCTAAATGGGATTTTGGCCATGCCGCTAAAACTATCCCGACGAAGGCCGCCTCCCCGCACGCGTTTGTCCGTCCTGATCGTTGCCCTCCCTGAAACCCTTCCTGCCTGCCATGAAAGCCTCGTTCGATCCCGCGCCCCTGACGATGGACCGTCGCCACTTCATCAAAATCACCGCGCTGGCCGGTGGCGGCCTCCTGGTCGGGACCTATTTGCGTTTTGGCGCCACGACTGCCGAGGCTCAAAGCGCGACGCATTTTGCGCCTAACGCATTCATCAGCATCGCGCCGAATGGCATGGTAACGTTAATCGCGCCCAACTCCGAGATGGGCCAGGGGGCGAAGACGGCGTTGCCCATGATTATTGCCGAGGAACTCGATGTCGCCTGGAGCCAGGTGACGATCACGCAGGGTGACCTGAATCCGGCCTACGGCCGGCAGGCGGCGGTGGGCAGCGGTTCGACACCGGGAAACTTTCTGCCGCTGCGCCAAGCGGGGGCGACCGCGCGGGCGATGCTGGTGGAAGCAGCCGCGCAAACCTGGAACGTGCCGGCCGGCGAATGCACGACGGCGAACGGCGCGGTCCTGCACCAGGCATCCAACCGTCACGCCACCTATGGTGAACTGGCGAGCAAGGCGGCGACGCTCCCGGTTCCGGCGAACGTGCCGCTGAAGGACCCGAAGCATTTCAAATTGATCGGCACACGCGTCGCGGGCGTCGACAACCAGAAGATCGTCACGGGCCAGCGACTCTTTGGGCTCGACCAAAAAATGCCCGGGATGGTGTACGCGACGTACACGAAGTGCCCGGTGTTCGGCGGTAAGTTTGTCAGCGCGAATCTCGACGAAGTGAAGAGCCGGCCCGGCGTGAAAGATGCCTTTGCCCTCGAAGGGATCGAGGGTTTGCCCTCGGGGGTGGCGGTGGTCGCCGATTCGACGTGGAGCGCCTTTAGCGCGACCAAGGCGTTGCGGGTGCAGTGGAACGAAGGCCCCGCGGTTAGTCAGGATAGCGGCGAGATGGCGAAGCAGGCGGACGCGCTTGCGAAAGCGGCGATGGGGCCCGCGCTGCCGGCCGGGGCAAAGGCCGTCGAGTCCGTTTACCACTATCCCTTTCTCGCCCATGCCACGCTGGAGCCGCAGAACTGCACCGCGCTGTTCAAGAACGGGATCATGGAACTCTGGGTTCCTTCCCAAATGCCCGGCCGCAGCCAGAGCCTGGCCACGCAGGGTTTGGGGCTGGCGCCGAAAGACGTCGTCGTCCACGTCACGCGTCTCGGCGGCGGCTTTGGGCGGCGCGGCAGCAACGAGTTTTCCATCGAGGTGGCGGCGATTGCCAAAAAGTTGGAAGGCACGCCCGTCAAACTCACGTGGTTGCGCGAGCAGGATTTTGCGCACGACAACTATCGCTCCAACGGCTGGCACTATTTTCAGGCGGGCCTCGACCACGCGGGCAAGGTCGTGGCGCTGCACGATTCCTTTGTGAAGATGCAGGGCGGGCCGGGCGACATGACCAACGGCGGATTTCCGTTCAATGCGATTCCGGGTGCCCAGGTGAAATCCAGCAAGCTGCCCGCCGGTGTACCGACGGGCTATTGGCGGGCGCCCGGAGACAACGGCAACACTTGGGCCACGCAGTGCTTCATGGACGAACTGGCTCACGCGGCCGGTCGTGATCCGCTCGCGTTCACGCTCGATTTGCTTGCCAGCATGAAGGTGGGCTCGACGAACGGTGAGGGCGGTCGGGGGCGCGGCGGGTTTGACGCGGCGAAGATGACGAACGTCCTAAAACTCGTCGCGGAAAAAGTGGGTTGGGGCCAGCCGCGGCCCCGCGGACAGGGACAAGGCTTGGCCATCACCCATACCAATAACGCGTATGTGGCCTTGGTGGCCGACGTGACGGTCAGCCAAGTGGGGGAACTCGCGATTAATAAACTCACTGCGGTCGTCGACGCCGGAATCATCATCAACCTGAGCTCGGCGGAGAGCCAGGTGCAGGGCGCGATGTTCGACGGCATCAGTGCCGCGTGGTTCCAACGTCTCACGATCGAGCGGGGCGCGGCGGTACAGCGCAATTTCGACGACTATCCGATGATGCGAATGAATCAGTCCCCACCGGTGGCGGAAGTGCATTTCGTCAAGTCGACCGCGGCGCCGACCGGCTTGGGCGAACCCGGGCTGCCGGCCGCGGCGCCGGCGGTGTGCAACGCCATCTTTGCCGCGACGGGGAAACGGATCCGTACGCTGCCGATGATCGGAGAGAGCCTGAAGTGGTCGTGAGCGAGAGCCGTCATCGACCTCATTTTCGCGTTGCTTTGAATCTGCCGCACGCGGGCCGCGTAGCGCGGCGGATCGGGCCGCTTTTGCCCACCCCCGCGGAGAACGCCGACTCTGAAGCGGAGGCCGCCCGGAACGTAGCAGGCCAGCTCGTCGAACTGCTCGATCCGTACCTCGAGGCGGATGAAAATCCGCCTGGTCCGGCCGGTGCCCGGGTCCAGCATCGGGCCGCCGGTCTCGGCCGCACCTTGGTCGGCCATATCGAACGGGGCGGCTTTGGCCACGACCGGCTCGGGCAATGCGTGCGCAATTTATTCGAATGCCTGGAACTCGGCGTCGAAGGCGCCGACATTTCGCTTCGCGCCGGGGAGAATCCCCGGTCGCTGCAGCGGCCCACTTGAGCCGGACTCGTGCAGTTGAAGGTTGAAAGGTGAAAATTGAAAACGAAAAAGACCGGAGCGATATAGCTCGTTTGGGGTTAGCTTCGAGCCACACGGATCAGTGACTCCGGTTTCGCGGCCGACCCCTCGAGTAATTTTTTGCTCGCCCGGGCTTTCAACTTTCAACCTTCAACACTCAACGGAATTTTCCGGCTGACCGCTACAGCCACCGGTCCATCCAGTCGAACGCCTCGTCCTGCATGTGGGGTTGGAAGGAGTGGATGGTGTCGTAAAACGTTCCCCGGAACCTCTCCGGCATTTCCGCCTTGGCATAGATGCGCGTGAGTTGGTCGACGGCGGCCTGCATGCCGGACATCGGGTACAACGTGTCCCGGCGGCATTGTTGGACGAGTAACGCTCCGGGCGCATGCAGGCCGGCGGCGTCGGGAAGATCGAGCGAGCGATACAACCCCGGGAGCCAGGCCATCCAGGTGTGGCGGACGTGATGCTTTAGCTGGTGGGCGTAGGCGGTCATCCAACCCGTCACGCACGATGCTTTGATCCGCGGGTCGGCGGCGATGAGCATCGCCGTCCGCAATCCGCCACCCGACAAACCAATGCAGCCCAAACGGGCAGGATCGACATCGGCACGGCTCAGAAGGTAGTCCACCGTGCGCATTTCATCCCAGACGTGGAGGCCAATCCAGGTGGCGCCGGCGGCGGTAATCGTCTTGGCGGTGTGGTGCTCGTAAAAGCTGCAGACGCGATTGGTCGCCGCGACCCAATCCGCCGATCCGGGCGTGGCTTTGCGCGCGGCGGTAAACGCATCGCGGACTTCGGGGAAAATCCGCGAGGGCTCAAGGTCCTCGATCCGCAGCCGGCGTTCACCGAAATAAAAGGCATCGATAATGATCACCACATAGCCACGGCGCACGAGTGATTCGGCCCACGGACGGCCATCGCGGTTGGTGCGAAATTCCGTCAGGGTCGGCGAGTCCCCGGGGCTCGAAAGGATCTTTTCATGCCCCCAGGTGTAGCGCCCGCTGTGACAGTGCAGTCCGAGGACCGCAGGGAACGGACCACGCCGGTTCGTCGGAATGAGCACGCGAGCCGGGATGTGGTAGGCCGGGGTCGCATGGATGTGCACCACCTCGAGTGTAAACCCGTCGCGTTGTTCGCGGCTGATGACGTCGGCAGCGAGTGGCAGCGCGGCGGGGAAGTAACCCAACTGTTCGCGAAATACGGGGCGAGCGATCTGCTTCCAGGCTTCGAGTGATTTGAACTTTGCGTCCAGGAAGGAAAGACGCGGCCCCTGGTCGCGCGCGATTTGCTCAAACAGCGGATGAAAATTAGCCAGGTCGGCCGGCGTGTTCGGATCGAGCGGCACGAACGGAGCTGTGCGCGTCGGACCGGGACGCGGTGCGGCGTTCGCCGGTGCGGGAACCTGTGCGAGAAGATCATCCCACGGCAGGGCGAGCGCGCCGAGCAGGCCAAGGGCCTGGCGGCGGGTGACGGGACGTTTGGGATCAGACGAATTCATGGTGAGGCAGGATGGGGCAGGCGAGAGACCGCGAATCATTGTTCCGTTGTAACCCCTCGCGCCGGGAAGCTGCGTCCTTGGCGGCCGCTCGGTTCATTTCTTTCGCATGGGGAACGGTATCGCGGTTCGTCCGGTATGGCTGCGCCAGAACCAACGGGCCATCGCAGGCAAGAGGATGATCGCGCCCACCATGTTGACCAAAAACATGAAAGTCAGCAGGAGGCCCATGTCGGCTTGGAACTTGAGACTGGAAAAAATCCACGTACTGACCCCGATGGCGAGCGTGAGGCCGGTGAACACGACGGCCGCGCCCGCGTCCTTGAGGGCGGCGAACATCGCGTCGTCAAAATAGGCCCCCGCGCGCAGTGCCGACTGCAGCCGGGCGAAGATGTAGATGCCATAATCCACCCCAATGCCGATGCCGAGCGCGACGACCGGCAGCGTCGATGTCTTCAGGCCGATCCCGAGACCGACCATCAGCGCGTAGGCGAGGTAGCTGACAATCGCCAGCGGCACCACGATGCACAAGGTGGCGCGGATACTCCGGAAGGTGATCAGGCACAGCGCAATCACGGCCCCAAAGACCCAGTGAAGAATCGGTCGCTCGGCGGCGTGCACGACCTCGTTGGTGGCGGCCATCACGCCGGCGTTGCCGCTGGCGAGTTGAAACTTCGCCTTGGGCGAGGGATGCGCGGCGGCAAAAGTCTTAACGGCGTCCGTCACCGCCAAGAGGGTCTCCGCCTTGTGGTCGGCGAGGAAAATCATGATCGGCATCACGCTGGCGTCGCGGTTCAGCAGGCCGGTCGCAGTTTCGATGGGCGAGACCGCCTGGGCCAGGGCTTGCTGATTGCGGGGCAGCACCCGCCATTTCAGCGACCCTTCGCTGTAACCCGCGTTGATAATCTTCGCCATGGCGGGCAGCGAAATCACGGACTGCACCCCGGGCACCTGGCGCACCGCCCCTTCAAATTCATCCATTAACGAAACCACGTCGTAGTCGATGCAGCCGTTGGGGCCGGTCTCGACGAGGACGGAGAGGATGTCCACGCCGATGCTGAACTTGGACGTGACGACCCGCGTGTCGCGGTTGTAGCGCGAATTCTGGCGCAACTCCGGGACGCCCGCGGCGGTATCGCCGATGCGAATCTGGCCCGCCTTTTGTTCCCCCCAAACGCCCAGCCCCACGCACCCCACGATAATGACCATCGAGGGCACGGGCTTCATCTCGCGGGAGAGTCGGCCCCAAAGAACGTCGCCCAGGGCCCGGCGCTCGGCCACCCAGCGCGCGTAGGAGGGCGGCAGGCGCAGGTACGAGAGCATGATGGGCAGTAAAAAGAAATTGGTGATCACGATCACGCTCACCCCCAGGCTGGCGGTGATTGCCAGCTCCCGGATCGTCTGAATCTTGATCACGAGCATCGTCAGGAACCCGACGGTGTCGGTCAGCAAGGCGACGATGCCCGGCGCAATGAGTTGCATGAACGCGAGTCGCGCGGCCGTCGGTCCGTCGTGGCCCTGGAACATCTCGTTGCGAAACGTGCAGATTTTCTGGATGCCATGACTCACGCCGATGGCGAAGACCAGAAAGGGGACGAGGATCGAAAACGGGTCGATGCCGTAACCGAGGGCGGTCACGCCACCGAGCTGCCAGACCACGGCCACGAGCGAGCAAACGATCGGCGCGGCGGCGAGTTTCCATCGGCCGGCGTAGTGCCAGACGAGCAGCGCGGTCACGACAATGGAGATCGCGAAAAGGACCAGTACGCCTCGCGCGCCGTCGCTGACATCGCCGATGACTTTGGCGAAGCCGATAATGTGGACCCGGATTGCCCCGCCACTCTCGCGTTCGACCCGGCGCCGGATCTCCTCGAGCCCGCCGGCGACGCGGACGTAATCAATTTTTTCGCCCGTGCGCGGGTCGAGCTCCAGCAGCTGGGCGCTGACAATGGCCCCGCTGAAATCATTGGCGACCAACTGGCCGAGTTTGCCCGACTTGATGATGTTCTCCCGCACCCGGGAAAAATTGGCGGGCGTGGGCGAGAAATCCGCCGGGATGACATTGCCGCCCGAGAAACCATCTTCGACGACCTCAATGTAGCGCACATTGGGTGTGAAGAGCGACTGCACTTGCGGGCGATCCACAGCCGGCAGGAACGTGACTTCATCCGTAACTTTTTTGAGCTCGGCAAAGAACTCCCGGTTAAACATGTCGCCATCCGCCGCCATGAGCGCGACGAGCACGCGATTGGCGCCACCGAATTCGCGCTGATACTTGGTGAAGGTGCGGATGTAGTCGTGATCGAGGGGAAGCGACTTGTTGAAACTGGCGTCGACGCGCAGATGAACCGCGAAATAGCCCATCACCGCCGTCAGCGCCGCAAAGCCGCACACCAACGGAGTGCGAAAGCGGAACATCCAGATGGTGAATTTCTCGAGCATGGGCGGTGGCGGCGAAATTTACGGAGGCGTGGCGCCGACTCCCGAAGCCACAAGGGGGCGCGCTGGGCGGGATCGTTCTCCGCCCGGCCGGCAGACGACCCGGAGAGCCGTCCCTACCGTCGTGAGGCAATCGGCCAGGAGGGATTTCATGGCTTGGG
Source organism: Opitutaceae bacterium (assembly GCA_947474995.1). Taxonomy (GTDB): domain Bacteria; phylum Verrucomicrobiota; class Verrucomicrobiia; order Opitutales; family Opitutaceae; genus ER46. The sequence continues at coordinate 3,941 of CANJNJ010000157.1, read as the reverse complement.
CAAAGTCGTGGCGCCCACTTCGCCCAGCGCGAGGATGGAACCGTCGGACAACTCGAGGAGCTCCGCGACCGCGGTGGTCGGTGCCCCCGGTTCCGCCAGGAGCGTCCGGCCGTAATCCCGGCTGGCCAGCAACGTGCGGGCTTGGCCGGCGAGGAGGAAAAAATTGCTCTTCAATTTTACGGCGGTGGCGAGCAACACGGGTTGCGGAGTGGGGAGCGGTGTCCACGTGCTCCCATCATCGGATGAGCGGAAAACGCGACCGCGCAGGCCATACGCGAGCAAGGTGCGGCGATCGAGGACCAGGATACCGTAGAACGAGCCGTCGTAGGGGGCCGGGATCGGCGTCCAAATTTCGCCATCGTCCGTGGACCGCATCAGCGTGCCATGTTCACCCGCGAGATAGAGCGTACCGGAGGGGCCCCGCGAGAGCCGGTTCAAATGATAGTCTTCGGCCAGAACTTTGCGGCGGATCCACGATTTACCGCCATCCTTGCTGCTCACGTACAAGCCATAGGCACCGACGGCAATGATCCGTTGGGCATCAAGGCTCAGCACATCGAGAAACGAATCCTGCATATTCTCGCCCTGATATTGCAGGGTCCAGGTGCGCCCGCCATCGCCGGTGGCGAGGATGAGCACGTCATGACCCACCGCCCAGCCGTGGGACGAGTCCGGTGAAAAACTGATGCCGGTGAGGGTCGCCCTGCTCGGCGACGCGGCGGGTTCCCACGTGTGCGCGTTGTCAGAGGAGCGAAGAATCGTGCCCCGTTCGCCCACGACCACGACGTCCCGACCCGTGAGCGCGCCGGCGAGCAGGAGCATGTTCGGCGAGGTCGGGGTGGCGGCGGCCGTCCAAAGACGAGACGCCAAAAACAGTGCGGTCAGCCACCGGCGGGGCGAATTCAGGTCAGTCAGCGGAGGCTGGCCAAGCTTCCGCCTGAGGACGGAACGACGAACGCTGGGGCAATCGTCACCGCACACCGTCACGACGGAGCGAGTCGGGCGTGAAATCCGCCGCGGTGCGTTTCAAGGTGAAATCATACATCGGATTCTCGTTATCGAGGCCGATGGCGAGGTACCGACCGTTCTGCAGATCGATGTGGACTTCCAGCGTGCTCCAGAAGACCTGGGCATCGTAATAGTTGATGCAGTGGGCCTCGGACACGCGCCAAATCTGGCCGCGGGCATCATACTGATCGGCGGCGAGAATCTGCCAACTGTCCTCGTCGATGTAGAAGGTGCGCCGGGGATAGAGATGCGACGTGCCGGGCTTGAGGGTGGCATCAACGACCCAGACCCGGTGGAGTTCGTAGCGGGCCAAATCTTGGTTGATATGAAGCGGCTTGAGGATCTCGCCGTATTTCAATTTGTCGCTGTGGAGCCGGTAGGAATTGTAGGGCACGATCATTTCCTTTTTGCCGACCAGCTTCCATTCGTAGCGGTCGGGCGCCCCGTTAAACATGTCGAACTGGTCGCTCGTGCGCTGACCATCGGCCGCCGTTCCGGGATTGTCATAGGCCACGTTCGGGGCGCGCGTCACCCGACGGCGACCGGCGTTGTAAACCCAGGCGCGGCGCGGCTCCTTCACCTGGTCCATAGTTTCCTGGGCGAGGAGAATGGTACCCGCCAACCGGGCCGGCGACACGACGGTCTGCTTGAAATAAATCAGCGTATTACTCGCTTCCAGTTCCTGGGCGGTGACATCGGGCCGGGTGTAATTAAACAGGAATTCGTCATCAAACTTCACCAACTGGTAACCGCCGCCACGCTCCACGGCGGCCTGGTCGAGGTGCCGACCCGCCGCGACACCGCGATAGCGGGTGAGGAAATTCCAGAGCACTTCGAGACCGGACTGCGGTATCGGGAACGGCACGCCGACGATGGCCCCGCCGATGCCGTTGCCATCGGACACCAACTTCCCCGTCGTGGCGTTCTTGCGGGTCGCCGCGTAGAACCGCGCGGGATTCGAGGCGCTGCGGTGCGTGGGGTAGACGACCAGCTTGTAATCCCCGTACGCCTTGAAGACGGCCTGATAGCCGGCGGTCAACTGGGACTCATATTTCGACGTATCGGCCGCCGTAATCGTATAGAGCGGTTGGTCGCCCGCAAAGGGATCGGGATGATGGTCGCCGACTTTGTAGCCCGCGGGCGGCGTCGTGATTCCTCCGGTCCAGGCGGGAATCGATCTAGCGGCGTTGCCGGCCATCTCGGCGCCGAGCGGCGTGAGTTCCTTGCCGAGTCGGGCGGCCTCGGCCTCAGACACAGCGGCACGAATCGAGGGGCAAAAGCCGAGGGCCTGGGCCGCGAGCAGGCCGACAGCGAAGAGACGGAAAGAACGGGGGAACTGAGGGAAGGTTTTCATGGGCTGCAGGGCTCGAAGGAAGCAGGTGGAGGAGAGACCGCGGGGACTCGGACGGGGCAACAGTTCGGGTTAGAAGGAGTACTTGATCGTGCTGGCGAAATAGTCTCGGTCCCCCAAAAGATTAAATGCACCGGCCCCGAAGAAATTCACGTACCGAAGTTCGACCGACCAGGCGTTGCGATAGATGAACTCGACCGAGAGATTCACGCTCTTGCGGTCGTGCAGGTAGTTGCCGAGCGGCAGCGGCGTGTTGCCGCCGACGTCGTGGGTGAAGGCGATTGTCGGCTGCATGTTCACGTTGGGAAACACGTTGTTGTAGTCGAGCCGGCCCAGGAGCTGGTAACCCCAGGAAAAGCTGTCGGCGAACGCATCGGACGGTGTGCTGGGGATCGTCGGGAATCCGGTCGCCGCCAGGGCGGCCCCGCTTGCGCTGGTGAACGTACCGGAACCGTCGTAGCGCAACGTATCCTTGGAGGGCAGGTTGGCCCAGACGCCACCGACTTCGCCCAGCAACGTAAATTGCTGCGAGCCGAGCATGGGCCCGAATACTTTGGTCAGCGTACTTTGGGCGGTCCAAACCTGATGCCGCCGGAATCCGGGCACGTCCGTGTCCAGTTTTCCAAGGTAACTGCCAATTTGGTTATTGGGCGGACCGAAGGTGGGGGTCAGGGACGAAAGCGTCGCGTAAAGCAATTCCACGTCGTCCACCTGGAGCGCAACATTGGGACGATAGGTGACTTCACCCTGCCAGGAAACACCCGTGGCTCCGAGCGACGTGTTGAAACTCGCGCCGAACACGTCGATCCCCTCGGGGTATTCAGTGTAGTAGCGGCCCGTCGCAGCGGCCGTGAGCAGGCCAATCTTGCTGGCACCCGCGGCGATGGCCTGGACCGAGGGATAGAAGGGTTGCAGGGCGGCGGGGAGCGCCGCCGCCGGCACGCCGGTGAGCGCCGCGCCAATCAGCGTCGTCAGGGAGGCGGAAACATTGGCGGCGGGAATGCCGGCGCCAATCAGCGCGGGAACCAGCGGTGCGGCCAGGCCGCTCGCGGTCGAGATTACGAGGGCTGAGCTGACTCCCGCGGTCGGTGTCCGGGCACTGATGACGGGAGAACGGCTGTTGTAACGCGAATAGTAGAATCCCAATTCCGTGTTGTTGAGGGCGGGCGCGAGCATCCGGGTCGCGATGCCGTATTGGTTGGTATCACCGGGCAGCCGATCCGGGGCCCGGGAAATCGCCCCCAGCACGCCGCTGTCGGGGAGGGAGCCGAAACCGAGGAACACCTTGCTGCCACCCCGGCTGGCAAAATCGTTGGTCGAAAAATAAGTACCGGCCGGTTCCAGCTCATTGCGGCGAAACTCGAGCAGCCAGAAGGGTTCAATGGTGATGTTCTTCGTGAGCCCGAGCGAGGCCTTGATCATGTTCACGGGCAGAAACGCCTCTTTCAACTCGGCCCCGGGCGTGCGCAGCTTGGAAAGGTCGACCGCGTTGACGACGTTGATGCCGTTCGGAATGAACGTGCTTTCGCCGAGACTCAAAACCTGGCGGCCAATCCGGAGCTCAAAGGGCGTGTCGGCCCCG
>CANJNJ010000156.1 GCA_947474995.1 Opitutaceae bacterium | reverse complement strand
TTTTGCGAGGAGTCCGGCATCGCGCGGGAATGGAAAAGTAAAGTGCTCGCCGCCAGCCGGGCCGGATCCGCGCGAGTCTTTACCGACCCGGTCGCCTCGCCGACAGGCTTTCCCTTCAAAGTGGCGGAAATATCGGAAACGCTGTCGGAGCCCGGCGTGTATGCGGCGCGCGAAAGAATCTGCGACCTTGGGCACCTGCGACAACTCTACCGGAAAAGCGACGGCACTGTCGGCTACCGTTGTCCGGGTGAGCCGGTCGAAGACTACCTGCGGAAGGGCGGAAAAATCGGCGATACCGTTGGGCGCAAATGCCTGTGCAACGGACTCCTCGCCACGGTGGGGCTCGGCCAGTGGCGCGCGAATGGACCCGAGCCAGCGCTGGTGACAGCGGGTAACGAAGTGGCCCACCTCGCCCGCTTCTGTCGGGCGGATGGGGACCCCTATACGGCCGCTGATGTCATCGGCTATTTGCGCGGTCGGATGGCGCACGCGAGCGCGGTGCCGCGCGTTGCGACTCTGGCCTAGGACCTCTGGGGCCGCGGCCCCGTGCGTCCACTAGCCAGACCGCGCAACCATTGTCTCGATCAGGGTTCGCAGAAAATCGGTCTGGCCGGAGAATGACTGCACCGTGCCAAGCGCGGTGTCCGTATGCTCACGTGCGAGTCGCCGCGCCCGTTCGAGGCCGTGCAGCGTCACATACGTTGTCTTGCCGGCGGCGGCATCCTTGCCCGCCGTCTTGCCGAGCGTCGCGCTGTCGCCCGTCACATCAAGGATGTCGTCAACGATCTGGAAAGCGAGACCCAGGTGCCGGCCGATCTGGCGCAGGTTCGCCACTTGGGTGTCGTCGGCTCGCCCGACCAGTCCCCCCATCACGAGCGAGGCCTCGATCATCGCGGCGGTCTTGTTGAGATGGATAAATTCCAGTTCCGCTGGCGTGGCGTCCGCTTTGCCTTCGGCGAGGAGATCTTCCATCTGCCCGCCCACCAGACGGCGACTGCCCGCGGCGTCGGCCAATTCCCGCGTCAGCGCGACGGCCAACGCGGGGTTTCCGACGTAGCTCGTCGCGAGCAGCGCAAACGCATGCGTGAGCAGCGCGTCGCCGGCCAGCACCGCCGTGGCTTCGTCAAAGGCTTTGTGCACCGTGGGTCGCCCCCGGCGCAGATCGTCATCGTCCATGCAGGGAAGGTCGTCGTGAATCAGCGAGTAGGTGTGCACGCATTCGATGGCGATGGCGGCGGGAAGGGCGTCGTCGCCGTTCGCGCCCATGAGTTCCGCGGTGGCTATCAGGAGGACAGGTCGCAGGCGCTTGCCGCCGGCCTGTAAACTGTACCTCATCGCGGTGTGCAGGCGACTGGGGCGCGTGGCTTCGGCGGGCAAGAGGAGGTCGAGTCCGCGTTCGACGCGGGTGACGTGGCGCTTGAGTTCGCGGGTGAGATCCATCGGCGGGTTATGGGGTGGGGAAAAAACGGGTTCAGCGCAATCTTGGGCCGCCATCCGCCGGCGATTTCCAGGGTTCCGGAACTCCGCACTCGCCAACCTTCGACCGGTCACCCATAACGGCGCCAATTCCATCTCATGCCCACTTACGAGTATGTCTGCCAAAAATGTGGCCACGAATTCGAGCTCTTCCAGTCCATGTTGGATCAGCCGATCAAGCGCTGCCCCGCGTGCAAAAAATTGGGCGCAAAGCGGATGGTGGGCAAGGGGGCCGGATTAATTTTCAAAGGGACCGGCTTCTACATCACGGACTACAAGAACAAGCCGCGTGACGGCAAGGCGGCTGGCAGCGATTCCAAGGAACCTGTCGCCGTGTCCAAGTCCAGCGATTCCAAACCATCCGAGAGCAAACCCGCCGCGCCGAAGCCGGCCGCCGAATCCAAACCGGCGGCGGCGGTGACTCCGAGCAAAGCTCGAAAAGATTCGGCCAAAAAATAAACGTCCATGAGCAAGAAAATCGAACGCGCGGTCCACGGCCCCAGCTGGATCGAAGTCATTCTGGGCGCCATCTTGAGTGCCGCCCTTGGCATCGCACTTGGCGCTGTGGTCCTGGTCATCAAGCCCATCGCGGTCGTGAAGGAAGGGACGAAGGAAAAAGATATTCCGTCCGGCGTCATCACCTACCGGGAAGGTTCCCATGACATGGGGAAAGCGAAGCAAGCCGCCGCCAAGCGCAAGGCCTTCGCTGCGGGACAGTCCGTCACGGTGACGGAAGATGAACTCAATGCACTCGCCGCGCCCGCGCCCGCAACGCCCGCCGCTCCCGCCAAGCCCGGCGAGAAAGCGGCACCGGCCACGGCGGCGGCGTCCGGGGGAATGCTGGCGTCCGGTGCGCCTAATTTCCGGATTCGCGATGGGGCCGTGCAGCTGTCGGTGCCAGTCACGCTGAATCTCGCCGGCCTCGAGCAGAAATTTCTTGTTCAAGCCCGCGGCGGCATTGTGAAGAAGGGTTCCACGCACGCGTTCGAACCCGAAACCATCTATTTCGGCTCGTGTCCGGTGCAACGTCTGCCGTTGGTGTCGAGCTACGTGGCCAAGAAATTTATCGGAGCCAAGGGACTGCCCGAAGATATCGCGGCGGCCTGGCCGAAGCTCGCGAGCGTTACGGTCGAGGGTAACGCCCTGAAGCTGACCATGCCGTGAGCCTGAGGGCCGGGTTGGGGTGTGGGAGCCGACCATCGGGTGCTGGCTTTGCCCGTTCACGGGCGAAGCGATGGGGTTTATTATTCGCCGCGTGCTGCGTCTGGGTTGGCGCAGCGGCGGTCGAGCCGGCGCCGGTAATTTTTCAAAGTGGTCGCGGCCGCTTTGAAGTGGCCGCCCTCGATTCGTCGGCGGCCCAGCAGGTCACCCAAATGGCGGAGGAGGCCTGGCGGCTGCTGGCCGGGCCGCTCGTGTTGCCGGATTCATTTTCGTCACCGGTTTATGTCCGGCTTGTGCCCGGCCGCGCCACGGGAACCGACGCCCCATTTCGCGTGTTGGTTGAGCCCGGCGGAATCGTCTCCGTGCGCCTGGCCTGGTTCGAAGGCTTGCCGCCGCAGCTAATCCGGCGGGCGCTGGTCCAGTCCCTCCTGCTGCGGCTGGCGGTCGCGGCCCACGGGGTGAACGAACGTCTGGCGGCGCCGCTTTGGCTCGAACAGGCGGGCGTTGGCTGGTGGGAGACCCGGGCAGAGCCGGCGCAGCTGGACGCATTGCGGCAGGAATCTCGCCACCTCGCGTTTCCCCCGCTGCAGGAACTGCTCACGTGGCAGCGCGGGGACGAGGAGTCGCGGGGGAAAATCGCGGGCTCGGTCTGGCTCTTGACGTTCTTGCAGTCAGAGTCTGGGCACACGGCCGCGTGGACCGACTTCATTAAGAAATTGCTGGGCGGCGAGGACCCGATGGCGGCGGTCGTGGCAACCTACGGTTCGCAATTCAGCACGCGAGAGGAGCGTGAGCTTTGGTGGCAGACGGGCGGGTGGCAATGGAGGCGCTGGCGGGTCGCGCCGACGCTCGAGGCAGCGGAATCACGCCGGGGAATTTCGGCGCTGGCCCGGTTCGTGTTTGCGCAAGGCGATGCCGACGGGGCGCTCCCCCTCGTGAGCGTGACCGCGCACGCGCAAGAACCCGTTGTGCGCGCCGAGCTCGCGCATCGCGCGGCTGCGCTGGGCCGGCTGGTTTCGTCTCTCCATCCGTTTTACCGCAACGCCGGTTTGTCGCTCGCCGAGGCACTGGGCTCCGCGCCCGCCCCGAGCGAGCGGCGCGCCGCCCTTTGCGCCACGTTTGAACGCGACTGGCGTGACGCCGTGGAAATCGAAGCCGCCACGAGCGCCGCGCTGGAGGCGTTGGAAAAAAGGGGGGCGCCTCTCCGCCCGGCCTCGGTCCCGCCGCCATAGGCGAGTCTGCGCCCCGGTGCAGCCGGCCCCGAATCAACCGACCGGCTTGCTCCCATCATGCTTGCTAACGTAGCGGCCGCATCGCGAAGCTCGGCCTGTGTCGAAGAAGCTGAAGGACATCGGCATCGTTTCGCTGCTGACCGTGGTCTCGCGGGTGCTGGGGCTTACCCGCGATCTGATGAGCGCCGCGATCTTCGGTGCGACCTTGTTCATGGACGCGTTTGTCACGGCGTTCAGCCTGCCGAACTTATTCCGCCGTTTGTTGGGGGAGGGGGCTTTGACGGCGGCGTTTGTGCCGACCTTACAGGATGAGCTTCACGAGCGCGGAAAGGACGGCGCCTTTCGATTGCTCAGCAACGTGGTGAGCTGGCTGCTGGTCGTGGCGGGCGCCTGCGTTCTCATCGGTATGCTGGTGTTCAGCCAAATCCGCCGGATCGGTGGGGAGGAAGTGAAATGGTATCTCGCCGGCGACCTGACGGTGCTGCTTTTCCCCTATTTGATCTGCGTCTGTCTGGCCGCGGCGCTCGGGGCCGCCCTCAACGTCCTGGGGCGCTTTACCGAACCGGCGTTGTCGCCGATTTGGCTCAATCTTGCCATGATTGCGAGTCTCGGGATGGCGGTGCTGATGGCCGGGAATGGCGAGCTCGTTCAAGTGCACTGGCTCTGTGCCGGCGTTCTGGCTGGCGGCGCCATGCAGGCGGCGGTGCCGGCGGCGGTGCTCGTCCGGGAAGGTTGGCGACCACGGTTCGACCTCGCGCTGTCACCGCGCGTCCGGCTCATCGGCTTGTTGATGGCGCCGGGCCTCTTCGGCACGGCCATTTACCAGATCAATATCTATGTTTCGCGGTTGTTCGCGCTCTCGATCGGCGAGTCTTCGGCGACATTGTTGTTCTACGCGAACCGGCTGATGGAACTGCCGATTGGCGTGTTTGCGATTGCCGTGTCGACGGTGGTCTATCCGTTGATCGCCCGGCATGCGGCGGAGCGGAACTATGTCGGGATGGCCGCCGATTATCACAAAGGCCTGCGGCTGATCTTGGTTATCAACATCCCCGCCGCGGCCGGACTCGCGCTGCTCAGCGGGCCGATTGTGCGGCTTCTCTTCCAGCATGGGCATTTTACGCCCGCGATGGCCCGGGACATGGCGCCGCTGCTTACCCTCTTTGCCGTGGGCCTGCCGTTCTTCTCGGTCTCCAGCCTGACGACCAGAGCCTTTTATGCCGCCAAGGACACGGCCACGCCGGTCAAGGCCGCGGCGCTCAGTTTCGGCGTGAATTTTGCCCTGACGCTTTTGCTCAAGGAAAAATGGGGCGCGATGGGTCTGGTGGTGGCGAGCACGGTGGCGATCGCGGTGCAGACCACCGCCCTGCAGCGGGCTTTGGCCCAGCGGCTGCCCGGCATGGGCCTGCGAGAACTGGGCGGCAGTTTTGTCAAAGTGCTGGTGGGCACGCTGGCGATGGCGGTTTTTGTGGCCAGTGGCTGGCAGGGACTGCAGGTCGTGGCGGCAACACCGCGGCTCGCCGACGCACTGGCTGTTTTTGTGCTCATTCCCGCGGGCGTCGCGGTCTATGCGGCCGTGCTGTGGGCCCTGCGGATCGAAGGCCGGGACGAGCTGGCGGCGATTGCCGTGAAAATGCGCGCGCGTTTCGGGTGACGTCATAAAACGGCGCGGCGTAGTGCGGACGAAATATTTTGCGCGCCGGTCTCTTTACGGCCAAGAAACCTTGCAAAATGGATCACCCATCAAGCGCAGTGCCGGCTGTTACGCATAACGTCGCCGCGCACCGGTTCGAAGTGACGGTGGATGGTCATCTGAGCGTCGCGGACTATGAACTTCGCGAGGGCGCGATCATTTTCACTCACACCTACGTGCCCGATGCGTTGCGGGGTCGCGGCCTCGCCGCGAAATTGGTGCAGCCCGCGCTCGAATATGCGCGGCGCGAGAAGCTTCGCGTGGTGCCGTCCTGTTCCTACGTCGCGACCTATCTGGAGCGCCATCCCGAATTCAAGGCGCTGGTCGGTTGAGCGGAGGGCCGAGCTCCGACGAGACCGCGTTTGCAGGAAACGACATTTCGGCCTCGACGGAGCTCGGCCTTCCTTTTGACGGGAGGGTACGGTGTGTTTCGCCGGATGAGTTGCCAAAGGGGCGGGCCGGCCTTTCCTCTTACTTTCCATGTCACATCTTTTTGCTCCGCTCACGATCAAGTCGATCACGCTTCGGAATCGCATCGGTGTTTCGCCGATGTGCATGTACTCCTCGGAGGATGGCGTGGCGACCGACTGGCACTTGGTGCATCTCGGCGCGCGAGCGACGGGAGGCGCCGGCTTGATCATCGCCGAAGCGACGGCGGTATCCGCCAATGGCCGAATTTCGCCGGGCGACGCGGGGCTCTGGGCGGACAAACACGTCGCGCCGCTACAGCGAATCAATCGTTTTGTGAAGTCGCAGGGCGCGGTGCCCGGCGTCCAGTTGGCCCACGCGGGCCGAAAGGCCAGTGTCTCGCGGCCGTGGGAGGGCGGCGGTCACCTCGCGGATGATGCCGGCGGCTGGCCGGTGGTGGGCCCGAGCGCGATTCCCTTTGGCGACACGTTGAACAAGACCCCCCACGCGCTCTCGCTGGCGGAGATCGCCGCGGTCCAGGCGGACTTTGTGGCCGCGACCAAGCGGGCGCTGACGGCGGGCTACGAGTGGCTCGAACTGCATTCGGCCCATGGCTACCTTAGCCATGAATTCCTGTCGCCGATTTCCAACCGGCGCACGGACCGTTACGGCGGTGAATTTGAAAACCGCATCCGGTTCCTCCTCGAAACGACCCGGGCGGTGCGTGCCGTGTGGCCGGTGACGTTGCCGTTTACCGTGAGGATTTCCTGCACGGATTGGGTGGAGGCCGGTTGGACGATCGAAGAGAGCGTCGAACTGGCACGCCGGTTAAAAGCGGAAGGTGTCGATTTGATTGATTGCAGTTCGGGCGGAACCTCCAACGCCGCGAAGATCCCACTTGGTTCGGGTTACCAAGTTTCCTTCGCCGAGCGCATTCGCCGCGAGGCCGGAATCGCGACGGCCGCCGTCGGTCTGATTACGGAACCGGCGCAGGCCGATCAGATTGTCCGCGCCGGTCAGGCCGATCTTGTACTGCTGGCGCGGGAATCCCTGCGCGATCCCAATTGGCCGTTGCGTGCCGCGCGAGCGCTGCAGGTCAAATCGCCCGGGTTGGCCCCTGCGCCATACCTGCGCGGCTGGTGATTTGCGGCGCGCTCCGCCGGCGTCTCCACTATCTAAAATTCCATGCGTGCCGTTCAACTCCCAGCCATCAACCAACTCCAGGTCGTCGAAGTTCCAGAGCCGTCGCCGGCGGCAGGCGAAGTCGTCGTGTCATTGCGGGCGGCCGCTTTGAATCATCGCGACGTCTGGGTCAAAGCGGGCCAGTATGCTGGGCTCAAGTGGCCGTGTACCCCGGGTTCGGACGGAGCCGGCGTGGTCACGGGCTGCGGGGAGGGAGTCGATTCCTCGTGGCTCGAGCGCGAAGTGATCATCAATCCGAGTTTTGGCTGGGGCGACAGCGAGCTGGCCCAGGGAACACAATTTTCGATTCTCGGATTACCGCGCGCGGGCACCTTGGCCGAAAAGGTGGCGGTGCCAGTCGGGCAACTTTCCGCCAAGCCGGCGCACTTGAACTGGAACGAGGCGGCGGCGCTGCCGCTGGCGGGTTTGACCGCGTATCGCGCCGTTTTTTCCCGCGGCAGGCTGCAGGCCGGCGAGCGGGTCCTGATTAGCGGCATTGGCGGTGGCGTGGCGTTGTCTGCGCTGCAGTTTGCGGTCGCCGCCAAAGCCGAAGTCTGGGTGACGTCGAGTTCCCCGGCGAAGATTGCCAGTGCCGTAAAACTTGGGGCGCGGGGGGGCTTTGATTATTCCCTGGAAGGCTGGGCGGCGGTCGCGGCGAAAGACAGTGGACTTTTCCATCTTATCGTCGACAGCGCGGGCGGGCCCGATTTTGAGCGACTCATTGATCTCGCGGCGCCCGGCGGGCGCATCGCCATTTTCGGCGCGACCCGGGGCAATCCTCCGGTGTTGCCGATGCGGAAAATTTTCTGGCGGCAACTTTCGGTGCTCGGCACGACCATGGGGTCGCCGGCGGACTGGGCGGCGTTGATGGAATTCGTCCGCCACCATCAGATCCGGCCGGTCGTGAGCAACAGTTTTGCCCTTGCCCGGGCTGACGAGGCTTTTGCCCTGATGGAATGCGGCGGCCAGTTTGGGAAAATTGTGCTTACCTTTTGAGCGTCAGGAAAGACGCGGACCGTCGTCGCCACGAGTTTTGGACGCGATGATTGGAGCTTGGATGTTTGGTCCGGGAGCTTTTTTGTCAGCGGATGTCCGACAAGTCTCGATTCTTTGTCTGCATCATGGCCGGTGGCAGCGGCGAGCGGTTCTGGCCGATGAGCCGGGCCGCGCAGCCGAAGCATTTGTTACGATTGCTGTCTGACCGCACGTTGGTGGAGGAAACCGTCCGTCGCATTGGAACGGCGGTGCCGCGAAAAAACATTTTCGTCCTGACGAATCAGGTGCAACTGGCCGCCACGCGCCGGGCCTTGCGGGGGCTGATCGCGCCGGCGCAGATCATCGCTGAGCCGGCCAAGCGGGACACGGCGCCCGCCGCGTCCCTGGCCACGGCCTTGGTCCGGGCGCGGGGAGGCGACGACGCGACACTGGCTTTGTTGCCGGCGGATGCCTTTATTGCGGACGCGGCGACCTTCAGCCGGCAGCTGCGCGCGGCGCTGGAACGCGCGGCGTCATCCCCGGCCATCGTGACCGTGGGGATTAAGCCCGACCATCCGGCCACTGGTTTTGGCTATTTGGAAATGGGGCGAACCCTCGCGGTTGGCGCGACGGGTGTCATCCGGGCCGTCAAGCGGTTTGTTGAGAAGCCGGATGCCGCCAAGGCCCGGAGTTACGTGAAGAGCGGTCGATTCTCGTGGAATGCCGGGATGTTTTTTTGGCGCGTGGGGACGTTTGTCGGGGAGGCCGAACGAAATGCTCCCGAGCTGGCGGCGTTTATCCGGGGTTTTCCGGCGCAGACCACGCGGGCGGCGCGCTATCTGTCGGTGAACTTTCCGACGCTCCCGAAAATTTCCGTGGATTACGCCATTATGGAGAAGGCGCGGTCCGTCGAGACGCTTGAGGCGCAGTTTGATTGGGATGATGTGGGCCTTTGGACGGCCTTGCCCAAACATCTCAAAGGAGATGCAGCAGGCAACGCCACGCGCGGGCCGGTTTTCACGAGTGAAGCGAAAAATAACATCGCGGTCAGCAACGGGCGGACAATCGCTCTCTGCGGCGTGTCGGATCTTGTGGTCGTGGAAACCGCGGACGCGATTCTCGTCTGTCACCGCGATGCGGTGCAGGACATCAAGAAGCTGACGCAGCAGCTGCCGAAAGAGCTGTTGTGAATGGGGCGGCGGTGCGGTGGCAGGTGCGGCCGGAATCCTGCAGCTAAAAACAAAAGAGCCCGACGCAAGCGCCGGGCTCTTTTAACCAATCCTGACTCGCCGAAGCAGTGTTACTGCTTGGCGTGCTTTGACATCTTTTGGCGGAGGCCGTTGTTCAGGATCCGCTTGCGCAGGCGCAGGCTCTTGGGGGTGACTTCGACGAATTCGTCGGCGGCAATGTATTCGATCGCGCGCTCGAGCGAGAGCTTGGTCGCGGGCGTCAGGCCCGTGGCCACGCCTTCGCCCGAAGAGCGGAAGTTGGTGAGCTTCTTTTCGCGGACGGCGTTACAGGCGATATCCTCGTTGCGCGGATTTTCACCAACGATCATGCCTTCGTAGATCGCTTCACCCGGGCTCACGAAGAGCTTGCCGCGTTCCTGGACCATGACGAGGGCGTAGGCGGTTGTTTCGCCCGCTTCGGTGGCGATGAGCGTGCCGGTGATGCGCGTGAGAACTTCGCCCGCGAAGGGGCCGTACTCTTTGAACAAGTGGCTCAGGACGCCGCGGCCGCTGGTCGCATTGACGACGTCAATTTCCATGCCGATGAGTCCGCGGGTCGTAATCGTGGCCTCGACCATGGTGGAGTGCGGATGCTTCTCCATGTTCGTGAGCAGGCCCTTGCGGTTCGCCAGATTCTGCATGATCGCACCGACGCACTCGTCGGGCACTTCGATCCAAACTGTTTCGTAGGGCTCCATGCGCTTACCATCGACGACCTTTTCAATGACGGTCGGCCGGGAGACGAGGAGTTCGAAGCCTTCGCGGCGCATTGTCTCGACGAGCACGGCCACCTGCATGGCGCCGCGGGCCTTGACGTTGAAGACGCCGGCCTTGTCGGTGTCGTCGATGTAGATCGAAACGTTGGTTTTCAGTTCGCGGAAGAGGCGCTCGCGCAATTGGCGCGAGGTGACGAGCTTTCCCTCCTGGCCGACGAGTGGCCCGTCGTTGACGCAGAATTGCATCTCGAGCGTGGGCGGATCGATTTGGGTGAAGGGGAGGGCATGGCCGGCCTCGTCGGCCGTCAGCGTGTCGCCAATGTCGATATCTTCGAAGCCCGAGATGCCGACGATGTTGCCCGCGACCGCGGATTCGGTCTCCCGCGTGCCGAGCCCGGTGAACTCGAAGACCTTGGTGATTTTGGCACGTACGCGTTTTCCGTCCGCATGGCGGACGATGTGCACCGACTCGCCGACCTTGGCGAGTCCGCCAAGAATTTTGCCGACGGCAATGCGGCCGACGTAGTCGCTCCAATCAATGTTGGAGACGAGCATGTGAAACGGCTCGTTCGGTTTGGCGAAAGGCGGCGGAATGTGGTCGAGGATCGTTTGGAACAGGGCCGCCATGTCCTTCTTCTCTTCGCCGAGGTGGTACATCATGTAGCCGTCACGGCCGGAGCCGTAAACGACCGGAGCGTCGAACTGCTCCTCGGTGGCATTAAGCTCCATCAGGAGCTCGAGCACCTTGTCATACATCTTGGCCGGCTCCGCGTTATCGCGGTCGATCTTGTTGATGACGATGACGACCTTGAGTCCGTGGGCCAACGCCTTGCGGAGCACGAAGCGCGTCTGGGCCTGGGGGCCGTCGTAGGCGTCGATGACGAGGAGCACGCCATCGACCATGCGGAGGGCGCGTTCCACTTCGCCCCCAAAGTCGGCATGGCCGGGCGTATCGACGATGTTGATAATCTTGTCCTTCCAGTGGACGGACGTGTTTTTGGCCTTAATCGTGATGCCCTTTTCCTTTTCAAGGTCCATCGAGTCCATGGC
>CANJNJ010000155.1 GCA_947474995.1 Opitutaceae bacterium | reverse complement strand
GGTAAGGTTTCAGGTGGAAGGGCGCCTGGAACGTTTGGGAATTCACCCGATCTTCGTACCGGTGGGCCGTGCACTCCGTGCGCGGCCGTGGGACGTGAGTTCGAGCCCAACATTGGCCGCCCACGGAGTGGCCGGCCCACCTTTCACGATCTTCGTGCCGGCTACTCGGGGAGAGCGAAACTGTAGACGACGTTGCCGGCGCAGAGCGTGATGTATTGTTTGCCGTCAAGCGCGTAGCTCATAGGCGACGCGGCGTGCGAGCCTCCGGTCTGGAAATGCCAGAGGTGCACACCGGTCTTCGCGTCGAGCGCCGTGAGGTTGCCGTCACGGGTCGAGGCGAAGAGCACGTTGCCACCGGTGGCGAGAACCCCATTCGCCAGCGAACCTTGGAAAATCTTGAAGTCCCACATCGTCTTCCCGTTTTCCGGGTCGATCGCCTTGATGCCGGAATTCGGGGCCGGCTGATCCGCTCGACGCGCCGGAGTCGGACGCGCCGGTCCTTTGCCAAGGTACATCTGGCCGCGCTTCACTTCTTCCGGCTCGGCGATGTAGAGCTGGCCGCCTTCGGAATATTCAAAGTAGAGCCAGCCCGTCAGCGAACTGTAGGAAGGCGACTGCCAATTCGTGCCGCCACCCGCGGTCGGATAAACGAGGTAGGTGCCTTCCGGACGGGAGATGGACTCGGGAATTTGCTGCGGCTTGCCGCGGGCGTCGAACCCGGCATTCCAGTTCTGGTAGATGTAAGGCGTGCCCGCGAGAAAGGCGCCGGTTACGCGATCGAGCACGTAGAAGTGACCGTTGCGGTCCGCCTTGATGAGCAGCTTGCGATTCTGCCCGTGCCACGGGCGGTCGACGAGAACGACGTCCTGGTTGGAGTCCCAATCGTGCGTGTCGTTGGGCGTAAACTGAAAGTGCCACTTCCGCGTGCCGGTGTCGGGATCGAGCGCGACGACCGAGTTGGTGTAGAGATTGTCGAGCGCGCCGCGCGTGAGCCGCTCGTATTGGGCCGACGGGTTGCCGATCGTCCAGTAGAGCAAGTTGAGTTCGGGATCGTAGGAACCGGTCAACCAAGCGGGAGCGCCCCCGACTTTCCAACTGTCGCCCAGCCAGGTTTCGTGACCGGGTTCACCGGGACCAGGAATCGTGTTGAACCGCCAGCGCCGCTGGCCCGTCGCCACGTCGTAGGCCTCGAGGAAGCCGCGCGTGGCGTACTCGCCGCCGGCGACGCCGGTGATGACCATATCCTTCAGGACGAGCGGCGCACTGGTGAGGTTGTGCCCGTCCATGGTATCGGCCACCTGCACCTCCCAGAGTTGCTGGCCCGTGCGCGCATCGAGCGCGATCAGCGCCGCGTCGAGCGTGCCGACGAACAAGCGGTGCCCGAGGATCGCGACACCCCGGTTGAAAGGGTTAATCTGATACGGGTTGACGACCTTCTGCGGGCGCGTCCAACGCCAGATCTGCCGGCCCGTGCGGGCGTCGAGGGCGACGACCGTCGCCGGGTTGCCGCCACCGGTCACGTACATCACACCGTCGACGACGAGGGGCGTGCACTCGAGGACGGAGCCACCGGGAATGGGAAAGGTCCACGCGGTCTTCAGCTGTTTCACATTGTCCGCGGTGATCTGTTTCAACGCGGAAAAATGGGTGCCCTGGTAGTCCCCCCAATACGTCAGCCAATTCTGGGGTTCGGCGGCGGCGCGGCGCAACCGATCGTAAGTGACGCCACCGGCGGGCAGCGGCGCGCCGGTCTTGGTGAGATTCCGTTCCTGCTGGGAGGCGAGGAACGCGACGAGGTTGGTGATGTCCGTCGCCGAGAGCCGCTGCGCAAAATCGTCCGGCATCAGCGAACGGTCCTCCACGGTGAAGGAGGCCAGTTGCAGCTTGTCGAGCAGGTGGAGCTGGCCCTTGGCGTCGACGAGTTGGACGGAGAACGCGTCCTCATTGCGCCGCACGCCACGAATCTCACGGCCGTCGCGGGTCCGGGCGACGGCAGTCGACGGCGGAAAGCCGCCACGGCCACCCCCGTTGCCCCGGCCGCCGCGGCCGGCGCGCGCAGGTTCGTTGGGCGCGACGATTTTTTGTCGCAGCGCGGCGGCTCCCAGGCGGGCGGCGCCAGAAAGATCGGGACCGGTGACCCCGCCGCGGCCGTTGATTTCGTGACACGAGGAGCACGAGGCGGTCTGGCCGAAGAACAAGGCCTCGCCCGCGGCGACGTCACCCGTAATGGGCGCCGCGTTGGCCCCGACGTCGGGCGCAGTCGGCTGCAAGGTGCGAATGAAGGAGACGACCTGCCATACCTGCTGGTCGCTCAACACGGCGAAGGACGGCATCTGCGTGCCAGTCACGCCATTCTTGATCACGCGAAACAAATCGCCGTCGCCATCACCGTGTTTGAGCCCGGTGGTGTTGAGGGCCGAGCCGCCGCGGTCCCGATTGCCCTCACCTGCGGTGCCGTGGCAAATCTGGCAAATGGCGCCAAAAAGTTCGCTGCCGGCCTGGGCGGCGGTGGCGCGGCCGGCAAAAGGATTGACCACGGTATCCGCGGCCGGGGCGGGCTGGGCGAACAAAGAAGCAGCCGACAAAGCCGCCGACGCGAACAGCAGGGGAAGAAAGGGGCGAAGCATTGCGGCGCAGACTAGGGTCCGGCGGGTGGCGAACAAGCGGGATTTCCGGCGGCAACGGGAAATGACGCACTCAGGCATAACCGAGCCCCGTACCGGGTGGGTCGGGCGCTCCGCGCGCGACCGCGTATTGCGATCCATCTCACGTTCCATCGGCCGCGCACGGAGTGCGTTCGACAGACTCTGGACTTTCAGTGCACGGCTCATCGGGCAGGAACAACGCAACCTTAATTACAATGGACGGAGGGGGACGAGGACGTGGGCGCTCTTCGTCAAGACGACCTCGCCGTTCTGGTTTGTGGTCGTGGTGTCGATGCGCATAATCCCGTATCCGGGCTTCGACTCGGAGAGTCGCTTGCCCTTGATCTCAATGACGGAGGACAGCCGATCGCCGGGGCGCACCGGCCGCGGCCAGCGGAGGGAATCAATCCCGAGTCCAACCGCGCCACCGCCCAATTTGAAGTCGCTGAGAATCATCAATCGCATGGCCAGCCCAGCCGTGAGCCAGCCGCTCGCCACCAAGCCACCAAACACGCGGTGTTCCGTCCCGGCGGTGACATCGAGGTGAAATGGCTGCGGATCGTAACGCGCCGCAAAGGTGGTGATTTCCTCGGCGGTTACTTCAATCGAGCCAGTGCGGAATACGCGGCCGACCTCAATGTCCTCGTAATACAGCGGCGATGCAGGGACTTTGGTCATTTTGGGGGAAGCAATCATTCGCGCCCGATGCTGTCAGGCACTTAAAACAAATGGGGAACGATTCAAGGGCCAGGCGTTGGGGGCGTTTCTGGAATTCCGGATGGTCGGCCGCACGGAATTCGTGAGGCTGGGAAAAGCACCCTGGCGGGCCGATTCCACCCTTGGGCCGCGCACGGAGCCCGTTCGACAGGCTCAGGGCTTTCAGTGCACGGCCCACCTTTCACGAACAACCCACCGGGTGCGTCGGGCGCTCCGCGCGCGACCACTTGGCACGATCCATCTCACGTTCCGTGGGCCGCGCACGGAGTGCGCGACCCACCCTGACCGATCTTCGTGCCGGGTGGACGGGCGCTCCGCGCGCGGCCAGCAAACGTAAAGTCGGGCCAACGATGCGCCCGCGTGTGGCGCACTTGCGCGAGGCTGTCGGGGCCCGTAGCTTTTGGACCCTGTGGTGAACTTCATCCGCACAGTCTTCAACTATCCTAGTCCGACGTCGGTCCGAGACCGGCGCTACCTTTGAAAGCCGTCATCATTTCTCAACCGGGACCGCCGGAGGTCCTGACGATCGCGGAGCGTCCCCTGCCCTCCTGCGGCGAAAGCGACGTGCTGATCCGGGTCAAGGCAGCGGGACTCAACCGCGCGGATGTGAGCCAGCGCGAAGGCCGATATCCGGCGCCAGCCCACGTGGCGGCGGATATTCCCGGACTGGAGGTGGCCGGAGTCGTTGAGCAATGCGGCGCCGGCGTGCGGCGCTGGAAGGTCGGCGATACCGTCTGCGCGCTGTTGGCGGGTGGTGGCTATGCGGAGTACGCGTCGGTCGAGGCCGGCCATTGCCTGCCAGTGCCGCGCGGATTGAGTTTCACCGACGCGGCGGCGCTGCCCGAGGTGTTGTTCACGGTTTGGAGCAATGTGTTTCAGCGCGGACGGCTACAGTCGGGAGAACGCCTGCTGGTCCACGGGGGGAGCAGTGGCATCGGCATGGCGGCGCTGCAGCTCGCCAAGGCGTTTGGCGCGCGGGCGTGGGCAACCGCCGGAAGCGACGAAAAGTGCCGGGCCTGCGAGGCCGCGGGAGCGGAGCGCGGGATCAATTACCAGCGCGAGGATTTCGAGGCGGTGCTAAAGGACGAAGGCGTGGACGTGGTGTTCGACATGGTCGGGGGCGACTATGTGGCGAAAAATCTCCGGCTGCTGCGGCCGGAGGGGCGGCTCGTGTTCATCAATGCGGTGAAGGGGGCGAAGTCGGAGTTCTCGATTCGCGACGTCATGGCGCGGCGGCTCACCATCACGGGCAGCACGCTGCGCACGCGCGAGAGCCGTTTCAAGACGGCGCTGGCGGCCGAGGTGGAGCAGCACGTGTGGCCGCTGATTGAGGCCGGGCGGTTGCGGGCGAACGTCTACCAGGTTTTCCCGCTCGGCGAGGCGGCGGCCGCGCACCGGCTGATGGAGAGCAGTCAGCACATTGGGAAGATTGTGCTGCGGTGCGGGGACGAGGAGCGCTAGGACGGCCGGCGGCGTTCCCGCCAGCACGGCCGCCCGCGGAGTGCACGGCTCATCCTTCACGATTTTCGTACCGGGTGGGTCGGGCGCTCCGCGCGCGACCGCTTGGCACGATCGACCTCACGTTTCATCGGCCGCGCACGGAGTGCACGGCCCACCTTTCACGAGCTTCGCACCGGGTGGGTCGGGCGCTCGCCGCGCGACCTAGAAATTCACGTTATTCCGGCCCTTCAGGTGCAGCATTTTTCGGACATCCTCGGGGGTCGCGATTTCGAGACCCAGTTCCTCGAGAATCCGCCGAATCTTTGCGACCTGCTCGGCGTTGGATTTCGCGAACTGGCCCTTGCCGATCCACAGGCTGTCCTCGAGGCCGACCCGAACGTTGCCGCCCATGATCGCGGACTGCGTCGCGACGTACATCTGGTTGCGGCCGGCGCCGATGACGGACCAATGAAAATCGTCGCCAAAGAGGCGATCCGCGGTGCGCTTCATGTGCATCACATCCTCGGGATGCGGACCGATGCCGCCCCGGATGCCAAACACGGACTGGATGAAAAGCGGCGGCTTCAAGAGTCCGCGCTCGAGGAAATGGGCCGCGGTGTAGAGATGACCGATGTCGTAGCACTCGATTTCGAAGTGCGTGTTGTTCGCGGCGCACGCCTCGAGGATGTAGGCGATGTCCTTGAACGTATTCCGGAAAACGCGGTCATCCGAGCTGGCCAGAAAAGGCTGCTCCCAGTCGTGTTTGAAGTCCTTGAAACGGTGCAGCATTTCATAGAGCCCAAAGTTCATCGACCCCATGTTGAGGGACGCGACTTCCGGCTTCAGTTGCAGCGCGGGCTGCAACCGCTCTTGAATCGTCATCGCGATGGAACCGCCGGTCGTGATATTGACGATGACGTCGCACGCCGCCTTGACCTGGGGCAGGAACTCCAGGTACGCCTTCGGCTTCTGGACGGGCCGGCCGTCAGCGGTTTCGCGAGCGTGAAAATGAACGACCGCCGCTCCGGCTTGGGCGGCGCCGATGGCGGCTTCCGCTATTTCAGCCGCGTTCGCCGGCAAGTGCGGCGACATCGACGGGGTGTGAATTGAGCCGGTGACGGCACAGGTGATGATGACTTTTTTGGGGGCGGCCATGGGAGGTTTTCGTTAGATGAAAATTGCGGCGGGGCTTCAAACCAGATTATTGGAATGGCGGCGGGGTTCGTGGTTCCGTCCGGCGTTGCGGGACGGAATGGGGACATCTGGCGACAATCATCAATCCTTCCGCCTGAAGGCGGAACTACGAACGCGCTTATCGAGCCCCGACGCGCCGCGATGCTTCGCTCCACTCAATCAGGTCGCCGCCTTCCTGTCCTGCTCGTCGGCGGCGCGTTTGTGGGCGATCAAGGCCATCAGCCGGCGATCGCGCCAGGCCTCGCGCTCGGCGTGTTTTTCCTGCGACATCGTTTTGCGGCATTCGCTTTCGACCTTGGCGACCAAATCGTCCCCCCAAGCCTCGGGCTTGAAGTCCTTCAACATGCTGAAGTACACCGGGCCGTAGCGCCGGGCGTAGTCGGCCACGCCCCCGGGAGCATTCAAATCGATGGTCTCGAAGGGCCCCATAAATGACCAGCGCACCCCAAGGCCGTCCTTGATGCACCGGTCGAGGTCCTGGACCGAAACGTAATCCTCTTTGACCAACCGAAACGCCTCCATGAGCAACACGCCTTGCAGCCGGTTCAGAATAAAACCCTCCACTTCCTTTTTAACCGTGATGGCGACCTGCCCGATTTTTTCCTGCAACGCACGGGTGCGGGTGACAACCTCGGGGCTGGTCCAGGACGCGGGCGAAATCTCCACGATCGGCACGACATGGGGCGGGTTGACCGGATGGGCCACGATGCAACGGTGCCGGCCCTGGAGGCCTTCGCTGAAACGCGACGTCTGAATCGACGACGTGGAACTGGCCAGGATGCAAGTGGCGGGCGCGGCTTCATCGAGCTGGCGAAAGATTTCGCGCTTCACCTCGAGCCGCTCGGCGGTGTTTTCCTGCACGTAGTCGGCATCCTGCACGGCCTCGGCCAGCGTCGCCACCGCCCGGACCCTTTGCAGCACGACCGACGGCAGTTCCGTGATCAGCTTGAACCGATGCAGTTCCTCCAACTCTGCGGCGATGAGTCCCAGCGCCTTGGCGGTCGCCCCGGGTGCATTGTCGTAAAGCTTCACCTGATACCCGGCACGCGCGAATACCATGCTCCACGCGCGACCGACGAGGCCGCAGCCGATGATTGCGATTTTTTCCATAAGGGGTTGGCCCGCGATCACCGGAGCCGCGGCCCAAATCGGCCGCGCCCGGATTTCGACGGTCTTTTACCGGCTGAACGACTTGGTGAAATCCTCGACCGTGGTCGGCGCGACCTTCTTCTCGTGGCGCGATTCGGCGATCAGCTGGTTGAGTTTCTTCTCCCATGCCGCGCTGTCCATGGGCAGTTCAATCGTCTGATTGGTCAGCGTGGAATAGAGCAGCACGTTGGCGAGTTCGACCGAACCCATGCCGTCCGCACCCGGCGCGATCAGCGGCGTGCCGTCGAGGATGGAATCGACGAAATTCTGCATGAGAATCGAATGGAGGTTGGTGGGATTTTCGTAGGGGATCTCGATGTTCCAGACCTCGGGCTTGGCGAAGCCGCCCTTGGCGGTCTGGCTGAACTCGATCATATCCGCGTCGTTGCGGGTGAAGAGAATCTTGCCGCCCTCGACCACGATTTTTCCGCGCGTGCCAACGAGCTCGAAACGATTTGTACCCGGGGACTCGCCGGTGGAAGAGACAAAGCTGCCCGTGGCGCCATTGGCCCACTCGAGATAGGTGGTGATGCTGTCCTCGACCTCGATGTTGTGGAAGCGACCGAGCTGGCAGAAGCCGCGCACGCGCGCCGGCATGCCACAAAGCCATTGGAGCATGTCGAGCTGGTGCAGGCATTGGTTGAGCAGCACGCCCCCGCCCTCGCCCTTCCAGGTGGCCCGCCAGCCGCCGCTGGCGTAATACGCCTCGGTCCGGAACCAGTCCGTGATGATCCAGTTGATGCGCACGATCTGGCCGAGTTCCTGGCTCTGGATAATCTTGCGGATTTTCTGCCAGCGCGGCTCGACGCGCATCTGAAACATGCCGGCGAAGACTTGTTTCGGGTACTGCTTGTGCACCGCGATCAGACGCTCCGCATCGGCCTTGTGCGCCGAGATGGGCTTTTCCACCATGACGTGCAGGCCGCGCTGCAAGGCTTCCATGCCGATGGTCGTGTGCAGGTAATGGGGCGTGGCAATGACGATGGCATCGATTTCGCCCGAGCGGATCATGTCGTCGCAGTTCGCGAACGTCTTCAGATTCGCCCGGCCCTTGAAGGGCTCCAGACTCGGGGCGAAGGCATCGCTGACCGCCGTCAACTGGCAGCGGCTGATCTTGTTTTCCAGCAAGTATCCGGTGTGGAACTTGCCGATGTTGCCCAAACCGACGACGCCGAGACGAACATGTTTCATGGAGCACCCAGTATCGGCCGGGCCAAAAATGGGCGGCAAGTTCTTTCGGCGGACCGCCCCGAACGGCGCCGGTGCCGAGCAAGTCTCGCTCGATAAAAACTAGAAGGGCCGCCTACCCCTAGACGGCCCTTCCCCTAACACCAAGCAAACCATATTTACTACCACGGGGAAGACGCTGAGAGGCGAGTTAATGTTCAAAGAGCCGACTCAAACGCGGGTCTTTACAGTTTAAATACATCTGACCGCAAGCGGCGCTAATAGCGCGAGGCCTCCGCGGCGGTAAATCGCCGCCGGGACTGCGCATTAATTGTTTTTTCGTCCAGTCAGACGAATAATGAATTTGAGCGCGTAAAGATATGCGCGCTCGCGGACCACATAGGGATCCCCCGCGGTGCCTTCGATGCCGAGATCGGAAATGTCATCGAGGAGCGAACCGTCGTCCGGGTGCATCACAATCCAGGCAAGAATCTTGACCAGATCGTCCTTAGGATAGCGGTCCGTGAGAAACTCCAGCACGACGCCGGGCAGGTATCGTTCAACGGGCAACTGGATCGCGTCGGGCACCGCCGCGACGTAGAGGCAATTGCGCACGCGCTGAATTTCATCGCCGTCATCGCCGGGCGGCCAGGACGGAAGCTTGTGGCGAACGCTCACCACCTGCGCGGCGACAAAATCCGTCGGCTCGTCATCCGCCGCTGCAAACGGGGAGACGATTCCCTCGTCCGGTGGTACGCGAAAGTCCAACGCCGCCACATCGGCATCGGTCAGCTTCTTCCAAGGAGGCAGAGGCGGCGTCGGCTTGGGCGGCACGGGCGCGGGAACCACCGGGGCCGGCACCGACCCGGCGGCAGGCACGGGCACGGCGGCGGCGACCTTGGCGGCGGCTGAGACCGGCGCTGTTTCCGCATCGACCGCCACGGCGATGCGCCCGCGCGATTCGGCCAGACCGCCCACGGCCAGCCAGGCCGCGAAGACGGCGACGAGCCAGGCCTTGCCCGTGCTCGAGGCAAAACGCTGCTGCGCATCCCAGCGAAAAAGCTTCGCGCCGGCGAGGCAGCCGGCCAAACCGATCAAGCCCAGTGCGAGCAGGCTGAACCGGGTGCCGGCGAAGCCGCGCCCGTTCACGCACGTCTGCATCGCCTCCACGGCGTAGCGGCCGGGAAGAAACGCGGAAACATGCAACGCCCAGCTTGGCAGGCTGGCCAATTGCACCGCGACGCCACCGATGATGAGCATCGGCAGGAAAATGCACTGCCCGAGTGCCTGCACCGCGGGCACGTTGTCGGCCAGCATCGCAATCACGAGGCCGAGGCCGATGAAAGCAAAGGCGACAAACGTGAACGCCACCCACAACGCGAACGGATGCCCGGGGGCCGTCATGCCGAAGGCCGCAGCCACCGCGAGTTGCAGCAACCCGGCCGAAAGAATAATCGCATACCGCGCGAGCACGGTACTCGTCACCAGCGCCCAGGTCGGCAGCGGCACCAACCGGTAGCGGCGCCACACCCCGCGCTCGCGCTCGCTCACGAGGGTCGTCGGCAAACCAAAGCACGCCCCGCCCAGGACACTCACGGTCAGCAGTTCACCCATATGGCGCAGCAGCGGGATTTTTTCGTGGCGATAGAGCACCCAGAACGCGACGAGGAAGATGAGCGGAAAAAGATAGCCGTACAGCAGCGCCATCTTGTTTCGAAAATGAAGGCGCAGCGTAACGCCGAGGTGGTGAAACAAGCCGTTCATGGGGACGCGGCCTCGCCGGATTCATCGGCGCGGGTCAGGCGAAAGAAGACATCCTCGAGCGAAGCCTTGCGCACCTGGAGTTCCACCAACTCCACCCGGCGCTCGCGGAGCACCACGGTGAGGGCCGCGAGCGTCGCCGCGGCATCGTCCGTGCGAAAGCGCGCAGTGCCGTTGT
Source organism: Opitutaceae bacterium (assembly GCA_947474995.1). Lineage (GTDB taxonomy): Bacteria > Verrucomicrobiota > Verrucomicrobiia > Opitutales > Opitutaceae > ER46. Next base: position 1,145 of record CANJNJ010000155.1, on the reverse strand, counting down.
CACACTGGAGTTCGCGGACGCCGGGGAGCGGCGCCAAAATATCCGCCGGCAGGGCCGGTTTCGTGATCAGGGTGACCGATGGCGCGCCACTCGACTGGGCAATCAAATCACGGGGCGCTCCGGTCGCAACAATCCGGCCGCCGTCGATAATGGCGATCCGATCACACAGCTGGCCGGCTTCCTCGAGCTGATGCGTCGTGAGCAGCACGGTGTAGCCGTCCTGCTTCATCTGAAGAATCTGGCGATGGAGTTCCCGCCGGGAGAACGGATCCAGCCCACTGGTCGGCTCGTCGAGAAACACGACGGACGGACGGTTCACAAACGCCAGCGCCAAGGCGAGCCGCTGGCGCTGACCACCGGAAAGCGTGTCGAACGGCGCATCGGCCTTTTCCCCGAGGGAAAAACGCTCAAGCAGCACCGGCGGCGCCTCGTGCTCGTGGTAAAACGAACCAAACATCCGGAGCGCCTCGCGCGGCGTAATCTTGTCCTGCAAGGAGGTCGTCTGGAGCGCGACCCCGATCTTCTGCTTCACGTCACGCGGGTGGCGCCGGGCGTCCAGCCCGCAGATCTCCATTTCACCGCCATCCGGTTGGCGCAGGCCGATCAGACACTCGAGGGTCGTCGTCTTGCCGGCGCCGTTGGGACCGAGGAGTCCAAAGATTTCGCCGGCCTCAATCGCGAAGCTCACCCCCCGAACCGCCTCGATTCCGCCGTAGCGTTTCGACAAATCTCGGACGACGACGTTGGCGGGCATGGTGGGTACGGGGAAAAGAAGAGGCTGGGATACGTGCTACCACCGACGGGAACAAGTCGTTTCCGGTGGCTTTGGCGTGCGGCCCGGCCCGGCGCCGCTTTCCACCGTGCGAGCCGTCAATCTGCGGGGACATCGCGACGAGCTGGAACTCGTCGTCAAAAGCGGCGCCGGGTCGCCGCATTCCGAAACAAAAAGGCCGCGGATTGCTCCGCGGCCTGAAAGTATCACCCGGCTGGAATCCTACTCAGGTCATTTCCATCCCGCGGAAGGTGCCGGTGGAGGTCGCAAACTTGTCCGCTTCGATGCCCATGCGGTGCAGCATCGAGAGCAGGAGGTTCGTCAACGGATAGTTCCGGTTGTGCTCCCGGTCAAAGCCCAGGTGCTGGCCATG
>CANJNJ010000154.1 GCA_947474995.1 Opitutaceae bacterium | reverse complement strand
GCTGGCCGGACCAATGGACCGAAGTCGCGCTGCGAATTTTCAACAGCAGCTCGAGTTTCTCGGAAAACAGTTCGTCATAGTTCTCGAGGTCGAAGCCAAAGAGCGGATAGGATTCGATGAACGAACCGCGCCCGATCACGATTTCGGCCCGGCCATTCGAGACGAGATCCACCGTCGCGAACTGTTGGAACACGCGGACCGGATCGTCGGAGCTGAGCACGGTGACGGCACTGGCGAGTCGAATGCGCTTGGTCCGGGCCGCGGCGGCTGCCAGCAAAACCGCGGGCGCCGACGAAATAAAATCCGGCCGGTGATGTTCGCCCAAGCCGAACACATTGAGCCCGACCTGATCGGCGAGTTCGATTTGCTCTAGGAGTTCCCGCACCCGGCCGACGTCCCCGGCGGTGCCCTCGCGGGTAAAATCGAGAGCCGTCGCGACAAAACTATCTACGCCGATTTGCATGATTTTTAGCTGGCTCAAGTTTTTAGCAGCCCGGCGCTGATGCGATGTTTTTATCCCAGTCGGTCGGCTTTTCGGCCTGGCCGATTTCATGTCACGGCCGTGACATGGATTTGGCACCCGAGCCGGGCATGAGGCTCCGTCCCAAAGCATGGATTTGCCAAAGTTTAGGTGCGCCCCGTGCTCGGTTGGTGCGGGTTCGGGCTTGAGACTTGGGCCGCACCGCGAAAAGCTTTTCGCCATGAATACCCCAAGCTTGTTAGTAATTTTTCTCGGCCTAGCTCTCGTGGTTTCCGCCAAGACCGATCCCGCGACGGAAAAAGAGCTCACGACCGCCATGGAGCAGCTGAAGCAGGCGACCATCAATAAAGACGTCGCCCTGATGGGCAAACTCGCGCACCCGGATATGACCTACTCCCACTCGGCCGGGAATACGCAGGACCGGCAAGTGCTGCTCGACTACGTGCCAACTATGTCGACCGTGTCCGTGACCTTCTCGGAAACCAGCATTCGCCTCCACGGCAATGTCGCCGTGATCAAGAACGTCACCGATATCCGCAGCAAGGGCGCCGAAAATACGCCCAACCGCCTCAACACGCTCTACGTCTGGGTGAAAGGAGCCGAGGGCTGGCAACTGCTCGCGCGCCAACCGATCAAGCTGGCCCCGCCCGCTGCGGCCGGAGCGAAAAAGGGCTCGGACGGAAAAGCGGCGGCGAAGTAAGGCTTCGCCGCGCCACCCGGCTCCGGTTATTTCCGCACGGCGCGGAAGCCCGAAAGCCGTCTGTCATGCTGAGACCGGTCACCAACGGAAGCCCATTCGGTATTTCCTGCGGATGAACCCTCTCCTTTCTGTCATTCTGAGCGCCAGCGAAGAATCCATGCGGCAGGGCACTCCGATGGCGTGGATTCTTCGCTTACACTCAGAATGACAAGCCAAGCACCGGTTGCGACTGTCTCCTAGACCAACGACCAGGGCGCCCGCATGGAGCGGTGCCTCATTCGATTCGCAATCGGGTCGTCGATGAATTCCTCGCGCTCCGGGTTCCACCGCACTTTCCGGCCGAGTTGCATCGCGATGTTCCCGAGATTGCAGACGGTCGTCGTTCGGTGACCCGTCTCGACGTCGGAGATCGGTCGCGCGCGGCTCCGAATGCACGAGAGGAAGTTGTCGTGATGGTTCGAGCTGGCGGCGATCTTCAGCGATCCTGCACGCGCATTGATCTCCTTTAGCAAGGCCGGATTCGACGCCGTGCTCGCACTGCGGGACACGTCGACCCAGCCCTTTTCGCCAAAGAAGCGGACGTTGCCGTCGCCGACTCCGTCGTAGCGGGTATGGCAGCGCAGCATCACGCCACTGGCGTACCGGCACGTGAAATCGACTTTGGTCGCCGTGGAGAAAAGTCCCGTACCGGGAAACTCGCCGTGCCCTTCAATCTCCAGCGGACCCGACTCGTCCATCCCCAGCGCCCATTGCGCGATGTCGATGTAGTGCACGCCCCAGTTCGTCACCTGCCCTGCGGCGTAATCGAGGTTGAACCGAAAATTGTAGTGGCAACCCTGCCGCGTAAAGGGCGACCACGGTGCCGGCCCGAGCCACATATCCCAGTCCAGACCGGCCGGCACCGGCTCCGCGGTCCACGTCGCGCCACAGTACTTGTTGTTGGCGGGAATCAGCACCTCGATGCGCTCAAGTTTGCCCAGGCCGTCGTTGCGAATGAATTCGGCCGTGTCGTGAAACCGCTTCGACGAGCGCTGCTGGGTGCCCGTCTGCGCGATCCGCTTGAATTGCCGGGCGGCGTTCACGAGTTCGCGGCCCTCGCGAATCGTCAACGTCAGCGGTTTTTCCACGTAGACGTCCTTCCCGGCCCGGATCGCCGCGATCGCGGCGAGCGCATGCCAGTGATCGGGCGTGCACACCCACACTGCATCGAGATCACGCCGCGCAACCATTTCCCGAAAGTCCCCGTACTGCGCGCAATCGCCGTTTTGGTAACTGCCATTGATCTTCCTGACCGCGGCCTCGCGATGCGCGCGATCCACGTCGGACACGGCGAGGATTTTGACGTCGTTGAACCCGAGCAGCGTGTCCATGTGGCCTTGGGCGATGTTGCCGACGCCGATAAAGCCGACGGTGATTTGGCGACTCGGCGCCGTCTGGCCGAAGAGCCGGGACGGCAAAATGGCGGGCATCGCCAAGACCGCGCTGGCGGCAGCGGAGCCCTTGAGGAATTCACGCCGATTGAGCGAAAGGAGGTTAAGGTTCATGGCGTTCAGGTGCTGGCGTTGATTCTACCGAGGGCGCGGGCTGCAGCCGCCCGCACCTCAGCACTTTCGGCGGGATTCTGCTGGATGGCCAGGAGGGCGGGACTCGCCTGCCGGTCGCCGCGCAACGCCATGCTGCCAATGAGTCCAATCTTGGCCGAACCACTCAAGGTCGCGAGGGCGCCACGATAGGCCTCGTCCACAGCCGGCTCGGGAATGCCATCGAGTGCATACCGCGCCGCGTCCGCCGTGGCCGGGTTGGCCAGGAGCGGTGCGAGAACTGGAACACACCGGGCGCTGCCGATGAGGCTGAGCATCCGGCAGACGAAAAGTCGGCCGACGTCAGTGACACCGGGACGCGTCAGCGCCTCGAGCAATTTTGCCTCCATGGCGGGGCGCTGCGCGGGCTCGGCATTGGCCACCATGCTGCGCACGGTCGATGCGTGCGAACGGTCGGAACCGTGTTCAAGCGTCGCAATTTCGCTCCAAGGATCAGGAGTGGCAGTGAACCGCTCCTCGTAATCTCTAAATTCGCCGGTTTTGCCGGCTGGCCGGGCTCGGACGCCCGCGGACTGGGATGTTTCGGCCATGGTGAGACAGGTTGAACTATCTGCCCCGATCCGCTGCCGCCCGATGAAGTTCGCGCGACCGCGTCTCGTGGTTTCACGCACTATGGCCGCAACCCGCCGGACCGTCTGTGCGTTTCTTTGCGTTTGTTACGCGTTTCTTGGTTCGCCCGGGTCCGCAGCGAAAAGCAAGGCGGGCCGTCAACGCCTCAGACCCAGCGCCGCCCGCAGAATGGGTTCAAATAGATCCGCCTGCCGCACGTAACCAATGTCGTTGGGATGAATGCCGTCGGTCGATCCCTCGCCATCGTGGCCGAGCATGTCGTCCCCGGGGACGTAGTACAGTCCCGGCACGCCTTCCTTCTGCAGCGTGGCGAAAACTTCGCGCAACGCCGCGTGATTCTCATCGTTCGCCTGACTGCGCTTCGGCTGGATCCACGTGTTGGGGTACCGGCGATCCTCGGCCAGCACGATCGGTGTGTCGGGCCGGGCCAACCGCAGTTGCTTCACCAGCGGAATGCAACGCTCCCGCACCGCGGCGGCGTTCATGTTGGGCAGACAATCGATCACATAGACGGCGGCGTCGATCTTCACGAGCAAGTCACCCACCGCCGGATCCATCCGCCCGTTGCCGGCGAACCCCAGATTGATCACCGGCAGCTCAAGTCGCCGCCCCAGAATCGCCGTGTGCGCCATCCCCGGACGCGACGCGCCGACCGCATGCACAATGGACGTCCCGTAGAACACGAGGGGCTTCGCCTTGCGCGGCGCGAGTCGCTCAAACTTGGTCGTCGTTGGTACGCCGAGCGCAAAATTATCCACGCCATTGTAGAGCGGAAGGTACAGCGCGTATTCCCGCGATCCCGGAGGCAAATCGGTGATGAGCGCCTGGCGGATGATTTTGCGATTGGTGGGCCGCACCACAGTGACCCACCGCCATTGGCCGGCCTCGTCGCGGGCGTAGAGGTCGACCCCGCTGCCGCCGACGGATGAAACGCTGGCCCCCATGCGAAATGAAACGGTTCCCTCCACGCGATCGTTGCGCAGAGTATAATCGACCCAAATCTGGTCCGCATCGGTCCGGAAGCGCACCATCATGCCACACGGGTCGCGACCGAGTTCATAGACCGCCTCGGTCACTTTCCCCTCGGCGACCGCCGGCAGGCGATCGAACCAACCCTTCCGTTCCAGATCCGGCCACGCCCGGCCTTCGACACCCCATTGGGTCACATCGTGCCACTGCAGGGGAGGTTCGCTGACGGGTGTGGCGCCTCCGACCCGGCCGGGGCCTCGCGCCCCTTTCGTCTCCGGGGTTTGGGAAAAAACGGTGCCGGCGGCGGACAAAATCGCGAGGAGAGTAAAACGCAGTGGAAGCTTGAGCACGGGTAACGAGGGGTTGGCGATTCGACCCGGAAGTGAGCCGAACGCGCGCGTTCAAGTTGTCCCGGCGCCCACGGACTTCAAGCGGCGAGGAGCCCCGCGGGAATTTTGGCTGTTGAAGCCGGCGGCAAAACGCGCCCCGATCGCGCCAGTTCTCGGCCTTCCCCAGCTCATGAAAATCTCCGCCTTCGTTGTTCTCTGCCTTGCGACCGCACTGCCGGCCCAGACCTCCTATCTGCCAGGCCCCGAGTCAGAACCCCAGCCGGGTGTGCCCAAGGGCGTCGTCACGCGGTATGAACTCCCGCCGGGACGTTTTTATCCCGGGACGCCGCACAGCTACGCCGTTTATGTGCCGGCGAAATACGATGCGACGAAACCGGCCCCCTTCATGGTTTTCTTCGATGGCAACGGCGCCCTCGGCGGGATGCGCGTCCCCGTGGTTTTCGACAATCTGATCGCGAAGGGTGATTTGCCCCCACTCATCGGCATCTTTGTCGAGCCCGGCGTTTTGCCCGCTCTTTCCGAGCAGGCGCAGAATCGCTACGAGCGAATTTTCGAGTACGATTCCGTCAGTGGACGCTACGCCCGCTTCCTGATTGAGGAGCTGATTCCCGCGGTCGGCGCCAAGTATAATCTCTCGGCGAATCCGGATGACCATGCCCTCTCGGGCAACAGCACCGGCGCGGTCGGCGCGTTCGTGGCCGCCTGGCATCGACCCGATCAGTTCCACCGCGTGCTGAGCATCATCGGGACGTTCGTCGACATGAAGGGCGCGGAGGAACTGGCGTCCCTCGTGCGCAAGACAGAACCGAAACCGATTCGCATCCACCTGCAGGTGGGGAAAAATGATCACATTGTTCCCGGTCAACCCTGGGGCACGTTCTACGCCGGCAGCTGGCCGATTAACAACCAGGTGATGTACGACGCGCTGAGCTTCGCCGGCTACGACGCGAAATTCGTGGTCGGAGAAGGCGCGCACGACTCGAAGCACGCCACGGCGATGATGCCGGACGCGCTGCGCTGGCTGTGGGCGGACCATCCCAAGCCGATCACGGTGCATGAGCCCGCCACCACGAGCGAACCCGGCTATGACCCGCGCGGCCGCGTCTACTCCATTTTCTCCGCCACCAAACCGTGGGAACCGGTCGGCGGACCATTCAAGTCGATTGCGAGTCTGGCTGCCGACAAGGACGGCTTCGTCTTCTTTTCCGACTCAAGCGATCGCCGCATCTACCGGGCGGACCCGGATGGGAAGGTGACGCTCTTCATGGAGGGCACCGCTGGCACCACCGCGCTGAAGATGGCGCCCGATGGCCGATTGCTCGCGGCCCAGCCCGCGCGCCACCAAATTGTTTCGTATGGCCCGACCGGCGACGAAAAGTCGGTGGCGCAGGACGTGATGGTCCATGATCTGGCCGTGACGGCAACAGGACGAATCTACTTTACCACGCCAGGGCAGCCGACCGTCAGCACCATCGAGCCAAACGGGAGCGTCCGGGTGGTGTTTAAGCTGGGCGAAAATTCCACCGCCGCCGGCCTGGCGCTCTCACCCGATCAAGCCATGCTCGTTGTATCTGACGGCCGGGAACGCCATGGCTGGTCGCTCCAGATCGCGCCCGACGGGTCGCTGCGAAATGGCGAACCGTATTACCGCCTCTATGTTCCGGAACTCGTGCCCGGCAGCACCCTCGACGGTGTCACCATGGACTCCATCGGGCAGGTTTATTTCGCGAGCGCCCTGGGCATTCAGGTCACCGAGCAAAATGGCCGTGTGGCTGCGGTGCTCAACGCGCCGATTTTTGGCGCCGTCGAAAAAATTACCTTTGGCGGTAAGGAACTCGAGTTCCTCTACGCGACCGAAGGCAACCGGTTGTTCCGGCGCCCCGTGAAAATCAAAGGTGCTGCGCCGTGGGTGGTCAGCAAACCCCCGAAGCCGCCACTCTGAGCGGCGCGCAACTCCGACCGGGGCAAGCCCGGGCGGAACCTCGGTACTTTCTGGCCTGGTGGGGCCGGTGCACGGTCCCTCACTCAGCCCTGCAGCCCCGCGCAAAACTTCGCGAGGCGGCTGACGCCCTTCGCGATGATTTCATCGCTCGTAGCGTAGCTCAGCCGCAAGTAGCCCTCCGCACCGAAGGCACTGCCCGGAACCGCCGCGACCTTCTCCTCGTCGAGCAGGCGATTGCAGAAATCGACATCCTTCAGTCCAAAGCTGGAAATATTGGGAAAGAGATAGAACGCGCCTTCCGCGAGCAGGCACTTGACGCCCGGAATCTTGTTCAACTGGGCGTGGAGCGACTTCCGACGACGATCGAAGGCCGCGAGCATGATCTTCACCGCGGCCGCGGTCTTCTCTTTTTCCTTCAACGCCGCGAGCGCGCCGTATTGGGCAAAGGTCGTGACGTTGGAGGACATCTGGCTCTGCAATTCCGAAATCGCCTTGGCAATCGGGAGCGGCGCCAGCGTGGTCCCGATGCGCCAGCCGGTCATCGCATACGTCTTCGAGAAGCCGGCCACCGTGATGGTCCGTGCCGCGGCTTCCGGACTCAGCGTCGCGACGCAGGTCGGCTTGACGCCGTCATACACGAGATGCTCGTACATTTCGTCCGAGAGAATGTAGAGGTTGTGCTTCACCGCGACCGAGACGAGCGCCTCAAGTTCCGCCCGGGTATAAACCGCACCCGTCGGATTGGAAGGTGAATTGAGAATCAGCAGCTTTGTCTTCGGCGTGATCGCCGCTTCGAGCTGCGCGGGAGTCAGCTTGAAGCCGGTCCGATCGTCGGCGAGCACGAGCTTCGGCACGGCGCCGGCCAGCTTGACCATTTCCGGGTAACTGACCCAGAACGGCGCGGGCACGATGACTTCGTCGCCCGGTGAGCACGTCGCCACAACCCCGAGGTAACAATTGAATTTGCCGCCCGGCGAAACGATGACCTGGCCGATGGTGGCCTTGAGTCCATACTCGGCGTCGTAGCGATCCACGATGGCCTGGCGCAGCGGCTCGATGCCCGGCGTTGGCGCGTACTTGGTCTTGCCACTTTTCAGGGCGACGATGCACGCCTCCTTGATGTGCTCCGGCGTGTCGAAGTCTGGTTCGCCGGCGGCGAAACTACAGACGTCCCCGCCTGCGGCCAGCAGGGCTTTGGCCTTGGTGTCGACGGCAAGCGTCGGCGAAGGCGAGACATTACGAGCCCAAGTGGACAGTGGTGCAACAGGAGTACTCATGGACAAACGTTCTGACCAAAGGGTCGCATTCCGGAAAGGCAAGCCCACGACGAGCCACCGAACGGGTCGCGAGTGGGGCCCACGTCGACGGCGGTCTGAACCATGCCGAAGCAAACCCGTGTGCCCAATCCCCTACTTCTTCCGCTTGGCGGGACGCACCGGTAGACTTTCGAGCGCGAGCCGAAGCAGTTCACCAATGCTGGCGTCCTTCTGTCGGGCATAACGCTTCAGCATCGCACGCTGGTCGCCGACGATGCGGACGGAAATTTGGCGGTGGGGATCGCGGGCGGGCTGGCAACCTTCGAAATCAAATCCCGCAATGGCGGTCCGCACGACCTCGCTGGCGGTCTTGAAACCATGTCCTCGACGGCACGTCTCGATCCGCGCAATCAGCGATTCGGGCAAATCAAAGGTGAGCGGAGCGGAAGGCTTGCGAGTTTTTTTGGCCATACTGCGAACGGGCTGAAACTGGGGGCGGGGATACGGGCTAGGAGGCACATGCTGGCCATCGGCCGCAATTAAAAATTTCGCCGACCGCACCGTCTGGCCGGCATTTACATCGACTTTCCATTTAATGCTTATGAACCGGCGGGCGAGCGCCCGTCGGCTGGGCCACGACCCATTGCAAAAGCATCGCGAAGGCTGCCTCGGGCGAATCCACCGTCTGCCAGCTCTGGGCCCGAATCTCCGGGTCGACGACCCGGTCGTGCTCGATGAGGACGGTGCCAACCCCCGCCGCGACCCCGCCCAGCACGTCGACATCGGCATCCCCGACAAACAGGGTCTCGTCCGGACGGACGTCGAGCCGGCGAATAATCTCCCGCAGACCAGCCGGATCCGGCTTATGGCTCGGCAAATCGTCACCGCACATCACGGCGTCGAAAAATCTTTCGAGCTGGTGGGTGCGCAAGAGCTCGTCCGTCGACTCGCGATCGCGTCCGGTCCAAATGCCCAGATGCACGTTGTTGCTTTGCAGCCGGCCGAGGAGGCGATCGACGCCGGCGAACGGGCGGATGAGATGGGCATTTTCCCGGTGATACTCGTCCATGCGGCGCAGCGCGGTTGGTACATTGCGAACGTCATCGAGCAGGGTCGCGAGAAAGCGCGCGGGGGGGCCCCCGAGCCGGGCAAATATTTCCTTCGTGGGTCGGGGCCCAAACGGTTCCAAAGCATGCCCGATGGCCCGCAGCACGAGTGGCAGGCTGTCGACCAACGTTCCGTCGAGATCGAAGACCACCGCTTTCGGCCGGAACGAAGGACTCATGGCTCGATGCGGGTCAAGTTCTCCGGGCTGGGCACGGCGGCCTTCTCATTCAGACGGCCGGGGTCAAAGATCGCTTTCGGCAGGGCCAGATTGAGGGCCGCGGCCGTGACTTGGAACCGTGTCTTATCGCGCGTGAATTCGTTCCGAAAATCCACCGCCTTGGGCAGGGTTTGGTGGTCGACGGTTTTCAGGCTCACGACCGAAAAGGTCTTGAGCACTTTGCCGGCGCCATCGAGCAGTTCGGTTTGCAGCGGCTGGTTGAACTGCGTGTCGAAATAGGCCCGGACCGCCGACACGCCGGCCGTCCCAGTGACAACATTCGCCGGGGCGCGAAAGAGGAACGTGTAGGCCGGCCGACCGAGAATGCGACTGATGTTCACGAGCGTGGCGTCGGGCCAAAAAAGAAACGGTCGCTGCAAATCGAATGCGGTCACTTCCACGCCCGGAATGACCGCTTCGAAAAGCGCGTTGGCGTCGAGCGGGGCAACACGGCCACCCGCTTGGCGCCAGACCGCGGCCCGCTCGCCATTCTGCAGTAAAAATCGATAAGTCTGGCCGGTCGCATCGGTCAGTTCGACCCGGTTGATGGCACCCAGATCGTTGCGGGCGCCCCAAAGCCGGCCGTGATAAACACGCTCGTCGCCTCGTCGCGGCAGATCACGCAGCTCAAACTCGAGGTAATACCCACCCGGGATTCCCGAATTCCGAAATTGCTCCAGGATGCGGGCCGCCTCGGCGGCATCAGGTTTCCCGGTCTGGGACAGGGGTGGCAGTGAATTGGCCGGAGCCGCCGCGAGGAGCGGTGCGGCCCACAGCAGTGAGTACACAAAAAACGCCCGCCGGAAAATGGCGGGCGAATGGTTCCCGGCAGCGGGCATCGTCGGCTTAAGGCGTCTTCTTTTCCGAGGCGGGCGCCGGGGTCGACACGGCCGTCGCCGGAGCGGCGGGCAAGGCAACCGTGGACGCGGCAGGCACGCCAGCAGCCGGAGTGGCCGCGGTCGGGGCCAGAGGTGGCGTCGCGGGAATGGCGATGGTCGGCAGCGCGTTATTGGCGCCCGCCGTGGCATGCTTGCGCTCGTAGATCCGCCCGAGGTACAGCAGGAATGCTAGTACAAAGAAGAGGATCGACGCATAGATGGTCGACTTGCTCAGCACATTGGTGGTGTCGGCGCCAAAGGCGGCTTCGGCCGCACCGCCGCCCAAGGCCGCGCCCATGCCGCCGTCCTTGGACTTCTGCGCCAGTACGACCAGCACAATGAAGAGCGAGACGAAGATAAGTATGACCGTGAGAATTCCGAGGAGGATGCTCATGAGAAAGGGTCAGAAGTGCCGAGCCGCGCGGCGATTGTCAACCGCGACGATTGAGATCGGCTAAAAGGTTCGCCGGGGTGGAAAATGCCCCCTCAAGCCTCGACGCCGAGCTTCTCCAACAGACGCTGCAAGTCCTCGTTGCCGCGATACTCGATGACGATGCGGCCCTTTTTGGCCGAATGCAAAACCGCCACCCGGGCACCGAGATGCGACGTCAGCTTCTTTTCGATTCCGGACACGGTTGCCGCGTCCTTGGACGTCAGCGGGCCGCGGGCGACCCGCGGGCGACTTCCCCGCTCGGTTTTCCCAGCGAAGGCGAGCTTTTCGGTCACGCGCACACTCAAGCCCTCTTCGATGATGCGCCGCCCCAGCAGGGAGCGCTGGGCGGGGTCTTCGAGTCCGAGCAGCACTTTGGCATGCCCCACACTCAACAGATTCTTGGCGACGAAGCCCTGCAGGTCGGCATCGAGCGACAGCAACCGCAGGGAGTTCGCGACGCTCGCCCGCCCCTTGCCCACCCGCTCGGCGGCATTTTCCTGGGTCAGATCGAAATCGCGAATGAGGCTCGCATAACCGTGGGCCTCCTCAATGGGGTTCAGCCCTTCGCGTTGCAGATTTTCGATCAGGCCGAGCGCGGCCGCCGACGCATTGCTCGCCTCCACGATCCGCGCGGGGATCGATTTGATCTTCAGCAGCTGAAAAGCGCGCCAGCGCCGTTCACCGGCGATCAATTGATACTTCTCGCCAGCTTTGCGCACCACGATGGGTTGCAGCAGGCCCTCCGAGCGAATGCTCTCGGCGAGCTCACTGAGGTGCTCGGGCAAAATCTCGCGCCGCGCCTGGTAAGGACTAGGCTCGATCAGGTGGACGGAAATTTCCAGGTAACCGGGCGAACCCGCCACCGTCGGGGCCGCCGCCGGCGCCACCGGGGCGGGGGTTTCGTGGGCGTGGTCGCCCGAAGATGCCACGGGCTTCGCAGCGGCGATGAGGCCGCCGAGGCCGCGGCCAAGACGTGATTTGGG
>CANJNJ010000153.1 GCA_947474995.1 Opitutaceae bacterium | reverse complement strand
GGTCCACATGATCGAGACGCTGAACAAGGTGATGCAGGTCCAGAAGCAACTCCTGCAGGAATACGGCCACGAGCCGACGCCCGACGAAGTGGCCGACGAGATGAACCTGCCCGTCGAGCGCGTGCAGCAGATCATGAAGATGGCGCAGCAGCCCATCTCGCTGCAGTCACCGGTCGGCGACGGCGACGACACCAGCTTTGGCGACTTCATCGAGGACAAGTCGGCCGAGAATCCCTACGACATGACGGCCTACTCGCTGCTGCGCGAGAAGATCATCGACGTGCTCGACACGCTGACGGAACGCGAACGCCGCGTACTCTCGTTGCGTTTTGGACTCGTCGACGGTTACAGCCGCACGCTCGAGGAAGTCGGCAAACAATTCAAGGTGACGCGCGAACGCATCCGGCAAATCGAAGCCAAGGCGCTCCGCAAAATGCGCCACCCGACGCGCATTCGCCAGCTCCACGGCTTCTTCGACGCCGAGCAAATCGACAACGCGCAGAATCTGCTCAAGGTCGCGGCCACGGCGCGTCCCCCAGGGGCGGCGGCGCCGCAGGGAAGTCTGCCTGGCGGCCTCGGTTTCCCAACGCCGAAGCTTTAGCGGGGATTCCGGTCATTCTGCGCGCCAGCGAAGAATCCATACGGCCAGCAGCTCCGATGGGGTGGATTCTTCGCCCACGCTCAGAATGACAAACCATGGCCCCTTTTTAGGCGCCCGCGCAGGCCCGGGCGCCAGGGCCAAGGCGCCGGACGGCATGGGCCAAACCCAGCGCCGCTCGACCGCCCAGTCGTTCCTCGCCGGGCTGGCCTTGACCGCGGTGGCCTTGGCGTTCACGTCGTGCGCTCATCCGGTGGCGCCAGTCAATTCGCCGGCGAATCCAGCTGTCCCTCTGCCCTCCTCGGCGGCATTGGAGCCGCTGGTCCCGAGTCCACGGCTCATTGTTGGCCGGGTTTTGGACATCGACCTTGCGCAAGGCTTCGCCTTCGTCGATCTCGCCGCCGATGCCCCTTCGGTCGCGCTGGTGGAAGGCACCGAACTGATCTCCCGAACGCTCGATTTCCGTGAAACCGCGCGTCTGCGGGCCTCCCGCTATGTCCGGGGTCGCACTCTGGGAGCGAAAATCGTGTCCGGGCAACCTGCGCCGGAAGACGAAGTTGTGTGGCAGGCCCCGTAGCCGAATCGCTTTCCCGCTTTACAGTCGTCCCCTGCAGCCTACGTTGAAATCACCATGACCTTTTCCACCGCTATCGTCGCCGGCATCTTTGGGCTTGGTGCTCCGGAGTTGATCATTCTCCTGATCATTCTCCTCGTTCTCTTTGGTGGTTCCAAGCTCCCCAGCCTGGCCAAAGGGCTTGGCCAGTCGGTGAAGGAATTCAAGAAGGCGTCCAAGGAAATCGCCGAAGAGGATAAGGCCGAGGAAGCCAAGAAGACCGAGACCCCGGCGGCGCCTGCCGCCAAGACTCACGGCACCAACTGATCGCCGGCTGAGTCCCCTCCTTTTCCAGCGCGCCTTCATCGGCGCGCTTTTTTGTTGGGTGGACCGATCCATCGTGCGGCTGCCCACGAAGGGAGCGGTCTTTGTTCGTCGTTCCGCCTTTAGGCGGAAGATTGGGCCCGTTCGGATTCCGCCTAAAGGCGGAACTACGAACAGCCGCGGCCCGCCCGCCAACCCCTCGCGCTACTCATCTCGGACATCCGCCGCTTCCGACGGTCGCTCGCGGAGCCAGTCCTTGAATTCGGCGATCTGGACCGGCGTGCCGAGGACAAGGATTTCGTCGCCCGCCCGAAGCACCTCGTGGGCACTGGGATTGAGGACGCGAGTGGAGCCGCGGTGAACGCCGGCGACTTGCACACCGTGATTTCGCGCCGGGGACAAGTCTCCCAGGGTTTTTCCCGCTGCCCGACTCCACTCGGAAATCGTCACCACCTCCATCCGCACCTCCTCAAACACAGAATCCGCGACCGGGTTACCCGATACGGCACTCAGGAACTTGCGCCCGGCGTTGACCTGGTCCGTGGTTCCCATGAGCAGGACCTTGTCGCGCGGATAAAGCACGGCCTCCGGTGGCGGCAGCGGGATCATGAAGCCCTGTCGCTCCACGCCTACGACCGAACACCCGAACCGCGCCCGCAGACCGAGCTCCGCAATTTGTCTGCCCTGGCAATCGGCGAGATCGGGCAGCGTGCAATCGATCATGTGCAGATTCCACTCGCCATGCGGCTGCAGCCACGGGGCCGCCGTGGACGTCATCCTGCTGTCGCTGGCTTCCATGACACTAAGCAACTCCACCTCCATCTCGCTGTGCCAATAGATCAGTTTTCGGCGCAACACGATCAACGCCACCAGCGCCAGCACGGCGCTCAACACCATCAGCCATTTCGCCGTACCTTCCGCCGGCAGGATGGCCGACAGCCAGGCGTACATGGCGGCACCGCATGCGATCTTCAGGACCGTTTCGATCAAGTGCCGCAGGCGTTTTGCATGCACGTGCCCCCGCGTCGTGATTTCGGCGTAGAGCATCGCCATGGCCGAGACGTTCCGCCAGATTGCCACCAGCGGAGCGAGGATGACCAGCACCAGCACCACCCAGAACAGGACTTCCGGCCCGTGCGGGAAAAGCCAGTCGGCGCCCAGCCAGCCCTCGGCCATCGTCAGCAACTGGCCGGAGAAAACCACCAGGCCCGTGACAAACAGCGCGCCGACACTGACCTGGATAAGGCGCTTGCGGCTAAGCTGCCAGAGCAGGTTGCGGGACCGCCGAATCTCCAGGCGTCCGAGCCACGCGTGATAGGCGAGCAACCAGTCCGCCAGCCAGTGCGGTTGCCGGGCGAGAATGACGTCCGCGAGTTTCGCGGAGCGCCGGATCAGCAGCGGCGCGACCAGCGTCGTGACGAGCGAAAGGCCGACGACCAGCGGATAAAATCGCGCCGGCACCACCGCCGCCCCCACGCCCAGCTGGGCAATGATGAACGAAAACTCGCCGATCGCCGTGGCGGTCAGGCCCGTGCGCAAGGCGTCCTTCAGCGGCGTGCCAATGAGCGTCAGCCCCGCCGTCACCGCCACCGACCGCGCGACCAGCGTGAAGGCCGCCAGCAGCAGGATGAGCAGTCCCTGACTCCACAATTGGCGCACGTCGATCTGCATGCCAATGCCGACGAAAAACACCGCGCTGAAAACATCCCGCATCCCCTCGAAAGTCCGCTCCACCTGATGCCGGTGGGTCGTCTCGGCGATAATCGTCCCCAGCAGAAACGCGCCGAGCGCCAGTGAATAGCCGGCCCGCTGCGCCACCACCGCGAGGCCAAAAAGCAACGCCGCGATCCCCAGCGTTTGCAGTTCCTCGTTCGCCGCGATACTCAAGCGCTTCAGCAACCAGGGCACGAGGAGCAGGCCCACCACGCCCGCGAGCACCACGAACGCCCCGAGCAACAGCAGGGTCTCTGGAATCTTGGCCCCGCCCTTCCCTTCGAGATGAAGCAGGGAATTGAGCAAGGTGAGCATGACCACCGCGACGACGTCCTCGAGCACCGAGATACCCATCGCCAACTGGCCGGCCCGTTCGTGATTCACGCCGGTCTCATGCAGAATTTTGCTGATAATCGCGGACGACGACACCATCAGCATGCCCGCCAGGAACAGCCCTTCGCGCGCGCTCCAGCCCATCGTCAGGGCCATCAACCGCGACAGGTGGTACATAATGATCGCGCCCGCAAACGTCGCGAACATCAGCGACAGCCCGAGCCGCCGCATTTTCCGCAGGCTGAGTTGGAGCCCGATCGAGAACATCAGAAAAACCAACCCGATCTCGGCGAGCGTCGCGATGCGATCGACGTCGGACACCAGCGCAAACGGGGGCGTGTAGGGGCCGACGACCATGCCCGCCGCCAGAAAGCCGACAATGATCGAGAGACCGATCCGCTGGCACGCCCAACCCACCACCCCGGCAACGACGAGGATGATCGCCAAGTCCTGGATGAAATTAATTCCGTGCATGGCGCGTCGCGCCCTCGACCACGCGAGCAACTCGCACAGGCGTCAAGCCCGCTGGTGCAGCGGAAGACGACGAACCGCGGGACCGCGAGCTGGTAGACCACGGACGACGGGACCACGGACGACGGGCGAGGCGCTTCTCTACGGGACGGCGCGAATTGCTTCCGATCGGGGAGGGCCGAGTTCGTCGAGGCCGTTTGGTGGCCGGCGATCTTTTGGCCGCGGCGGAGCCCAGCACCGCGGTCACCGAACAAGACAGCGTGTTTGGCTCCGTGAGCTCCGGGTCCGAACTCTGTGCGCCCTGTGACAAAAAATCTTCACGAAAAGTGTGATTGATGGGGGTGAGCATCGACAACGCGCAGATGGGCCCCACTGCGCCACCCGTATTTCCCTCGTTGACACCCCCCCCGCCCGCCGATTCGTTTCCGTCGGCGGACACGCCGCATCTTACGCAATCATGGCGAATATCTTCGGCTACTTCTCGAACGACATCGGCATCGATCTGGGCACCGCCAACACGCTCGTTTACGTCAAGGACAAGGGCATCGTCCTTCGCGAACCGTCGGTCGTCGCCCTTGACACCGTCAGCCGCAAGGTCCGCGCCGTGGGCGATGAGGCCAAGCGCATGCTCGGCCGCACTCCGGGCAATATCACGGCCATCCGGCCGATGAAGGACGGCGTCATCGCCGACTTCGACGTCACCGAGGCGATGCTGCGGTACTTCATCCGCAAAGTTTCGAGCAGCGCCTTCCGCGCCCCGCCCCGCGTCGTGATCGCCATTCCCTCCGGCATCACCGAAGTCGAAAAGCGCGCGGTCAAGGAATCCGCCATGCACGCCGGCGCGCGCGATGTCATCACGATTCCCGAGCCGATGGCCGCCGCGATCGGCGTCGGCCTGCCCATCGACGAACCCGCCGCCAACATGATCGTGGACATCGGCGGTGGCACCACCGAGATCGCCATTATTTCGCTCAACGGCATCGTGTTTTCCAAGTCGATCCGCGTCGCCGGCGACGAACTCGACAGCGCGATCATCAACTACATGAAGCGGGCCTATAACCTGCTCATCGGTGAGCGGACCGCGGAAGAAATCAAAGTGCGCGTCGGCTCGGCCTATCCGCTCGACGAGGAGCTTTCCATGGAAGTCAAAGGCCGCGATTCCGTCGCCGGCCTGCCCAAGACCATCCACATCACGTCACAGGAAATTCGCGAGGCGCTCGCCGACACCATCGCCTCGATTGTCGACGCCGTCCGCGTGACCCTGGAGCGTTGCCCGCCCGAACTTTCCGCCGACTTGGTGGACCGCGGTTTTGTCATGGCCGGTGGCGGCGCGCTGATCCGGGGCATCGATCGGTTGCTGAGCGACAAGACCGGCCTGCCCGTCATCGTGTCCGAGGATCCCCTTTCCGCGGTCGCCAACGGCACCGGGGCCGTGCTCAACGATCTCTCGTGGCTGATGCAGAACGCTTGAGTTCGCGCGGTTTGCGCCGCGCGAAGGGGCAAGTGGCAGGTTCCCAGTGACAAGAACCGCGGGGCGCAGCCGCCACTCTTGATCCTTCGCCCTTGTTACTGGTTACTTCTCCGACCGTCGTGCCCTTCAAACGCCTCGATCAATCCCGACCCTTTGTCACGCTCGGCCTCGCCCTCGCCGTGTGGCTGCTGATTCCGATCGGCGTGAAGACGTTTATCCGCGCCAGTTTTTTTGAACTCACGGCGCCGATCACGATGACCGCCTCGTACGCCCGGGACCTCCAGGAATACTGGGGACTGCGGTTGCACTCCAACCGCGAACTCATCGAAGCCGGCCGCGATCTGGCCCGACTCAACGCCTCCTACGAACTTTCCGTCCAGCAAAATTCGGAACTCCAGGCCGAGATTGCCCGGCTCGAAAGCCTGCTGCGCCTCCCCTCGTTCACCGAATACCGCTACGAGCACGCGCGCGTGGCCCGACGCGACTTCTCCGGTTGGTGGCAGCGGATTGTCATTCGCAAGGGCAGGAATTTCGGCATTCCCGTCGGCGCCCCCGTCATTTTCACCGGCGGCGTCGTCGGGCGGGTCAGCGAAGTTCACGGACTGACCGCGGTGGTCGAATTGATCAGCAGCCCCGAAGTCCGGCTCGCCGGGGTGGTCGAGGGCGACTCGCGCCCGATCAGTTTTCAGGGCGGCATCAACCCCACCTTTGGCCCCCCGTCGGGCGTGGTCGAGTTTGTGCCACTCGACATCGTAGCCAATCGCAACTTTCCCAAGCGCCTCGTCACGTCCGGCCTCGGCGGTGTCTTTCCGCCCGGCCTCACCCTGGGCGTCATCACGCGACTCGAACTCAGCCCCGACGCGCTCTTCCAGGCCGGCGAGGTGAAACTCGATGAACGGCTCGGCTCGCTCACCGAGGTCACGGTCCTGGTGCCGCTCAATCCGGAATAAGCCCCCCCGGCTTCACCCCATGCGCCGCACCCTCGTCCTGGCCGTCACCCAGTTTGTCCTCTGGGCAATCGTCGCGGAAGTGAATCACCTGTTGACCGATTTCCACGTGTTTCTGTTCGTCGGCGCGCTTTACGTGGTCTTCGCCGCCTTGCTGCAGCCTTTTCGCAGCGGTTTCGCCTCGGCGATCATTGGCGGACTGATTTGCGACGCGCACGCCCCCGCCGAATTGTTTGGCCTCCATGCGTTCTTGTTTGCCGCGGCCCACGTCAGCGTGTTTCACCTCCGGGATCGCATTCCGCGTGATGACGGGACCGCGCGCGTGGTCGTGGCCCTGCTGACCAATCTGGCGCTCTTTCTCGTGTTTTCCTTCACCCAAATCCACCACTCGCCGGCGCCGGGAGCCGCGTGGCCCCGGCTCTTCGCCGACCTGGTCTGCTCGCAGGTGTTCGTCGCCGTCGTCGCATCTTGGTTTTCGGCGCTGCAATCGCGGGTGCTGTTCTTGACCGGCCTCGACCGCGAGGCGTTCGCCTAATCGTAGCGATGCCACTCCGGCCCCAAAACGTGTCTTCCTCCGGTGAGGCGAAGGCAGAACCGTTCGTCGTTCCGCCTTCAGGCGGAAGGATTGAACGGCTCGGATTCCGCCTGAAGGCGGAACGGCAAACGCGGCGGGGCCTACGGGGATCCGCCCGGCCTCGGGCCTAGACACATACTCGTCCTCGCCAAACCCATGCCTCTACCTTCCACCAATCTCGCGGACCGCACCGGCGGGTTGTTGGAGTCGCACAAGGGTTACGATCCGCGGATCGTCTTCTTCTATTTCATCCTCGCCGCCCTCCTCCTGACGCTCGCGGGTGGACTCGGCTACCAACAGCTCTCGCAAGCCGGGCGCCACAACGACGCCGAGCGCCAGCAAAACCAGCGGCGGATTCTCATGCCGGGCCCCCGCGGCGATATCTACGACCGGAACAACAAGCTGCTCGTCGGCAACAATCATCGCTTCTCGGTCCTGCTGCACCTCGACGAACTGAAGGCCGAGCTCCGCCGGGAACACGTCCGGATTCGCAAGAACTACCTCGCAACCGGCGGCAAGGACGACCTCCCGAAGTATTCCGAGCTCGAGCAAATTTCCCGGGTGACGCTCGTGCAGCGGTATCTCGACCAAACCAACGCCATCCTCCACCGCGCCGAAAAGGTCGATGCCCGCGCGCTGCGCCGCCACTTCGATCGGCAACTGCTGCTGCCCTACCCGCTGCTCGACGGCCTCGGCGACGAGGACACGGCCAAGCTGCTGGAACATTTGCCGGTGGCCTCTCCGCTCCAGGTCTACGCCGCGACCACCCGCTCCTATCCCTATGGGTCGGCCGCCGCGCACACCCTCGGCTACGTCCGGCCCGACGAGGAAATCGACGCCGAGGACTTTCCCGGTGACGGTCTGACGACCTTCAAGATGAAGGGCACCAGCGGCCGCGACGGCCTCGAGAAGACGTTCGATGCCCGGCTGCAGGGCCAGGCCGGCGGACGAATTTATCGCGTCGATCCTGCCGGCTATAAAATCAATCCCCCGCTCGAAACCCGGCTGCCCAAGCGCGGCCAGGAACTCGTCACCTCGCTGGATATCGATCTGCAACTCGCCGCCGAAGAGGCCTTGGGGGACCAACGAGGCGCCGTCGCCACCCTCGATGTCGCCACCGGCGAGGTGCTCGTTCTGGCAAGCAAACCGGACTACGACCTCAATGAATTTTCCCCCCGGGCCACCACCGCGGCGGTGGCGAAGATGAACGAAACCGGTGCCTGGAATAACCTGGCGCTGAATGGTTTTTATCCCCCCGGATCGACCTTCAAGATTCTGACGAGTATCGCGGGGCTTCGCCGCGGGGTTCTCACGCCCGTGGATCCGATCGTCAACTGCGACGGCTGGCTGCAGATTGGCGGCCGCCGGGCCCCGTGCTACAACGGCATCGGGCATCACCACGAGATCCTGCTGGCCGAGGCCGTCGCCCAAAGCTGCGACATTTATTTCTACAGCGCCGGACTGCTGATCAAACCCGAAAACATCGCCGCCGAAGCGCGACGCTTCCGGCTGGATCAGCGCACCCAGATCGAGCTGCCCGGGGAACAAGGCCGCATGGTGGTGCCGGAACCGGCGCAACGCGTCCGGGAACAGGGCGAAAAATGGTTCGATGGCGACACCGCCAACATGGCGATTGGCCAGGGCGAGGTGCTGGTGTCCCCTTTGCAGATGGCGTGTTTTGTCGCCTCCGTGGCCCGCAACGAGACGACCACCCTCCCAACGCTCCTGCACCAAGCCGATCGACCGACCCAGCATACCGAACCGATCGGATTGTCCCCGGCGCAGCGGGCCGCACTGCTTGACGGGATGGTGGGTTGCGTGACCCATGGGACCGCCAAGCATTTGAACACCATTGCGGGTTACCGCATTCCGGGCGTGCAGATCGCCGGCAAGACCGGCACGGCGCAGAAACGCGTCGTGATGGACGGCAAACTCGGCACGATCAATTACGCGTGGTTCATCTGTTTTGCCCCCGCCGACAAACCCGAGATTGCGATGGCCGTGATGATTGAAGGGCAAACCATCGGAGAGGAACTGGGCGGCGGCCTCGCGGCTGCTCCCGTCGCGGCGCAGGTGCTGAAGAAATATTTCGAGAAGCGAAATCATCCCAACCGGCCCCTGCTACCGCCGTTCAGGGTCCCGTAACGCGGACCGCCGGACGTTTCGTCCGCAGGGTCCGTTTCGCCCGGCGAAAGACTTGTTCGGGTTCGGCCCAGGTCGCGCGCGACCCAAAGCGCAATCGTTGCAGGTCGGCGACGACTTGCGCGCTGTCTTCGCCACCGGCTTTTCCGGGTGGACTGGCGCCCAGCCGGGTGAGCCATCGTCCCGCTTGTTGCCGCACGGGATCGCCGTGTCGCCCGCTCCGTCCGCGGCCCAGCCGGCGCCACCAGCCCAAGCCAAATTGCTGCCACAGCCAGGTTAGCCCCCCCAGCACGGCCATGACTCCCAGCACTCTCGCCAGGCGGCTTACATCCCAAGGCGCCAGCAGCCAGGCCTTGAAGGACGTGAACGCCTGGGCCACGGCCTGGCGGACTTTCCGGCCGGAATTTTCCGTCGCCTCCTTCACCGCCTTCAACGTCTCCACCTGCGACTGCTGATCAAAATTGACGATGCGCCGGTACCAAAAGACGCGCAGGCTATCCAGCCGCGCCGCCCAACTGCGATCCAAGCGCGCCGCCAGGGCGGCCTCACCCTTCGCCTCCTGCACCACGGCGTTGGCCGAAACCCCGAGCGGATCGGCGCGCACCCACGCCTCCGCGGCTTCATTAAAAATCTCCGCCCAGGCGTGCGCGTCGGAGTTGCGGATCGTGAAATTGTTCGAATACGCGTTCCAGCTGCCGCCCTTGAAGCCCGTCGCCACATGCGCGGCAAACCCGGCCTTGCGCGCCAGCAGCACAAACGCCCCGGCGAAGAGTTCGCAGTGCCCGGGTTGGTTCGCCTTCATCCAGCGGATCAGCGGATCCCCCTCCCCGGCCGGAATGGCGGGGGACAAGGTGTAGCTATGGTGGCTGCGGAGCCAGGTATCGGCGCGGTCCACAAATTCCGCGGCCTGCAATTTTTCCCCTCCCGTCACCTCGTTCACCATCCGCTCCAGCGTCGCGTGGTCGGCGTCGCTCAACACCAGCCGGTTTTGCATCGCCACGCGGGTCTGACCCGCCAGCGCCCGATCCCGCCAGCGTTGCGCAAAGCGGGAATCCGGCAGCACCCCGGAAAGATCAAAACTCTCCACCCGGTAGGCCGTCATCGTCACCGGCTCGTCGCGCAGCGCCACGGCCACGAGCTCGCGCGCCTGCCGGAAATTTTGCGATTCGCGAAACTGCAACGTCTCGAATTGCCCCAGCAACGGCAGGTACCGACTCACCCCCGACTCGAGGTAAAAGGTCCAATAGACGGCCGCTCCCAGGCGCGGGCGCGCATCGCCATGTACCACGGCGCCGGTGCGCTCATTGCCAAACTCCTGCCGCCGCAGGCCCGCGGAAAGCTTGAAGCTGCCGTTGTCGTATTGGTCGAGCACGAGCATCCGCCAATACGGCGTCGCGGGGACCTTCGTTTGGTCCGACACGTCGACGCTCAGCGCCACGCTCGTGTCCTGCAGGATTTCGGTCACATCGCCGAAGCGAATCGAGTCGCTAAACCCGGACTTCGCCTTTTTCGACACGAAGCGGTCGAGAAACATGCTGTTCTCCAGTTGAAACCGCGGAATCGCCAGGAAGAGCAGCGCCGACACCGCCACGACGCCCGCGAACAAACCGCCGCCCAGTATGACCAAGCGCCAGTCGGACACCGCCCGCACGCGCCGGAAAAGCTGGCCCCAATTTGCATGGACCGCCCAGTGGGGCGGCGTACCCGCGGCGCTGGCGTTGGCCACCTTGGGCGCTCCCCCCATCCCTCCGTCGGTCAGGGTAATCGCCAGCAGGAACGCGAGCGCGCAAGCCGTGTAGATGAGGATCTGCGCGGCAAACAAGAGCGACACGGTGAGCACGCCGGCGACCACGATCAGGAACAGGCCCAGCACGATGATCTGCAATTCGTCGCGCCGCTGCCGATAACTGATGCTCCGATACAGCAGCAAAAGAATATCGAGGCGCACCATCGCGGGCAGCACTTCCGTTTTCAGCCAGAGGTCGGCCACGAAGAACACCACGATCGCGGGAAAGGCCAGCGTGTGCACGAAGCCCGGCACGCGCGCAGGCCACGTCGGCCGGAGCAGCGCCGCCACGGCCACCACGCTGGTCAGGCCCATCAACGTCCAGGCCTCGACGTCCATGTAGAACACGGTCCAGCTCGCGAGCAGCGTCAGCACGCCGCCGAGGAACCACTTGAGCTGGTGCAAGTCGTCGAGCGTCAGCTGCGGACGTTTGGATTCGGCGGCCGTGCTCATGGAGCGGGGATGGCAGGACGAGACCCGGCCATGAACTTTGGAGTGCGGCGACCTGGCGCCGCTTTCCGCGGTGCGCGGAGAGATAAAGCGACGAGCCGCCGCTCGTCGGCAAAAGCGGCGCCGGGTCGCC
>CANJNJ010000152.1 GCA_947474995.1 Opitutaceae bacterium | reverse complement strand
CCTTCACTTCGCCGCCGAAGGGATCGACGGACCAGAAGGCGCGCGACGCGGGCACGACGTCCATGTGGTGAAGGAGGATCATCGGGCGTTTCTTGCCCGTGCCGGCGAGGCGCGCGATGAGGTTCGCTTTGCCGGGGACCGGCTCCCACACGGTCACGGTGAAGCCTTCGCGCTCGAGAATCCCGCGGAGAAAATCGGCCGCGGCCTTCTCGTGGCCGGGCGGGTTCGAGGTGTTGATGCGAATATAGGAGGAAAGGAGTTCGGTGGCCTCTTTGCCAACGGCCTCCCAGTCGGGACTTTTCCCGGTGGTCGGCGAGGCGGCGCGGCTCGATAAACCGAGCAGGGTAATCGCGATCAAGAACGACACTTTTCCGCGGGGGATAATCATGGTGCGCCGACGAAGGCGCTTGAGTGAAAGTCGCATCCGGGCGGCTGAGGCAAGTCAACTTTGCCACGCGCGCCGAAGAGAAGGCCTGCGGATAGTCGTGACAGAACGTGCCTCGGTGGCATATCGAATCGCGCTCACCCGCTTCACTGAACTCGCTCTGTCTTCTCCCTATTATCTCCCCAACCAACATCGTCATCCTGCTCGGATCGTCCGTCGCGGCAGGCGCCATCAATTCCGTCGCGGGTGGCGGTAGTTTCTTCACCTTTCCGGCGCTCATTTTTGCCGGACTGCCGTCGATTGCGGCCAACGCCACCAGCACGATGGGCGTGTGGCCCGGAAGTTTGGCTAGCGTGGCGGCGTACCGGAAAGAAATCCGCCGCGAAGCGCGGCGGTTGCCGGGGCTCCTCGTCATGAGTATCTTGGGCGGCGTGCTCGGCGCGGGCATTTTGCTGAAAACGCCGCAAGCCACCTTTGACCGGGTTCTGCCCTGGCTGCTGCTTTTTGCGACGCTGAGCTTCGCCTTTGGGGGCAAGCTCACCGCTTGGCTTCGTCCGGCATCGACCGCGAGTGCTCCCGAGGCGCGGCCGCGCGGCTTCGGGATCGTGACGCTTTTGCTCCAGCTTTTCATCGCCATCTATGCGGGCTATTTCGGCGGCGGCGCCGGAATTCTCATGCTCGCCATGCTGGCCTTGGCGGGCATGACGGAGATCCACGCGATGAACGGAATCAAGACGCTGCTCGCGACCGTCGCCAATCTCATCGCCCTGATCACGTTCATCAGCGCCGGCCTCGTCGCCTGGCCGCAGGCCCTGCTCATGATGGTCGGCTCGACGTGTGGTGGCTATGGTGGCGCGCACTTCGCGCGCAAGGTGAACCCGAAAATCATCAAGCAGTTCGTAATCGCTTTCGGTGCCGTGCTGACCGTCTATTTTTTCTTCCGGTCCCGGTGAGGGGCTTGAGTTTGAAAGCGCCGGTGCGCCGCTTGGCTTCCGTCGTAGCCAAGGCCTGATTTCGTCGCGCTCTCCTGCCGGTTTGTCATCTATTAGATGACAAAAACGCTGGGCGCAGGAGACGTGATCGTGCGGTGGCGGGAGGGGTTTTGGAGGAGGGCGGGTCCGGCAAAGGGAACGGGGCGGCTGTTTTGGGACTGCGTCTTTTTTGGAAACGTCCCCGATTCGGCTTTCGCAGTTGAGCCCGCACGTCCTTAGGATCACTTCTTAGCCATCCTCCATGAGTCGTAATTTCCGTGCGCCACTGCTGTTAGGAGTCGCGATGTTTTGCCTGGGCCTCGCGGGGTGCCGCACCGCCGCGCCCGGCGCCGCTCTTCGGCGGCAAGGCGACGAAATTGTTGTCGCCGGTCAACTATTCCACACGGGCACGCGGGTCGTCACCTGGATGGATCCGGGCGGCTACGACGCCTATCGCGTCGAGCGGCGCTTCAGCCCGTTGGCCGAGAGTGGCTGGGAAAAAACCAAGGCGAGCGCCAAGGACATCGCGACGCCCAATCGCTACGGCCTGCGCCAGGATGCGCTGACCCCGGAGGAAATTGAGCAGGTGCGGGGTGGTGGCTGGGATCTCGTCACGCTGCAGCGCGTGGTGGATCAGTTCGTCCTGCACTACGATGTCAGCGGCGTGAGCAAGGCCTGCTTCGCCACGTTGCAGGACCAGCGTGGCCTCAGCGTGCACTTCATGCTCGATCTCGACGGGACGATTTACCAGACGCTCGATCTCAAGGAGCGGGCCTGGCACGCCACGACGGCGAACAGCCGATCGATCGGGGTGGAGATCGCGAATATTGGCGCCTATCCGCCGGGCGAGACCAGGGCGTTCGAGGAGTGGTACGAGCACGGTCCGGGCAAATGGCCCTCGATTCGGGTGCCGTCGCGCATTGGGGAACCGATGTTTCGAGTGCGTGATTTCGTCGGGCACCCGGATCGCTCCGAACTCGTGCGCGGAGTCACGCAGGGAATCGAACTCGTCCAATATGATTTCACCCCGCAACAGTACGCCGCGCTCATCAAGTTGACTGCCGCGTTGTGCAAGGTCTTCCCTAAAATTAGATGCGCCTATCCGCGCGATGCCGCCGGCAAGCTGGTGACCCAAAAGCTCCCGGACGAAGAACTCGCGAAGTACCAGGGTGTGTTGGGACACTTTCACATCCAGTCGAATAAGACCGATCCCGGTCCGGCCCTGCAGTGGGACCGGGTGATCGACGGCGCCCGTCGGTTGCTCCCGTAGCGCCGGTTTCTGACCGGCCTCAGATTCAGTGATCAGGCCGCGCTCGCGGCCTCACGTCTTGCGTCCGAAAGCCGGATCGATCTTGAGCAGCGCGGCGGCGGCGAAGGACGGAATCGTTGCCGTGCAAACCCACAGGAAAAATTTCGTGTAACCCAGATGGTCCTGGAGCCAGCCCGCGAACATGCCTGGCACCATCATGCCGAGCGCCATGAAACCGGTGCAGATGGCGTAGTGCGCCGTCTTGTGCTCACCCTCGGCGACGAGGATCATGTAGAGCATGTAGGCCGTGAATCCGAAGCCGTAGCCGAATTGTTCGAACGCGACCGCGGTGCCGACCAGATAGAGGTTCGAAGGCTGCGTGATCGCCAGCAGCACGAAGACCGCGTTGGGCACATGCATCGTGATGATCATGGGCCAGACCAGGCGCTTGAGGCCGTGGCGCGAGATGGCCCAGCCGCCGAGGATGCCGCCGGCCGTCAGCGCAATTACGCCCACGGTGCCGTAGACCACGCCCACCTGCTGCGTCGTGAGCCCGAGTCCGCCGGCTGCGCGCCCGTCGAGGAGGAACGGCGTGACGAGTTTGAGCAACTGGGCCTCGGCAAACCGATAGAGCAGCAGAAAGCCCAGGGTGACGCCGAGGCCCTTTTTTCGAAAAAACGCGCCGAACACCGCGACGAAATCTGCCACCAGCGACCGCCCGCTGCGCACGGCCTGATCCGTGGCGGGCAGGGGCAGGGCGGCGAGGTGATACAACCCGGCGCCAACGAACACGACGGCGAGCAGAAAGAACACGACGGCCCACGCGTGGCCGACGTCTCCGGTGGCGGTCTGCAGCGTGCCGGCGAGAAAGACCAGTCCGCCTTGACCCGCGATCATGGCGAGCCGGTAGAAGGCGCTTCGCACTCCGACAAACGCGGCTTGTTGGTACGCGGGGATGGCATGCAGATAAAATCCATCCGCCGCGATGTCGTGCGTGGCCGAGCTGAAGGCCATCAACCAGAACACGGCGAGCGTCAGGCGCAGGAAATTCGGCCCGGGAACGGCGAGGGCGACGAGCGCGAACGTCGCCCCCAGGACAAGTTGCAGAGTCACAATCCAAAACCGTTTGGTCCGGACCAGATCCACCAGTGGCGACCAGAGCGGCTTGATGACCCAGGGTAGGTACAGCGAGCTGGTGAAGAGCGCGATCTCGGTGTTCGAGACCTTCAGATTTTTGTACATGACGACCGAAAGGGTCATCACGACGACGTAGGGAAGCCCTTCGCAGAAATAGAGCGAGGGAATCCAGCGCCACGCCCCGGCGTTACTGGTGGAAGGTCGGTCCATGGAGTATCGCGTTAATAACCCGACGTTGCGGTCGAAGGTGCAACCCTTCATCTCGGTCGGCAGTGAATTCGCCGGCCCTCAATTTCGTGCCCCCTGTCGACGCGTTGTATGTGGGCGTCATGTCCGGCACGAGTGTGGACGCGATCGATGCCGCGGTCGTGCGCTTTTCTCCGCGGATCGAGTTGGCGGCAACCCACACGCTCGCTTATCCCGCGGATCTGCGCGCGACCCTGCTCGCGCTCGCGGTCCCAGGCGAAAACGAAATCGACCGCCTCGGCCAGGCGGACGTGAGCGTAGGCCGGCTCTTTGCGCAGGCGGTGCGGGAACTGCTCGCGCAGGCCGGGCTGACCGCCCGTGACATTTGCGCCATCGGCAGCCATGGGCAGACCATCCGGCACCGGCCGGGTTTGCCGGTGCCGTTCACGTTGCAAATCGGCGATCCCAATGTGATCGCCGCGGAGACCGGGATTCCAGTTGTCGCCGATTTTCGCCGCAAGGACATGGCGTTGGGCGGGCAGGGAGCGCCGCTCGTGCCGGCGTTTCATGAGGCCCTTTTCCGCCAACGCGGCCGGCTTCGCGTGATCGTCAACCTCGGGGGAATCGCAAACCTGACGGTGTTGCCGGCCGGCGAATCGGATCCGGTGCTCGGTTTTGATACCGGGCCGGGGAACACGCTGCTCGACTCGTGGTCGCGGCGCACGCTCGGCGAGCCCATGGACCGCGATGGTGTGTTCGCAGCCCGTGGGCGGGTGCAGCCGGAGTTGTTGCGCGCCCTGGCCGCGGATTCGTATTTTGCGCGGCGGCCGCCGAAGAGCACGGGGCCCGAGTATTTTTCGCTGGGCTGGCTGGAGCGTCACCTCGCGGTTTCCGGGCCTTGGACCGATGCCGACGTGCAGGCCACGCTGGTCGGGCTGACGACCGGTACCATCGCCAGTGCGATCGGCCGGATAACCGGCGGCAGCCGGCCGGACGTGTTTGTGTGCGGTGGCGGGGCGCGCAATCCCGGGTTGATGCGTGCGCTCCGCGAGCAGCTTCCGGACAGCGCGATTGAGACGACGGCCGCGCTCGGGCTTGATCCCGGGTGGGTTGAGGCGATGGCGTTCGCCTGGCTCGCCCGGCAGCGGTGGACGGATGCGGCGGGCAATTGCCCCGCCGTGACGGGAGCGGTTCGCCCGGCCGTGCTCGGGGGGATTTTTTCGCCCGCGTAGTTCGAAGCAGGTCAAAGACCCAGGCGAATTTCTTGGGCGGGTGGGTGCGAAACGAGGGGAGGGCTCGGCACATTTTATGTCGATGGCGAGTTTGCGATCGAAACGAGGAGCCCGACCGGTTTCGCTTGGGCCATGGAATTGTCCCCGCCCCTTCTGCCCGGTGCCAAGGTTGTGTGTTCAAAAACCGTGAGTGAGAGCGATGTCTATTTGTTTGCCGGCATCACGGGTGATTTGGCCCCGAATCATGTCGACGAGGCCTTCATGAAAAAATCGGCCTTCGGTCGACGGATCGCCCACGGGGCGTTAATTGTCGGTTATATGTCGCGGGCCTCCAGTCTCATCATCGAGCGGGCCCCGCCTTCGCCTGAGGGATACTCGGCGGTTTCAGCGGGATACGACAAAGTGCGTTTTCTGAAACCGGTTTTTATTGGGGACACGATTACGATCACGTACGAGGTCGAGCGGCTTGAGCTGGCCCGGCATCGAACGATCGCAAAAGTCGAGGTCACCAATGAACGCGGCGAACTCGTCGCCGTGGCGGACCATATTTTGCAGTGGGTCAAGGCCTAGCCCGCAGATTTCACGCTCTGATTGGTTTTTGCGGATAGCCGACGATGGAGGCAGCGGTAATTTTGCGTTAGCGATGAGGATATGCGGGCTAAAAGCAAAACCGCCGCGGTTTTGCCAGTAGCCCGGACGGCTCAAGACGGCTGAGACCACGGCAAAAATTTTGGAACACGCCGTGGCTGCGCATGAGAGAGGAGCGTGAAAAGTCCGGGCTAGGGTCAATCCCCGGGGCGTCTTGCCGATCAAAAAAACACTCAGGTCCGTCACTGTCCTCGCGGACACCACGCGATGGCAGCCCGCCTCGCCGAACGAGGTAAACCCGTGTCACCCGGGACTTGTTCTGGCGCATCCTTTCCCAGTTGGCTTCGTCCTTGTTCGAGACGGCACCGAGTAGAGCAAACTCTGTTGCAATGTGGTCCGGCTCCTTTCAACTCCTGTAGTTCCCCAGCTGTTTTTCAGTAAAGCTCCTGCAAAATCCATGCAATCCCTCCCCAGTCCGCTTGATAGCGGCCGTTTGACCCATTTGCGCCCGGCGTTGGTTTTCGCTCCAGTTCTGGTCTTCGCAGCGTTGGCGGCGTTGCCCGCCTGGAGTGCTCCGGCGTTTTCGGAGGACGAAGTCTTGGCGTTCACGGACCGTCATTGTTCAAGCTGTCACAACGATGTGGACAAGGAAAGCGGACTGGATTTGACGTCGTTTAAGTATAACCCGGCGGACGCGGAAAATTTCGCGATGTGGGTGAAGATTCATGATCGCGTGCAGTCCGGTGAAATGCCACCGAAGCAGAAGAAACGTCCGGACGCCTCGGGTGTGGCTTCGTTCGTTAAGACCTTGGACTCGATGCTGACGGGCTCAGACGGGACGAGAATCGCGGAGTTAGGACGTTCGGTCGATCGCCGCCTCAATCGGACCGAATACGAGAATACGCTGAGGGATCTCCTCCAGGCCCCGTATCTCCTGGTGCAGGATCAACTTCCCCCGGACGGCCTGGCCGTAAATTACAACAAGCTGAGCCGTGCGCTCGACGTGTCGTACGTCCACATGCAGAAATACATGGAAGCGGCGGAATACGCGATCAAGCAGGTGCTGGCGGTAAGTTATGTGCAGCCGGAGACGAAGATCACCCGCTATTATGCGCGCAATAATTTCGCGTTCAGCAATCAGGACGGAAATCCGAATCGCGGCCGGTTCCCGGTGCTCGATCACGGACCGGATACCGAGGTCATGTTGAACGGGCCGGGCGGTCGGGGTGGCCAATTTGGCGGTGGCCGCGGAGGCCCTCCATCCGAAGGCGATGCCATTAGCGGCGTGAAGAGCCAGACTCCGTTGTTCGCGGGCGATGAGAATCCGGCACGACGTGACAAGGAAGCGATGGGTATTACGGCCAGCATGTATCGCACCGGATTCCAATCGGAATGGAATCAATTCTCGGCCCCGGTGACCGGGCGCTATAACATCAGCATTTCGGGTTACTCCATCTGGGTGGGGCCGTGGGGCACGCGGGTTGACCGACTGGCCGCTGGTACTGGCCCCAAGACCGGTGGCGAGTATGTGGAGTATGGTGCCATGCCCGCGGAATGGCAGATCCCCAATTTCTGGGACGTGCAGTCGGGGCGGCGCAATGAGCCGATTCACGTCTATGCCCAAAATTTCCCCGTCGGGGGCTCGCACCGGATCGCGACCTACGACACGACCCCGGACGATCAAACCGTTCAAATCAAGGGTGCTTATCTGGCGCTCGGCGAAAAAATTACCGTGGACGCCGTCCGGTTCTTCCGTTCCCGGCCCGGTTTCACGCAAATCAACAATTACAGCAATCCGCTGGCCCAGCGTGATGGCGTCCCGGGTGTGGCGTTCAAGTGGATGGATGTTGAGGGCCCGATTTACGATCCGGAGACGGAAGCGGGCTATAAGCTACTGTTCGGTGATCTTCCGGTGGAAAAAGTGACCTCCGGCACCGCGGGTGTGGAGATCGACGCTATTGTCACGACAATGGGTGGCGCTCGGGGAGGTGTCGCTGCCGGCGGTCGCCGCGGTCAGGCCCCCGCCGCCGTCCAACAACAAGGTGGTGGCCGGGGCGGTGTCCGTCCGGTAAAAGTTTTGGTTGAAGTCCAGTCCAAGAATCCCCGGCAGGATGCTGAACGCCTGCTGCGGGCGTTTTTGCCGGTCGCTTATCGGCAGCCCGTGGAGGAGACTGAAGTGAAGCGGCTGATGACGTTGTTCCAGAACCGTTATGATCGCGGCATCGGCTTCGCGGCGTCCATGATGGCTTGCTACACGGCCACGATGGCCTCGGAAAAATTCGTTTTCCTTAACAACGGCAAGCCCGGCCGGCTCGACGACCAGGCGCTCGCTTCCCGTCTTTCCCTGCTGCTCTGGAACAGCCAGCCCGACGCGGCGATGCAGGCGCACGTCGCCAAAGGCGATTTGCACAATCCGGCCGTCCTGACGGCGGAAACGGATCGGCTGCTGGCCGACCCACGTTCCCAGCGCTTCGTCAACGCGTTTTGCGACTATTGGCTGGAACTCCGGAAAATGGACGAAACTACGCCGGACTTGAATCTGTATAACGACTATTTCATCGACGACGCGTTGGTGGAAGACTCAACCGAGGAAACCCGTTTGTTCTTCAATGATCTGGTCCAGCGCAATCTCCCCGCCCGCAACATTGTTGATTCCGACTTCACCTTCCTCAACGAGCGGATGGCGACGCACTATGGGATTCCCAACGTGACGGGTGTCGGGTTCCGCCGGGTTTCACTGCCCGCCGATAGCATTCGCGGTGGCATCATGACGCAGGCGAGCGTGCTCAAGGTGACGGCGAACGGCACGACGACGTCTCCGGTCTTGCGCGGCAAATGGATCAACGAGCGCATCATGGGCTTTGAAATTCCGCTCCCGCCGGCGGCGGTGCCTGCGGTGGAACCGGATGTTCGGGGCGCGACCACCATTCGGGAACAGCTCGACAAGCATCGCGCGGATGAAAGCTGCGCCATGTGCCACAAGAAAATCGATCCCGCCGGTTTCGCGCTGGAAAGCTTCGATGTCATGGGCGGTTTCCGGGAGCGCTACCGGGCCATCGCGGAGAAGGGCCAGACGCCTGCCGTGGGTTTCGGCCACAATGGCTGGCCGCTGAAGTACTTTATGGCGCGGCCGGTCGACCCGAGCGGCGAATTGCCCGACGGCCGCGCATTCCGTGACGTGCGTGATCTCAAGAAATTACTGTTGGCCGATGAAGCGGCGGTGGCGCGCAATCTCGCGCGGCAACTGACCATCTTCGCCACGGGGGCTGCCATCAGCTACAGCGATCGGACCAAGATCGATCAAATCCTCCAAAAGACCGCGGCCAATCAATACGGTGTTAGGAGTATCCTGGAGGGCATTATCCACAGCGACCTCTTCCTGAACAAATAACGGCTAGTTGCCTTCCCAACCTTACCTGTCCCATCACACAATGAAAGCGAACCCGAAATCCCACTCCGCCGCCCCGTTTATTTCCACCCGCAGCCCGATGTCGCGGCGTTACTTCCTCCGCGGCACGGGTGTCGTGATGTCCCTGCCTTTCCTCGACGCGATGCTCCCCTCCTTCGCCCGAGGGCAGACGTCGTCCTCGCCCTTGGCGCCAGGGGCGAAGCCGCGCCGGATGTTCGCGGTGAACCACAACCTCGGTTTCGTGCCGGGTAATTTCTTTCCCAAAGGGGCTGGTCGCGACTACCAGGTCTCGCCCTACCTCGAAATTTTGAAGGAGCATCGCAACGACTTTACCGTGGTGACGGGCACCTCCTTGCCGAACGTCGTAGGGAGTCATCCCACTGAAGTCGCCTTCCTCACGGGCGCTCCGCATCCGGCCAGTGGTTCATTCAAGAACACGATTTCACTCGATCAGGTGGTGGCCCAGCACATCGGCACCTTGACCCGCTTTCCGTCGATCACGCTTTCGATCAACGGCCCGACTAGTTTGTCGGTGACGGGCAGCGGCGTGGCGATTCCCCCCGAACAAAAAGCAGCCAATGTCTACCGGCAGCTCTTCGTCCAGGGATCGCCCGCGGAGATCGAGGCCCAGGTTTTGCGGTTGGAGACGGGCCGGAGCGTCTTAGACACTGTCACCGATCAGGCAAAGGATCTGAAACGCACGCTGAGCGTCGCCGACCGCGAGCGCGTGGACCAATATTTCACCAGCGTGAGGACGCTCGAGCGCAATCTCGAGGCTTCGCAGGGTTGGGAACGGAAGCCGAAGCCGGCCGTTGCGGCCAAGGAACCGGTCGATCCGACCAGCCCGGGTCAGTTGATGGAAAAGGAACGCGTGATGTTTGATATTATCAGGCTCGCGTTCCAGACGGACTCGACTCGTGCCATTACGCTGTTTGTCAGCGGCACCAACACGCCGGTGGTGGAAAGCAAACTGGAAGTGCCGATCACCGAGGCCTACCACGGCCTGTCGCACCACGGAAAACAGCCGGACAAGCTCAGTCAGTTGCACGCGCTCGACGTGGCTCACTTCAAGAACTTCAATGCGTTCCTGCATGGCCTGAAAGAGGTCAAGGAAGACGGTGAGACGCTCCTGGATCGCACCCAGGTTCTCTGGGGTTCCAACTTTAACGACGCCAATTCGCATTTGACCACAAATTTGCCAATCGTGCTGGCCGGCGGTGGCTGGAAGCATGGGCAGCACTTGGTGTTCGATACCGACAATAATTATCCGCTGTCGAACATGCACCTTTCGATGCTGCATCGGATGGGGATCGCGGAGAAGAAATTCTCCTCCTCGACCGGCACGTTCCGCGGGCTCGAAATGACCTGAAGACGCCGCGGGGTGCCGGAGATTTCCGGCCGGCGCCCTGCTCGAATTCCGAAATCCTCATTGGTCTCCTTTCCTGATCCATCGCCTTCATGACTCTGTCTTGCCGCCTTCCTTTCCCGATCATCCGCCTCTTGACCGTGGTGCTCTTGGGCCTCGTGCGATTGCCTTTGGCGCAGGCCGCGGAGGAGGCGCCGGCCGCGCCCGCCGAGCATTTGGAGGAGCGTGGTATTCTTGAGATGGATCTCGCGCGTTTGTATTCGCTCATCGCCCAGGACCCCGATCCTACGGCGAAAACGACTCTCTTGGGTTACCAAAAGGAATTTGCCATGCGGGCAAACAATTTGCTGAAGACCTTCGATTCGGTCCGATACGACGAGTTGCGATATGATATTAATCTCCAGTGCCAGCGCGTGGCCCGGAAGTTGGCGCCGTTGCTCACGCCGCCTCCGGCACCCAAGGCAGAAAGTCGGCCCGCGCTCGATGTCGCCAACCTTAATCCCTCTCCCGCGAACAAGGCGGATGTGAAGGCCGCCCTCGACGCCGTGGATGTCGCCATCAAGCGAATGGAGGAGCGCACGGGCACGATGGTGATTGGATCCGCTGCGCGCGATGCGGAGCAGGCGCGAATCAAACGAGTCAAAGACCGGCGAGCCGAGTTGGCCAAAACCTTCACCAAGGCGGGTTGGGACTCGCTGGTGAGCGATCTAAAGCTGCAGTAGCATGAGGGCGTTCGCAGGGGCAGATCGCGCGGCGAATTAGGTCTGTCGTTGCTGAACTTCCTCTCTCGAACCGTTGTGGCGCGGATTGCTTGGTGATGGTCGCAAGGCGTCCTCTTCCAGACCAAATAAGGGCCTCGTCCCGCATTCTCGAATTCTTCTAACCTAATCCTCAGTGCCTCGCCCCCTATGAAAACACCTGCTTCCGTCCCATTCGTCTCGACCCGTCAGCGACTGTCCCGCCGCCATTTCCTGCGCGCCTCCGGGGTGGCCCT
>CANJNJ010000151.1 GCA_947474995.1 Opitutaceae bacterium | reverse complement strand
AATCACCCGACGTCACAACGATGCTCACCGACGGCGCGATGCTCGAGGCGGCATTGACCGTGATGCTGTTGGTGGGCGTCGACACTGCCACATTGCCTGCCGTGTCGCGCGCCAGCGCGACGAGTTCCACCGTGGACGGCGTAATTCCGGCAAACGTGGCGGTCATCCGCCAGGTATTGGCGAGCTGGTCGCGCACCGCGTGGCCGATGCTGTTGCGGTTCAGGAAAAATTCCACGTCGATGACCGAGCCATCGGAGTCGGTGGCCGTCGCCGTCAGATTGACCGTCGAAGCGGTCGTCGTCGAGGTGGGCGCCGACGTGATGCTCACGACCGGGGCAATGCCGACGATGTTGGTCACGACCACGGTGCGGGAAACGCTGCTGGTCGTCGTCGCGCCGGCCGTGTCGGCGGCCCGGGCGGCCACGGTAAACGTCGCGGCCGTGGTGGGCGTCCAGATGGCCCGGTAGGTCGTCGTCGTTCCCAAGCGCGTGCCGGTGGCGATGGTCGCGCCGTTCGCGGTATTGATGAAAGTGACGCTGACGTTTTGCCCGGTGTCGGGATCGCTGGCGGTAGCTTCGAGGAAAACCGGTGTGCTGACCGTGGTCACCGTGGAGTCATCGGCTGGCCGCACCAGGACACTCGTGGGCGGCGTATTGCCCGTGACATTGAGCACCACCGGAGCCGAGACGGCCGTGTTGCCCGTGTCGTCAGTGGCAACGGCGTAGAGGTTGAATCGACCTGCTGTTTGCGGCGTGTAGATCAGCACCGTGCCGAACTGCGGAAACGTCTGCTGGGCCACCTGCGTGCCATTCGCGAAAAGCTGGACGCTGGCCACGGTGCCGTCGGAGTCTTGGACTTGGGCACCCACCGCGAACGGCGTGCCCGCGGTCACGGCCGGGTTGCCCAGCGTGAAAAGCTGCACGCTCGGCGGCAGGCTTTGCGACGGATTGGCGAACACGGTCGACGTCGTCGAAGCGGTCTGGTTGCCGTTGCTGTCTTTGGCGATGGCATACACGGTGACCGGGTATCGCCCCTGACTGTCGGCGGTCAACGAAGCGTAGCTGATGGTGGAGAAGTCGTAGGCGAGCCGGTAAACGTTGGTGGTCTGTTCGCGCGCCGCGAGGCCGGCACTCGCGTCATTCAGGAAGAACTCGACGCTGGAAACGTTTCCCCCCGTCGCGAAGGAGGTCGCGATCAGGTTCACGGTCGATAGGCTTTGCAGGTTCGCCTGATTGGCCGGCGACGTCACGGTTACCGTCGGCGGCGTTCCCACCACGGTCGCCACATTTAAATTCAACGGCAATGAGGTGGCGCTCACTGAATTCGTATCGGTCACGCGCACTGTCAAAACGTGGAGACCGAGGTCCGTGGCGGCTGGAGTCCAAGGAAAGGAATAGACCGAGCCCCCGGTCGTCGTCGGCGTCGTGCGGGTTCCGATCTGGTTACCATCAACCAGGAATTCGATCAACAAGACCAACGCCCCTGTGCCACCGACCGCCGTGGCGGTAATCGTCAGTGGGACACTGGGGGTCACCCTGACCGAGTTACTGCTGTCCACCCGGGGCGCGGTAATGGTCACCGTCGGCACACCGAAGGAGACCACAACCAGCGCGCTATTCGACGCCACCGTGTTGCCGCGATCATCCGTCGCAATCAGGTCAAAGACATAGCTGCCGGGCTGCGTCGGGATGAAACTCGCCGTATACGGCGAGGCGGTCCGCAAGCCATTGGTGATGTCGGCAGTATTTCCGTTCACGTAGAACTGGACGGAACTGATGGTCCCGCCGGGTGCCGACGCCGTGGCGGCCAGGCTGATCGCGGCGTTCGGCACGGCGGCGGTATTATTGGCCGGCGTGATGAGGGTGGCGGTAGGCCGGGCGCCGACTTGGGCGATCACCGTGAGGGGAATTTGGGTGTCCCGCGCAAAACCGGCATTGTCCGTCGCGCGGGCCGAAAGCAGATAGGTCCCCGCCACCGTGCCGGAGGCGAATCGGTAGGTGTAAGGCGCCGTCGTGTCCTCGCCAACCTTGGCCCCGTTGATAAAGAATTCCACCCGCACGATGGCGCGACCCGCGACCGACACGGCCGCATTCGCAACGATGTTTCGGACGGAATTGACGGGCATCGTCGAACCGCCTGGAGACAGCGCCAGCGCAATGGTCGGACTGGTGCTCTCTGTGACGTTGACGACAAGCGGTGGCGACGCGATCGCGTTGGACTTATCGTCGGTCGCGATCGCGATCAGCGTGGTCGGACCAATCGTCGTTGGCGTCCAGCTGGTCCCGGTGGTCGACCAGGTCGACCCGGAGGGGAGCACCGTGGCGACCAAGCTGCCGTTGGCAAAAATCTGCACGCTGGCGACCGTGCCGTCGGCATCGGAAGCCGATCCGCTGATGGTGACGGCGGTGCCAACGGGAAGAAATCCCCCGGCAGCTGGAGCCGTAATTCCAATCGTCGGCGGCAACCCCAACGCCGCGGCAATATTGATCGAGATCGGCGTGGAGTTGGTCACGAGTCCGGCGTTGTCGTAGGCCCGGGCGAAAATCGTGTGCTGCCCGGCCGACACGGGAGCGGTGAAAACCATCGTGTACGGGAACGATGTGACCGTGCCGATCAACGCATTATCGTAATAGAATTCCACGCGGCCAACCGCGCCATCGTCGGCGGCCGTGGCAGTCAAGATGCGGCTCGACCCACTGGCGATTGACGTGCCCGCGCCCGACATGGCGAGGGTGACCGTCGGCGGAATTCCGCCCGTCGCACTCACGGTGACCGTCCGCGCCGCCGAGGTGGTCGAGCCGTTGGCGTTATCCGTG
The DNA here is from genome assembly GCA_947474995.1 of Opitutaceae bacterium. Lineage (GTDB taxonomy): Bacteria > Verrucomicrobiota > Verrucomicrobiia > Opitutales > Opitutaceae > ER46. Next base: position 8,911 of record CANJNJ010000151.1, on the reverse strand, counting down.
GCCACGGCCGTGATGGAAAACGTTCCGGCGCTCGCCGGCGTCCACGAAAAGCGATAAGTGCCTGCTGCACCAGGGTCCGCCGTGGCGGTGCCGATGTTGGTGCCATTGGCATAAAACACGACGTTCGAAATCGAGCCGCCGATGTCGGTGTCGCTGGCTGTCGCGACTAAATTGAAGGCTGTATTGGTCGGGATAGTCGACGAATTGTCAGCGGGACTCGTGATTGTCACCGTGGGCAAAGTGTTTGCCAGCACGGTGACCTGAACGGGAGTCGATGCAGCGGTGGAGCCGTTTGAGTCCGTCACGCGCGCGGAAAGATTGTAGGGTGTTCCTCGGGCAAACGCGGGCGTCCAGGTCACGCTGTAGGGAGAAGTTGTATCGGTCGCGAACAAGATACCGTCCTCGTAGAACTCCACCTTTGTAATCGAGGAGGTTTGCCCACTGGCGCCTGAAGCGCTCGCGAGTACCGTGACTCCAGAACCCAAAGTCGCCGTTGATCCGGTAGTCGGCGTAGTAATCGAAACAGTAGGCAACGGCGAAACCACGTTTATCAACAGCTGCGGCGAGAGGCGGATATTACCTTTGTCGTCCGTCGCTTGGGCACGAAGGTCATAGGACTTTGCCACCCCAGGACTCCAGGTTAGAAGGTATGGAGGCGTGAGATCCGGATTGGCTTCTGCAGGTATCGAGAGCTGGCTGGCAAGCAACAACACCGAAAGCGGGTCGCCGTCCAATAAGAAGGTTACGCCCGAAGTACTCGGAATAAAACCATCGGCATCAGTCGCCGAAGCGGTAACGAGAACCCGTTGATTCGCCACAACCGTGTCGGCCGTTGAAGGACTCGCGATTGTGACAACCGGACCAACTCCGATAGCGGGAACGACCGTTACATTGTACGTCGTCGCATCCGTGCTTGCCGCCGTATTGTCGTAAGCCCGTGCATCAATCGCAATGGCGCCAAGCGTACTGAACGTGTAGGCAAAATTGTAAGGCGCCGTGTTTACCGTTTTGACCAGCGTTCCATTCACGCGGTATTCCACATAAGCGACAAAACCGTCGGCGTCGGCTGCGACCGCTCTCAGATAGAGCGATGACCCGATTGGGATGTTGGTGCCGTTTGAAAACAGGGTGATGGAAACGGTCGGACTTACCGCCAGCAGTCGCGTCGCCAGCAACCCGGCAAACAGCAGGACCCGAAAAAGTGATTTCATGACCATGAGGGTGTCTCCGGGTGAACGGGGCTCATTTGGCCCCGGTGCCGCTCCGCGTGCGGGGCTCGGCGCTGGTCGGGGTGACGATGGTCGGATTCTGGAAGAGCGAATTGGCCGGCGTGTTCTTCAGATTCTGCTTCTTCGGCGAGCCACCCGGGCTCACGAGATTTGCCGTCACAAAGATCAGCAGGTTTCGTTTCTGCGAACTCTCGCCCTTCGACCGGAACAGGCGGCCGATAAACGGAATGTCGCCGAAGAACGGCACCTTGTCGTTCACCTTCTTGACCTCCTCGCGCGTCAGCCCGCCCATCACCAGCGTGGCGCCATCCCAAATCGTCACCTTGGTGGAAATGTCGCGGACCGAAAAAATCGGCTGATAAAAGCCCGGCGGCACCGTGACCGTCACCCCGGACGAAATCGCGATGCTGGGTCCGCCGTATTCCACGAAGCCCTCGAACTCGGTCACCTTTGGGTTGAGATCGAGGCTGATCGAGTAGTCGTCCTCCTCGACCGTGGGCGTGACCTTCAACTCGACACCGACATTGCGCGTCGTGAATTCCTGCGGCGTGCCCGCCGTAATTGTCACGCCGGCCGCACTCAGGCCCGTGCCCGTACCGCTGCCAGATCCGACCTGACTCTGGATTTCACCGTAGCTTTGCGGATAGCGGAGTTCCTGCGCGACGGTGATGTTGGCCGGATTGCCGGAAAGCACCGTGATCTTCGGCGAACTCAGCAGGTCCGTCCCCTGCTTTTGCGACAACGCGCGCACGACGGCCGAGACGTCGAACTCGCCGACGAAGCCAGAGATGACGCCCAAGGCGCCCGCCGTGGAGGCCAGCGAAACGCCCCCGGGAATCGTCGCGGGAGCGACCGGGGTCGTGACCCGCGCGCCCGTGGTGTCGGTGATATTGATCGCCGTATTGTTCGTCGTGCTGGGAAAAGCCCCGACCAGACTCCGGGTGTTTCCCGCCGTCGTGTAGACTTCCTGCGGCACGAAAATCTGCCGGCCATTCGCATCGAGAACGGGCGCGCCCGTCGACGGATTGATCTGCGGCACGCCGCGCCGCGACGCATTCCACGTCACGCCGAGTTCCTCCAGGGCGCCTTCCTGCACTTCGAGAAATTTCGATTCGATCTCCACCTGCCGCACGTCGTTGTACCGCCCGAGAATATTCCGGATGCGCTCAATGTTGCGCGCCGTCTGCGTCACGATGATCGCCGACCCATCGTAGGCGAGTGAACTGCCCTCCACCGTGAAACTGACGCCGGCCTGCTGGAGGAAGCCCCGCATCGACGCCGCCTCCCCGCCCGACACGCCGGTTTCGGTCGCACCCGCACCGCCAGCCGAGTACGGATCCTTGCCGCCGCCCGCGGCTGCTCCGCCGCCCGCCCCGGTGGCGCCGGCGATGCCCGTCATGCGCAGCACCGTGGCGCGCGTGATGGGGAAGAACTGCGTCTCGAGATTACTCGTTTCTCCGCCGGGGCGAACCACGACCGCGTCGGCCTGCACTTCATATTGGTAGCCGATGCCCTCCGTCACAAAATCCAGCACGCGCTTCAGCGTCGCATTGCGCAGGGTGATGGTGACGGTCGGGTTCTTATTGCTCGGATCGAGCAGCACGATGTTGACGCCCTTCACTGCGGTGCCGGGCGCGTCGAATTCCTCCGAGATGGCGCTCAGCGCTGCCACGACCTGGCCGATTTCCGTCCGCGTGAAGCTCACGCTCGGCAGGACGATTTCGTTCAACTTCTTCGCCAGCGGCGCCACGGCGGCGGCCTGGTCGGCGTCGCGGGCCCGCTCCTGATAAATCCCCGGGCGCTGCCAGCCTTTCGCTACTTCTTCGAGCAACTGCGCGCGGGTCTTTTCTCGATTGAGCGCGCCCGTTTCAGTCTTCTCCTCGGCGATGCGCAGCAGGAATCCCTTGGCCACGGTGTTGTCGGGATCCTGGGCTTCGATCGCGCGGAAGGTTCCCTGCGCGCCGTCGATGTCGCCCACGAGATATTGCGCGCGACCCTTGGCCACCTGCTGCGCGATGGACGCGCGCTCCGCGATGAAAGCGGCGCTGCCCCCGCGGCCGCCTGCAGCCCGGCTTTCCACCCGTGCAATCTGCCCTTCGATGCCGATGGCCCGCCCGTTCATCGGCGAAATCTTGTCGGACGCGGCGAGCGCAGCCCGGGCCGCGTCGAGATCACCGCGCGAGACCGCTGCCTGCGCGCGGTCGAGCAGGGCGTTGGACTTTTCCTTGTTCAGGTCGGCGATGACCGACTGCGTCCGCGGGTTGACGGGCAACTGGCCGAGCGCGGTGTCGAGCGTGACCAGGGCGGCGTCCGGGCGGCCGTCGCGCAGCTGATTGCGGGCGGCGCCGAGTTGGTTTTGCGCGTTCGCGATCAGCCCGGTGACGCGGGCCGCCTCGGCGTTGGCGAGCGCCTCGGCCTGCTGTTCGGGCGTGGGCCCGGCGGGTTCGCTTCGCGTGGCCCGAGCGGGAGCCACCGCGGTGGACACGCCACTTTGAACGTCGATTTCAGCGCGGAGCCGCTGGGCGGCGGGATCGTTGGGGGAAACGGCGTCGACCTTGTCGAGCAACGCCCGCGCCGCGGCGAGATCTCCCGCCGCCTTCGCGCGCAGGGCGTCGGCAAGCAGCCGGACTTTCGGATCCGACTGGCTTTGCGCGAGCGCGTCGCCGGGCAGCACGGTCATCGCCACGAGTACGGCGGCGAGCACGGCGAGGAGCGTCGTGAAGAGGGAGCGGGTATTCATTGCTGGAAAGTGAAGGTGGCGGCTTTGGGTAAAGTGGAAGGGTAAAGGGCGGAAGCATTGGGGTCCTCGACCTCCCGCGGCAGCAGCGTGCGGTGATCGGGCGCGGTCATTCCGGGCGTTTCCTTGGTTACCTCGATTGCCGGCGGCGCGATTTGCACCCGGTCGATCCGGTAGGTGGTCTCGCCCAACTTGAAAGCGTCGCCGGCGCGCACCTCCCGGGTCGTGCTTTCGCCGGTGACGGCGACAAAGGCAAAACCGGTGCCGGTGAACTGGCGCTGGCGATGGGTGAGCGTCACGTTGCGACCCGTGCGCTCGTCGCGCACGATCGCCGTGGCGACGCGCTGGTTCGTGGTCATGCTATTGGGCAGCACGACCGGTTGGGACTGCACGTCGAGACTGATGATGGCGAGCGCCAGGTTCGCCACGCGCCGACCGGCCGAGGCGAGAAACACCTCGCCCGTCTGGACGTTTTCAAAAGTGCCGCGCCAATTGCCCTCGCCGCCCACGTAGCCGATGAGTTGCAGCCGAAACGGCTCGGGCTTCACCGCTTGCAGTTCGATGCCAAAGATGTCCTCGATGTCGTCATCGGTCAGTCCCTGCGGAGGACGCACGGTGAACTGCTTCGTGCGGGAACTGTAGAAAATCTCGGGCGGAGTGAACGTGTCGTAGATCCACTCGCGACCACGGGACTGGGCGGGCGGTGGCGTCCAGGTGCTGGTCTTGACCGGCGCCGCATCCGCAATCGCCGCGGCATAATCGGTGTCGGTCAGCTGAACGGTGGCAACTGTGCCACGGGGCATGCCGACATTGCGCATGGCCAGCGTGGCGAAGACCGCCGCCGAAACCAGGCCGAGCACGAGCGCGGCACCAATCAGGGTCTTGTCGTTGGAGTTGGCGGCCATGGGTCAGGGGGCGCTCAAGGGTAGCTTGGCAGTTCCACCACAAAACGCATCTCGCTCCGAACAAGAGGTGGCAGGCCCGTTTGTAGTTCCGCCTTCAGGCGGAAGGATTGTTCCGCTGGCATTCCGCCTAAAGGCGGGACTACGAGCGCCGAGTTCCGGGCCCACGCTGGCTGTGGTCGCCGGCCATCTTTCAGACAATTCGTTTTCACGCTCGTGATAGGGTTCAACGGAATGGCTTCGATTCAAGCGCCCGCCTTGGGCGGCTGGTTGTCTCCGTCGGCCGGTGCGGCCGCGGGCGTCACGAGGTCGATATATTCGACCGTGACCGTGAATTTGGAATAAGGTTTCGCGACCATCGGCGCGGCGGTGGAGGCCTTGGGCGCGAGTTTTTTCGACGCGGGCTTGGCCGCCGCCGGCTCGAGGCTCAGCACCACCGAGGCGGCATTGGCAGCGGGCGGAGTGGCCACCGCTTCCTCCGGGTTGGCCGCCGCTTCGTCGGCGGTGGCAGGTTCGACCTCGACCTCGCGCACGAGCACCGGCAGTTCGAACGTCGCGAGGCGGTTGAGAAAAGCGCGCAGCGAAGCGGTCTGGCCGCTAAAAGTGAGGCGGAAGGCCGTGGTATCGATGTAACCCGGCGCCCGGACGCTCACCCGCGGATCGATCGCAAAATAATCGGGCCCTTCTTCGGTGGGCAGCGGCGGCGCTTCGGGCGGCGGAGCATCGGGCGGAGCACTGGCGCGCGCGGCCTCACGTTCCTCGCGTTCCTTTTTCGTGAGCGCCGGCTCGCGCCGGAGGACGAGGAGCGCGCGTGGTTTGGCCTCGAGGAGCGCTTCGACCAAATATTGGGCGACGAGCCGCTGGCGGAACACCGGTTCAATTCGTTCGAGTTCGGGACCTTCGTTCGCATACGCGGCGAACCCGAGATGCGAGGCTTCCGGCCGAATCTCGACCTCGTGCTTGCGGGCGAGTTCACGCGTCTTCTCGACAAAGGTCGCGAGATCAAAATAGGCGTCGGTCCGGGCCGCGGGCGCCTTGGCGGTGTGAATGCGTTCGGCGGCCGCACCCCGGCCGTGCAACTCGGCTTGCATCGCGGTGACCGCGTGCTGGGCCCGCGTGAGGTCGGCCTCGATCTGCGTTGCGACGGCGCGCGTCGGTGGCGGCTGGAGCGTGGCCATGGCCTGGAGATCCGTCGTGCACTGGGCGAGTCGCACGGCGGCGGCCCGGGAAGCCGCAAAACGGTCGTAGCTGCACCACAGTTCCCCGAGCGCGATCAACGCGCAGAGCGTCAGCGCGGAGGCGAAGAAGGGATTTTGGCGGAACCACTTCATGGGGTGAGACGGCCGAAACACACGCGAGTTTGTCGTTCCGCCTTCAGGCGGAATCCGAGGCATTCAATCGTTCCGCCTAAAGGCGGGACGACCAACCCAGCACCACTTCGGTCATTCTGAAGATCGACGTTCACAGCGATTTCTTGGGGTTGATGAGGAGCGTGAAATCGAAACGCAGCAGGCCGTTCTGGGTGTTGTCGAAGCGCTCGTTCTCGACGACGGAGACAAACTGCGACTGCTTGAATTTTTGCAGGAGCTGCTTCACGCGCTCGAACGATTGCGGGCTCACCTTCGACTGCGGATTCTCCACGTCGAGCAATCGGCCGCTCACGGTGAGACGGAACGGCCGGCGCGGCAGGGCGGCATCCGGCGGCTGGGTCGCGTCACCGGCGCCCTGCCCCGCTTCGGGCGTGGCGGCGACTTCCGACGCACCTTCACCGAGCGGCGTGCGCACCACCTGAATTTTCTCGAGCCAGACGTTTTCCACCTCGACCAGCCGGGCCTGCAATTCGGTGAAGAAGTTAATCCAGTTCGCCTTGGTCTCGTAGGCGCCGCGCAAGGCCGCGATCTGTTTCCGGGCGTCCTCGATTTGCTGCAGATTGTTCTCGTTGCGCGACTGAATGGCGCGCAGCGGCATGAGCTGGCTGTCGACCTCGACGATGCGCGCAAGCGTGGCCGTGGCCACGCGGTGATAATAAAGGATGGGCGGCAGCAAGGCCGCGACCGCGAGGGCCGCGGCCGCGACGATATAAGGCTGCCGCTTTCGCAGGGCGATGGCCTCGGTAATCGCCGGCGGCAGGAGACTGGCCTCCGGCACTTCCGGCCCAACCAGTCGCGACGCGAGCCCCACGAGGTCGGCGAGTACCGGCGACGCGGCCTCGGCTCCCGCCGCGCGGGCGTCGGCCGCCACGTCGATGCTGCGCAACGGCTCGAAGCGCTCGACCCGCAGTTTCAGTTTTTCCGCCAGCGTCGCCGGCAAGTCCGGTAGCAGGGAACCGCCGCCCGTCAGATAAACCGCGACCGGCGCACCGACGCCGGCCTGGCGCCGCTGGTTCAACGCGGAGCGTGTGATTTCCAGCTGCAGCCGCGCTTCAAAAGCCGTCACCGCCCGCTGCACCGCGGCCCGCGAGGGAGAGTTGGGCGGCAAATCCGTCTGACCGGACAGCACCTGAATCTTCAGGGTCTCCGCCTGGGAAAAATCGATGCGCAGTTCCTCGGCGATCGCCTGCGTGACCGCATTGCCCGCGAGCGCCAGCGTGCGGACGTAAAACCGATCGGACTCGACAAACAGCAGATTGGTGGTGCGCGCGCCGACGTTAACGACGATCACACTGTCGTGGACGTCCGGGTAGGTGTGACGAAAAGCCCGGCATAGGGCCAGGCCGGCCGGAATCGCCCGCTCGACGGGAAACCCGGCGGCATCGGCGGCGGCGCACAGCGACTGCATCGCTTCGAACTTCACCGCCGTCAGCATGACCTCGATGTCAAAGCCATCGTCGGAAACGACCAGATGATCCCACACCACCTCTTCGAGTGGGTACGGGATGTTTTCAGCCGCCTCGAAGGCGATGATCTTGCGGCGCTTCTCCTTCGCCACCGACGACGTCTTGATGAACTTGGTCAGCGCCAGCTGGCCCGGGACCGCGATGGCACAGCGGCCCGACAATTTGTGCCGCGTCGCCACCGCGCCCAAGGCCTGCGCAACTTCCACGGCCCAACGCGACTCATGGGACGGATCGGCGCTGAGGGGTTCCATGGCAAACTGCTGTAAAACCAGCCGCCCGGCCGGGCTCACGCCAAACAAACCGCAAGCGACATGGCCGGCCCCAATATCAACTGCTAAGAGGCGGGAGGATCGCATGGAAATAAGAGCGCAAGAGAGGCGATTTCAGATGGGGCGAGACGCAGCAAGAGCATTATGAGTTACCGATTAGCTGTCACCGGCGCCGAATGTTCTTCCCGCCGCACGAAAGACGGGGTGGCTCGGGGGTATTCCGCGGCAAACGGGGTCAGGTATTGGGGTTGCAAGAGGCCCTCGTTGAGCACGGCGGCCTGGCCGCCCTTGGACTGGAAACTCCTCCGCTGTTCGGCAGCTGCCAAACTGCCAGCATACGCGCCCCGCCCGGAAGGCAGCGGGCGACCGCCGGCGGTGAGTTCGACTCCCCAATACTTTGGGTCGCCATGCAGCTGGTCGCGTTTGACGATTTCAGGCGGTATATAGAAGCGCACATCCGCGCGTCCGGCCTCGAGCGCCACACACTCAGCTTCGGCGCGGTAATGCTCGACCCGCCGCTCGCCACCGGGCACCGCGGGCATTTCGAACCCCAACAGGAGCGACACGCGCACTCGCGACACCATCTGTCCGACCGCGCCGGGAGGCGGACGAACGTTGAGCACGACATCCGCCTCCAGCCAATTGCCATTGGCCCCAGTGGACGCACGCAGGTTCGTGAACTTGACGGCCGTCGCCTCCGCCTCCTGCGCCTGGACACGGGCCAAGACGGCAAGGACGAGAAGAATCGGGGTTACAACGCGGAACATCAAAGTGTGCGACGCTTAGTCGGAATAAAAGTTGTGCGTGCACGGTGTCGGGTCACGCTCAAAAGGTGTTGCCCCTCTAATGAGGGGGGGGGGTGCACTTCGGTTGGAAAAGCCTTAAGAGCACGCGCTATGCGTCAGGCCCGGCTCCGACTGCAAGGCGCCCTTCCGTTT
>CANJNJ010000150.1 GCA_947474995.1 Opitutaceae bacterium | reverse complement strand
GGCCAATGGACCGTGAGGTCGATCGTCAGGAACGGCCGCGCACGGAGTGCCCGGCCCACCCGGAACGAAGATCGATAAAGGTGGGCCGGCCACTCCGTGGGCGGCCAATGGACCGTGAGGCCGAACGTCAGGAACGGCCGCGCACGGAGTGCCCGGCCCACCCGGTACGAAGATCGGGTGTTACGTTTGCCCCAGCGCCATCGCCCGCGGATGGAGCACCTGCCAGTGCGTATCCGGAATAATCGGCCCCATGTGCATCACCGTTTCGGCGCCAATGAACGACGCCAGCGCGCCGCTCGCTGGCAGCGACCAGCCTTTCAGGTGACCATAGAGAAATCCCGCCGCCCAAGCATCGCCCGCGCCGTTCGTATCGATGACGTCCGCCACGGCCACCGGTGCGATGCGGTGCAACTGGCCGTCGTGCGCAATCCACGCGCCATCCTTGCCGACCTTCACGGCGGCCAGCACGCCGTGGCCGCTCAATCGTTTGGCCAGCACGTCGAAACCGGACGTATGATCCTCGAAGAGGGCGCGGATTTCGTCCTCGTTAGCAAAAACCACGTCGATGCCGCTCTGAAACTGCCCAAAGAGCCAGTCACGCGACGCGTTCACGACTTCGAACGACGAAAGATCGAGGCTCGTCGTGCACCCTGCGGTCCGGGCGGCCGACAGCACCGCGTCGGCGAGCGAGCGGTTGAAAACCAGATAGCCCTCGATGTGGGCGTGGCGGCAGCCGTGAAAATCGGCCGGGACCACCTCGGTCGGCGCGAGCGTCATCGCCGCGCCGAGGTTCGTGCGCATCGTGCGCTGCGCGTCGGGGGTGACGAGGGCGAGGCAGCGGGCATTCGCGCTCGTCCCGCGCTTGAAACGGCTGCCGTCGACGCCGGCGGCCTCGAACGCGTGGCGATAAATCCGCGCGAGCTCGTCGTTGCCGAGTTTGCCGAGAAAGGTGGAACGCAGCCCGAGTCGGGCCGCGTTGAACGTGGCGTTGGCCGCCGAGCCGCCCGTGGAATAGGCCGGGTCGCCGTCGAGGAGACGGACGAGCCGCTCCATTTCGTCGTGGTCGACCAGCACCATCCCGCCCTTTTCGCCGGAGACATGGCGCCCCAGGAATTCGTCGGGGACCCGGGCCAGGAGGTCCATGATGGGCGAACCGACGCCAATGAGATCGAAGGTGGGGGAGGGAGCGGAAGACATGGGAGCGAAGTCGGGCCGGGACGTTATTGGGTCACGACGATATTCGTCGAGAGCAGGAGTTCGTCGTCGATCTCAATCAGGAGCGTGTATTCGCCTGGCTGCTCAAACGTAAGGTTGCGAATCTCGTTGATCAGATTGATCCGGTCGAGGGGGCTGTGCGACTCGAACGGCCGCTCGAGCAGCGGGCTGGGGGTGGTTTCGCCGTAGCCCATCGAGATCTTCAGCCGGTGCGCTCCGACGGCGCAGTCGGTGATCGTCATGAACCAAATCATGAACGGATGAAACATCGGAAACTTGTGACCGTGGATGTTTGAAAAGATGCCGAGAATCGTGTGCTTGCCGGAGGCGGGGTCGATATGGACGCCGTCACAGGTCAGCCAGGCCAGAAGCTGCGGTTTCGAATGCACGCGACGAGCAGGGTGGGCCTGGCTGGACGGGGCAAATCATTTTGCGTGGCCGCGCACGGAGTGCCCGGCCCACCCGGAACGAAGATCGTGAAAGGTGGGCCGTCCACTCCGTGGGCGGCCAATGGACCGTGAGGTCGAACGTCAGGAAAGGCCGCGCACGGAGTGCCCGGCCCACCCGGAACGAAGATCGGTAAAGGTGGGCCGTCCACTCCGTGGGCGGCCAATGGACCGTGAGGTCGAACGTCAGGAACGGCCGCGCACGGAGTGCCCGGCCCACCCGGAACGACGATCGGTAAAGGTGGGCCGTCCACTCCGTGGGCGGCCAATGGACCGTGAGATCCTTCCTTCGCCACCCCCTTTTTGCTTGGACCGGCTAGGCGGGTGCGGCTACGTGGAGGCGTGTTCATCGCCGCGAGCTACGAATACCTCACGTTCATCGATCTCAGCCCCTACCCGCAATGGCTGGTCGTGCTCGTCGGGAGCCTCCTCGCCGCGCTCCTCATTTGGCTGATGATCAAGTTGCTCAAGGGTGCCCTCTGGCTGCTGTTATTCGCCGTCCTGATCGGCGGCGTGGCGTGGGCCGGATGGCTCTTATGGAAAATGTGACCGCGCGGTTCCGGGGTCGCTGACCCGGCGACAATTTCCAAGCGATTAACTCCTGGCCCCGGTCTCAATCGCCTGAAGCGTCTGGGCTATCGGCAAAACCGCCGCGGTTTTGCTTTTGGCCCGCATATTCGGTCGGAGGGTGTAATTCAGCACTGATCTGACCAATGTGTATGCTAATATCCGTTCGGATCGTTCACCTCCGCGACCATTTCCAGCCTGGGCCCAGACCGTTGAACCGCTGATGGGATTCATCAATGGATGAATCCTTGGAAGTGAGCTGCGACTCATCGTCTCCGCCGCCTGCTTTGGGGCCTGTTTATCGCAGGATTGATTGGGTCTCGGTCTGCGATGAGCAGACCCCTTATCCGATTCCGGAGGCGACGGAGCGCGTCAGCGCGGAGATGGTCGCACCGCCGCGGTGCGGCCCCGGAGCGAAGCGCAGGGGTGACGGTTGCGGGTGCCCTCCGGGCAGCAACGGTCACATGAGCCGGAGGGGATTTTTAAAGTTTCACCCATTGGGGAAACTCCTCAGCGGTTCTTCCCTGTTTGGCTATTTCCTTCGGTTGTGGCGGCGCCGCGGGACGAAATATGCGGGCCAGACGGAACTTTGTCTTGCGCCTTGAAATCACGAACCCTCAGCCTGCTCACCCGTGAAATACATTTTCGTCACGGGTGGCGTGGTCTCTTCTCTGGGTAAAGGTCTCACCGCGGCGGCGCTGGGAGCACTGCTCGAAATGCGCGGCCTCATGGTGCGCATCCAGAAATTCGACCCCTATCTCAATGTGGATCCGGGCACGATGAGCCCGTTCCAGCACGGCGAGGTCTACGTCCTCGAGGACGGCGCGGAAACCGATCTCGATCTGGGGCACTACGAGCGCTTCACCAGCGGAAAACTTTCCCGCCTCAACAGCCTTTCCTCCGGTCAGGTCTACGAGAGCGTCATTCAAAAGGAGCGGCGCGGCGACTACCTCGGCAAAACCGTGCAGGTCATCCCGCACGTCACGAACGAGATCAAGGAACGCATCTACGCCGGCGGCAAGGACGCCGACGTGCTCATCACCGAGATCGGCGGCACCACCGGCGACATCGAGGGCCTGCCCTTCCTCGAGGCCATGCGCCAGTTCGCCCTCGAGGTCGGCTCCAAGGACGTCGTCTTCATCCACGTCACCCTCGTCCCGTTTCTCAAGGCCGCCGGCGAACTGAAGACCAAGCCCACCCAGCAATCCGTGGCCAAGCTGCGCGAGATCGGCATCCAACCCGATGTCCTCGTGTGCCGCACGGATCACCCGCTGGATCACGACCTCCGCGACAAGCTCTCGATGTTCTGCAACGTGCCCGTGAAGGCCGTCATCGAGTGCCGCGACGTTGACCACTCGATTTACGAACTGCCGCTCGCGCTGCAGAAGGAAGGGCTCGATCAGCTCGTCCTCGATCTCTTTGGGCTGAAGAATCCGTCGCCGGCGAAAAACATCTGGGAGGAAATCGTCCGCCGCATCCTCAATCCGAAGCACGAGGTTTTGATCGGGGTCGTCGGCAAGTACATTGAGCTCCAGGACGCGTATAAATCCGTCTACGAGTCGATCACGCACGCCGGCATCGCGAACCAGTGCAAGGTGAACGTGCGCCGCATTGACGCCGAGGACCTCGAGAAAAAGAACGGCCTCTCCCTCCTGAAGGGCTTGGATGGCATCCTGGTGCCCGGTGGCTTTGGCGATCGCGGCACCGAGGGCAAGATCGCCGCCGCCAAATACGCGCGCGAAAACAAGGTGCCGTACTACGGCCTCTGCCTCGGCCTGCAGATCGCGGTGATCGAGTTTGCCCGCAATGTGCTCAAGCTGAAAGGGGCGAACAGCACCGAATTTGATCCGAAGCCCGCCCATCCGGTGATCAACATGATGGAGGAGCAGAAGAAAATCATCGATAAGGGCGCGACCATGCGGCTCGGGAGCTACGAATGCGCGCTGACCCCCGGCACGCTGGCGCACAAGGCCTATGCGGCGGACAGCGTGCGCGAGCGCCACCGGCACCGCTACGAGGTGAACAACGCCTACGTCGCCCAGCTGCAGGCGGGCGGGATGGTGATCAGCGGAATCAATCCCCGCCGCAATCTCGTCGAGGTGATCGAACTGAAAAACCACCCGTGGTTCCTCGGGACGCAGGCGCATCCTGAGTTCCAGTCGAAGCCGAACAAGGCCCACCCGCTGTTCGCCGCTTTCATCGCCGCGACGATCAAACAGCACAAGGGCAAGGTGAAGCCGAAGCGGCGATGAGGCGCGGCGTTGGTCGTTCCGCCTTTAGGCGGAAGGTTTGCCTGCCGGCCGCTCATGGTCCTGATTCCGCCTGAAGGCGGAACTACGAACCAAGACCGGAGCCTGGCCTTCTCTGATTTGCGCTAAACCCCGCCATGCTCTTCGACCCGAAAAAGCTCCTCCTCATCGCCGGCCCGTGTTCGCTCGAGAACGAACGCGTCTGCCGCACCGTGGCCGAGGCGCTGGTCCACTTGCGACGCACGCGACCGGAACTGAACATTGTTTTCAAGGGCTCATTCGACAAAGCCAACCGCACGTCGCTCGCCGGTGAGCGCGGTACCGGACTCGAGGCGGGCCTCGCTCTGCTCACGATGGTGAAGCGTGACTACGGTTTTCCCGTCCTCACCGACGTGCATGAGACCGCCCAAGTCGTGGCCGTCGCGGCCGTGTGCGACGTCCTGCAAATCCCCGCGTTTCTTTGCCGGCAGACGGATCTTCTCCTCGCCGCCGCCGCCACGGGCCGCGTCGTCAACGTGAAGAAGGGCCCGTTCCTCTCGCCGCCGGAAATGGTCCACGTGACCGGCAAGCTCCGCGAAGGCAAGGCCCGCGAGATTTGGCAGACCGAGCGCGGCACGACTTTCGGTTACAACAACCTTGTGGTCGACATGCGCTCCTTCGCGATCATGCGAGAGAACGGGTGCCCGACGATTTTCGATGCGACGCATAGCGTGCAACTCCCCGGCGCGGGTGGGGGCAAAAGCGGTGGTCAGCGTGAATTCGTCCCGCCGCTTTCCCGTGCCGCGCTCGCCGCCGGCGCGGACGGACTCTTTATCGAAACGCATCCCGACCCTGCGCACGCGATCAGCGACGGCCCGAACATGATCCCACTGCCCGAGTTACCCGCGCTGCTGGGATCGTGCCTCGCCGTATGGAAATCCGTACGCGGCTAGCAAAGTGTCGCCCGTGAAAGGTGGGCCGTCCACTCCGTGGGCGGCCAACGGACCGTGAGGCCGAACGTCAGGAACGGCCGCGCACGGAGTGCCCGGCCCACCCGGTACGAAGATCGGTAAAGGTGGGCCGTCCACTCCGTGGGCGGCCAATGGACCGTGAGGTCGATCGTAAGGAACGCCCTCGCACCGCGTGCCCGCCATAGCCTTGGCGACGGTGGGAGTGCCCTGCTCACCCAGCACGAAGATCGGCATGCCACCGCCCCCCACTTGACCACGGCCCATCCCCTCGCACACTCCGTCCCAACCAAACCCGGATGGAAACCTTTACGATTGATGTGCCGATGCCTTCGATGGGCGCCACGGCCAACGAATTGACCGTCATCAGCCTCAAAACCCATGCGGGCGACCGCGTGACCAAGGGGCAAAAGCTCGCCGAACTCGAAAGCGACAAATCCGTCTTCGAATTTGAATCGCCCTGCGATGGCGTCGTGAAAGCCATCCTCGTCCGCCCCGGCGACGTGTGCCAGTCGAACGGTCCTTTCCTCCAAATCGACACCACCGACGAATCACTCCGGCATCTCACCGCCAAAACCGGGACTCCTTCCGCCTCCGCGGCTCCGTCTGCCGCCAAGCCCGCCGTCGCCCTCGTTTGGACGCCCCGCGCCGTGAAACTCGCCCAGGAGGCCGGACTCGATCCGATCAAAATCACCGGCATCGAGGCCACCGGCCCCGGCGGCCGCGTCTCGGGCGACGACGTGACCAAGTACCTGGCGACTCGCAAGGTTTGAGCCGGAAGGATGCAGTCGGATCGCTTTCGCGACTGTATCGAACGAACCCAAATGGTGGAGGGCTGCCGCTTGCCGACCTTATAATCAACTCCTTGAAAACAGCGCCTGGTTTGTAGTCCCGCCTTTAGGCGGAAGGTTTGAACTGGTCGGATTCCGCCTAAAGGCGGAACTACGAACGGATCTATTTCTTCCGTCCGGTGAATTTAGGCGTGTCTTCGCGCCCATCGCGGTTGCTCCACTGCGGTACGGATCAGGCACGGTTGGCCGCACCGGCGGGTGGATCGGAATTCCGGAGTGGACGCCGGCGTCGCGGCGGATATGGATCACCGCCTGTTGAGCACGACCGTTGATACCGTTTGCATCGCTGGTGTCGGATACGCCGTTCCGGCTAATATCCGCGCCAATAGCGAGATCCTGAAGGCCTTTCCGAACCGGACGGAGGACGAAATGGTTCGCCTCACCGGGATCAAGGAGCGCCGCTATGCGTCGGAGGACGAGTCGGCCACCCACTTGGCCGCCATCGCCGTGGGCCACGCGCTGACGCAGGCCGGCATGCACATCAGCCAAATCGACGGCATCATCATGGCGACGATTTTGCCCGACCAGCCGGTGCCTTCCGCCGCGAGTTCGCTCGCCCGGGAGCTCGGCGTCCCGCACGCGCTCGCCTTCGACCTCAATGCCGCCTGTTCCGGCTGGCTTTACGCCCTCGAGGTCGGCCGCACCTTCATCTGCTGCGGGACCGCCAAGAATATCATCGTGGTGACCGCGGAGCTGCTCTCGCGCATCACGAATCCCGAATGCCACGACACGGCGTTCCTTTTTGGCGATGGCGCCGGCGCGGCGATCCTGACCGGCGCGGCCGGCGGGCACCGTTTGCACCAGATGGGTCTTTCCGGTGACGCGGAACAGTTCGACGCCATCCAGCGGCCCGGTGGTGGCGCGCAAATGCCCTGGCCCGAGGCCGTGGGCGCGAACCTGGATAATTTCTACCTGCAGATGGACGGCGCCGCGGTGTTCAAGCACGCGGTGGTCGGCTTTGCCGATCAGATTGAGCAGACGCTCAAGCGCGAGAACCTGAAGCCCGAGGACATCGGCTGGGTGGTGCCGCACCAGGCGAACGAGCGGATCCTCAAGGCCGTCAGCAAACGCGTGGGTATTCCCTACGACAAGTTCGTCGTGACCATCGCCAAATACGGCAACACCAGCGCCGCCAGTGTTTCGATGGCTTTGGGTTGGGCCGCCGAGGAAGGCATCTTCAATCCCGGCGACAAAATTATCTTCTGCAGTGTCGGGGCCGGCCTGACGTTCGCGGGCGGGTTGTTGGTTTGGTAGGAAGATCGGTAAAGGTGGGCCGTGCACTCCGTGCGCGGCCAACGGACCGCGAGGGCGATCGTAAGGAAAGGCCGCGCACGGAGTGCCCGGCGCACCCGGTGCGAAGATCGGTAAAGGTGGGCCGGCCACTCCGTGGGCGGCCAACGGACCGTGAGGGCGATCGTAAGGAAAGGCCGCGCGCGGAGCGCCCGACGCACCCGGTACGAAGATCGGTAAAGGTGGGCCGTGCACTCCGTGCGCGGCCAACGGACCGTGAGGGCGATCGTAAGGAAAGGCCGCGCACGGAGCGCCCGGCCCACCTTTCGTCTCGCCTTCAGAATGTGTTACCAGCGTCCCGTCACACGTTCTGTAACTCGTAACTCAGAATGCTCAGCGCATACGCCGCCGCGGTTTCACACCGCAGCACCAGCGGCCCCAACGTGATGGGCTCAAACCCCTCGCTGCGTGACTGGCTCATCTCCGCTGGCGTGAAATCGCCCTCGGGTCCGACCAGCCATAGCACCTTCTTCGGCGGGCGCTTGTTCGTCGCCTGAAACGCCGCGAGCACGGTCTTCAGCGATTTCGCGCCCGGCTGCAGGCTGGCGATGAGCTTCAAGTCGTAGCCGCGGGCCGCCGCCATGAACGCCGCGGCGTTTTGGGTGGGCATCACTTCCGGCAAAAAGGCGTTGCCGCATTGCTTGGCGGCCTCGAGCGCGGCGGTCTGCCATTTTTCCGTCTTCCGCTCGGCCCGGTCCTCGTCGAGCCGCACCTGGGTGCGCTCGCTTGCGAGCGGGACGATGTGGGCGACCCCGATCTCGGTCGCCTTGCGCACAATGGCGTCCATGAACTGGCCCTTGGGGAGCGCCTGGCCCAGCGTGATTTCGTAGGGGAGGGGCTTGGCCTTCTGCTTGAACCGCACCTTGAGCACCGCTCCGGCCCGGCGATCGCCCCGGAGTTCGCAAATCCATTCATGACCCATGCCGTCGAAGGCGACGACCGTGTCGCCGATCTTCGCCCGGTTGACGATCACCAGATGGTGGGACTCGTCCGGCGAAATGGTCAGTTCGGCGGGCTCAGCAGTGGTCGGGGCACAATAAACGCGGTAATCTGACATATCGTGAATTGGAAAGAGGTGTGGGCCGGGAGACAAGTGGCATGTGGCCTTCGCGGTGGGACTGCGGGACCACGGGATTGGACCACGGGGGACGGAATTACGGACCGACAACCAATGGCCAAGGACAAACGTCCAATGCCTAATGCCCGAGTGCCGCATGTTCGGTCGCCGAAGGCGCCCTGGTTTTCACGCCGCGCAAGCCCAAACAGAAAGGGCGTCGGGATTTAACCCCCGACGCCCTTGCCGACTTACTACAAACTATGATGAAACCAAAAAGAACGGGTAACTGACGCAGGGAAAGACGCGGCGGAGTCCGGGTCGTTCAAAAATCATCCTGAATTCCTCAGGTGAAGACGAGGTCAGCGTTTCGCTGTAGCCCGCTTCGAGAGAAGCGGGACTAGGGTCGGTGCGTCCTATGCCGGGAGAGACCGCTCAAAAATTGCATGGACACCCGGAAGGACAGACCTACGTTGCACGGTCTGGCAGCAGCCCGGATGGCGGAATTGGCAGACGCAGTAGACTCAAAATCTACCACCGAAAGGTTTGTGGGTTCGACCCCCTCTCCGGGCACCATTCTCATAGGAGAGTAGATTCTAGCTTTGCGCCGTTCCCGGCAGACCCCGTCCGATCGGCGCCCTGCGTCCAAAGTTGGGCATGCGGTAGGCTTGAAATATCTCCTTCCGAAACCTGACCCGTTCGAGCCGCGCAACCCCTCGGGCCAGTTTCCTTCCCGCTACTTCCAGGCAGCCGGATCGAAGACCGTCGCGGCGATGTAGCGGAACGGCTTGGCGCCGGGTTGCACGGCGTTGTTCCAGTAGTAGATCAGGATCAGCTTGCCGTCGGGACGCTGGGCCATGACGGGATAGCCGATATCGCGACTGGCGCCATCACCGGTGCGGAGTGGAATCTCGTCGTCCCAGGACTTGCCGTTGTCGGAACTGAACCGCACGGCCATGCGGGAGCCGTTCATGCTGCGATAGGCGTAGGCGAGGGCGAGACGGCCATCCTTGAGGCGGACGAGGGCCGGGGGCGAGCCGGCGTGGCCGGTGTCGGCGACCGGATCCTGCAGGCGTTGCCAGGTGGCGCCATTGTCCGTCGAGAGATGGGCGGTTATCAGGCAGAGGCTGGAGCCGGTGTGGGTGCGGATCGTGGTGAGGATCTCGGTCGGCGAAAGCCGCTCGGAGGAGGGCATGATGTCGAAGCCGGCGTGCTCCTCGCCGAGGTAGCTGAGGAACTGCCAGGACATGCCACCATCGGTGGTGCGCACGCTCGCGACGCGGCCCTCCTTCTTGTTGGCCTTGGCGGTCGTGATCAGCGCGGTGAGGGTGCTTTTCCCGTCGATGAGGTAGTCGCTTCGCGAGGCGACGCCGGCCGTGCCGAGATTCGGGAACGTGAACGGGCCGCTCCAGGATTTGCCCTTGTTGGTGGAGTGGTAGAAAATGGAGGGACCGTCGTGGTTGTTGTTGAGGCGGACGAGGGCGAGGACGAACTCCGGGTGGGTGAAGTCCATCGGCTGGTCGAGCGGCCTGGCGGCGACCGCCTTGTCCGGCGCGATCGCGTGATCATAGGCGACGGCCTTCTGGCCCGCATCGTAGGCATCCTCGATGGCCCACGTCTTGCCGCCGTCGAGACTGCGCGCGTACTTGTGGCGGGCCGTTTTCGGGTCGTAGGTGTGAAGGCTGCGGGTTACGGCGTAATTGGCCTCGACGAAGCCGACCAGAATCTCGTTGTTCCACGTCCAGATGCCGCCGTTGGCGGGCCAGCCGGCGAAACGGCCGTCCTGCTGGTAGATGACGGAGTGCTCGATGCCGGCCCCGGTTGGGGCGACCGGGGTTTGCGCCCGCCCTGGCAGGGCGGCGCCGAGGCCGAGGGCGAGGGCGAGGAGGGTGGAGCGGATCGCGAGCGACTTCATGGCGGTGGGTAGTTGCGGTGGAGGAACGAGAGAACACTTCAGGCTTTGCCGTTTTGCCTCGTGCGGGATTCCATCCTCTCAACGTCATCGTGATTGGCGAGATTGTTCGCGCGGCAGAGCCGCAGCCAGGGAAAACCGACGGGGTCAGGAAAACCGACGGGGTCATGCTCGAATTCTCGACAAAACGAGTTTTCAAATAGGCGCTGTCGAGAATTCGAGCATGACCCCCTACCGCCGCCCAGGTGCACGAAGGCCCGGACGACATGAACGCTCATGGCGGTTGCCGCCGGGCTATTCAGGATGTTGGCGGCCTGGATGGCTCCATGCTCGGTGAAGGCGTAGGGGAGGTGCTTTACGTTCTGACCGCGCTTCAAGGTCGCATTTTGCGACCTTGAAGCCAGGACCTCCGCCACTTCATCCCGCGTGAGCTGAAACATGAAATCAGCGGGAAATTTGCCGGGGTTGCGCTTCACCTGCTCGTTGAGGCGCTTCGAGGCGACTCCGTAGAGCATGGCCAGATCGCGATCCACCAGCACGCGCTGGCCGCGGAGCACGATAATGCGATCTTGGATGAGTTCGACCGGGATTAAGACGTCCATGTGACGTGCCCATGGCACGGGCGGAATTTCCCTGGCGCAACCGGTGCGTGACCCCAAAATTAGGGTCGGCCGAATCTCGGATTTGCGGCCTCACCGCCGGCAAACGGGGGACAGGATGGACAGGATTTACCGGATGCGGAGTTCCCCGACCAACCCGTGGATCGAATCTGCCCCATCCTGTAGATCCTGTTCATCCTGTCCTCAGTTTGTCTGCTCGGGTAGAGGCCCGATCCCACCAAACCCCAATCCAGTCTCGCGCAGAGACGCAAAGGCGCGGAGCCCAGGTCAGGACCCGCCGCTGCCTTGGTCTTCTCTGCGCCGGCCAAACTTCCGCCAAAATCAGGGGGTTCGCGCGATCAGGCGTTCTCGCGAATTCGGCCGGAGCCGGGAGAAATTCCTTTCCAACGTCCATGACTTCTCGAAGTTGAGGTGCACATGACGTCCTACCCCCTTACGCCACAGCCTGGACTGTGGGCTCTCGCCAAGAGCGCATTGCTGCTTCCGTTTCTGGTGGGATTCGTTTCGGCGGGAGAGCCGCCCGTGATGATGGCGATCCATACTGACGTCGCTCCGAAGATTGATGGGAATCTGAACGAAGCAGCGTGGGCGTCGGCGCCGACGGTGGGTTCTTTCACCCAGCGCGATCCCAATGACGGCAAGCCCAGTTCCAAGCAGGCCGTCGTGCGCATGCTTTACGATGAAGAGGCACTTTATATTGGAGCGCGGATTGAGGGTGCGGGCCCGACGACGTATCGCTTGGGCCGGCGGGACATGGCGCTGGTGCCATCCGACTGGTTTCGAATCAGCCTGGATACGTTTCGCGATCGCCGCACGGC
>CANJNJ010000149.1 GCA_947474995.1 Opitutaceae bacterium | reverse complement strand
GGGCGGGGACTCGCGTCGTCTCGATGCCCTGTTCGTCGCGTTTCGATCGTCAATCTCCAGAATATCGGGAAAGCATCCTGCCCGCGTCGTGCCGTCGTCGGGTCGCGATTGAAGCTGGCGTCACCGGACTTTGGTCAAAATACGTCGGACTCGATGGCAAAGTCATTGGTATCGATCGTTTTGGCCTCAGCGCACCGGCCCCGACTGTTTTCAAGGAACTCGGAATCACGACCGAGGCATTGGTTGCCGCCGCTCGTTCGATTTAAACCTCGCGCCAAGTTAGTCGGGTCGTTGGTTGCTCATCTCGTTCGGGTTGGATCGAGGTAGTAAGGTGGCTCACGCACACGGATCGGGAAATTATTACGGTAACTGTTGGGGCCGCAATGGACGCGGAGCTTGCAATTGTCGTTAGGCGCCTAACCGTCTGCCCCCTTACTTTTTCGACCATGCCATTGCTGATGCTAAAGGACCTTCCGCGGTACGAGTGCCTCTTGGAGGCGGCGCGTGAGTACCCGGATTTGGACCCATCGGCCACCGAAGTGTTTTTAAATCTTTTGCGCACGGGCGACGAAGCGTTTAGAGTCACGGAAGACCATCTGGCACAGCATGATATAACGCATGGTCGATTTGGGGTATTGATGGCCCTATGGGGGAATTGCCACCGCGAAGGGCGCGAAACGCCGCTCGGGCCGGCAGAGATTGCTGAGCGGACTGGCGTCACTCGGGCGACCGTTACTGGTTTGGTTGATACCCTTGAACGGGCGGGTTTCGTCGCGCGAACTCCGCATTCAGACGATCGCCGGATGACGTCGGTGGCCCTGACGCTCGCCGGGGAAGCCGTGCTGGCGAAGATTTTACCAGAGCACTTCCGTCAGATGGCCTGGCTGATGGGCACGCTGACGGAGAGTGAGCGCAAGGCTTTCGTCCAGTTGCTGACCAAAGTCATGGCTCGCGCGGCGGAGCGTCCGGTTGCCGTTGCCGAAGAGCTCGCGGTGGCCGCCGCACGCGTCTGAGCACGCTCCAGATCACATTCCTTTATTCGTTTAATCTTTATTTCTCTATCATGACTAAGAAAATCGTTCTCTTCTTCGCCGGCCTTTTGGGTTTTGCCGTGCTCCTGGCCGGGCCGCTTGGCTTTATCAAAATCTCGCAATTCAAGGCGATGGGTGCGGCTGGTGCGGCGATGGTCATGCCGCCCACCACAGTTACGGCGACGGCGATTGTCGTGTCCGATTGGTCCAATAGCCTGAAGTCCACCGGCTCTGTTGCGGCGGTGCAGGGCGTGACCATCGGCGCGGAGGTTCCGGGCAAGATCGTCAAGATCACGTTTGAATCGGGCGCCGCGGTGAAGGCCGGCGACGTCGTCGTACAACTGGATACCTCCACCGAGGAAGCCCAGTTGCGGTCGGCCGAGGCGAGCGCCCAGTTGGCGAAGGCTAATTTCGACCGCGCCCGGGACCTGCGCCAGAGTAATACGAATTCGCCGGCCGAACTCGACGCGGCTGAGGCCCAGGCCAAGCAGGCGCTGGCCCAGGCCGACAGTCTTCGGGCCGTCATCGCCAAGAAGACGATTCGCGCGCCCTTTACCGGACGCCTCGGACTGCGGCTCGTCAATCTTGGCCAGGTCGTAAAAGACGGCGAGCCCATCACGACGCTGCAAACGCTGGATCCGATTTATGTGAATTTTTCCCTGCCCCAGCAGAGGCTCTCCCAACTTACGGTGGGTCACGGCGTAATCGTCAGCAGCGATGCAGCGCCGGGACAAAAATTTGACGGGAAGATCACCGCGATCAGCCCCGAAGTCGATCAGGCCACCCGCAATGTTCGCGTTCAGGCGACCATTTCGAATGCCGCCGAGAAGCTCCGCTCAGGCATGTTTGCCGGCGTCGAGGTTGTGCTGCCGGTCAGTACGAAGGTGCTCGCGATTCCCGCCACCTCCGTGCTCTACGCGCCTTATGGTGATTCGGTATTTGTCGTTGACGAAAAGAAGGATGCCGCGGGTAAAGCCACCAAAGTTCTCCGGCAACAGTTCGTCCGCTTGGGCGACACTCGGGGGGATTTTGTCACGGTGGTCGATGGACTGAAGGCGGGCGAAACGATCGTTACTTCCGGAGTTTTCAAGCTCCGCGCCGGAATGCCCGTCGTGGTCGACAACACGCTGGCGCCGAATTCCCAACTCGCCCCTAATCCGAAGGATGCCTGAAGCCCGACCGGACGTATCCAGCCGCCAGCACTCGGGCCGTTTCCACGGCTAGCCCGCGCGGCGCTCCGACCCAATCATCCATGAAATCTTCCTTCACCGATCTGTTTATCCGCCGCCCGGTGCTCGCCATCGTGATCAACCTCGTGATCGTGATCGCCGGCGTCCAGGCGTGGCGCTCGCTGAATGTGCGCCAATACCCGCGCAGCGAAAATGCCAGCGTCAGCATCGCCACGGTCTACGTGGGCGCCAACGCCGAACTCGTACGCGGCTTCGTCACCACGCCTCTCGAGCGCGCCATCTCCTCCGCAGACGGGATCGATTACGTCGAATCGAAGAGCCTGCAGAGTTTTTCGATCATCAACGCCCGGCTCAAGTTGAACTACGATCCGACCAAGGCGTTGGCGGAGATTACGTCCAAGGTTAACCAAGTGCGCAATGATCTGCCGCCTGAGGCCGAAGTGCCTTCCATCAGCGTGCAGTCGGCGGATTCACAATTCGCGTCCGCGTATCTGAGTTTCGCTTCGACCATCCTTTCCCAGGCGGAAATCACCGACTACCTGACGCGCGTCGTCCAACCGCGTTTGGCCGCAGTGGCCGGCGTTCAGCGGGCGGAAATTCTCGGCGCCCGCACCTTTGCGATGCGGATCTGGCTCAAGCCCGACCGTATGGCGGCGATGAATATCAGTCCGTTGCAAGTCCGCCAGGCCCTCGCGGCCAACAACTATCTCGCGGCCGTCGGCAGCACCAAGGGCGCGCTGGTGCAGGTCAATCTGACCGCCAATACCGATCTTCATTCCGTCGGTGAATTCAAGCGGCTCGTGATCCGACAGCAGAACGACACGGTCGTCCGGCTCGAAGACATCGCGGAAGTCGTGTTGGGGGCGGAAGACTACGATACCGAGGTGCGCTATTCCGGCCAGACGGCGGTGTTCATGGGTATCTATCCGCTGCCAAACGCCAATACGATTGATGTGGTGCAGCGCGTTCGGGTCGAACTTGACGCGGTCAAACAAGATCTTCCCTCGGGGCTCGAGGCCCGCATCGGCTACGACGCGTCGGAATACATCAGCACCGCTATCAGCGAGGTCACCCACACGCTGTTGGACACGCTGCTGATCGTGATGGTCGTGATCTTTCTGTTCCTCGGGTCGTGGCGTTCCGTGCTCGTGCCCATCATGGCGATTCCGGTTTCGCTCATCGGCGGCATTTTCCTGATGCAGACTTTTGGGTTCACGCTGAACCTCCTGACTTTGCTGGCGATCGTGCTTTCCGTCGGACTGGTCGTGGACGACGCCATTGTCGTGGTGGAAAACGTGGAGCGCCACCTGCGCGAAGGACGTACGCCGCTGGATGCCGCGGTCCTTGGCGCCCGCGAACTCGCCGGGCCGGTGATCGCGATGACGGTCACGCTGGCCGCCGTTTACGCCCCCATTGGGTTGCAGGGCGGTCTGACGGGCGCGCTCTTCCGTGAGTTTGCCCTCACGCTCGCCGGTGCCGTGACGATTTCCGGCATCGTCGCACTGACGCTTTCACCCATGATGGCGGCCCACCTGCTGCGCAGCGCGGCGGAAGAGGAAAAGGGCTTCACCGGCTGGGTTAACCACCGGTTCGATGCCCTCCGGACATCTTACGGCCGGGCGCTCGCCTATACCTTGGACCGGCGGCCCGTAATTTACGCGCTTTGGGTCATCGCGGCGCTCTGCACCATTCCGATGTTTAACATGTCGCCCAAGGAACTCGCGCCGACTGAGGACCAGGGGGTTATCTTTGGCGCCATCAGCGGGCCGGCCAATGCCACGGCGGAATATAAGAGTCTGTATGGTCGGGCGGTCGAGAAGGTGCTGCTCGACACCCCGGAAACCGCGCTCACGTTCCAGCTTCTATTGCCTCCTTCCGCCGGCGCGGCCCTTGGCTTCGATGGCTTTGGCGGCATGGTGGTGAAGCCTTGGAAGGAGCGGAACCGCACGACCTCCCAGATCCTCCCGGAGGTGCAGTATAAATTGTCCCAGGTTCCCGGCTTGGAGGTCTTCGCGGGCGTGCCGTCGGCCTTGCCCGGCGGAAGTCAGTTTCCAGTCGAGTTCGTCATCGCCTCGACGGCGGACGCGACCCAGCTCCTTGAATACGCGCAAAAACTGTCGATGCGGGCGGCCCAGAGTGGGTTCTTCTTTTTTCCGCCGTTGATCGATCTCAAGTTCGACCAACCGCAGTCCGAAGTGGTCATCGATCGGGAAAAGGTCGCGGCGTTGGGGCTCAATCTTTCGCAGGTCGGCGCGGATCTCGCTTCGGCGCTGGGCGGTAATTTCGTCAACCGTTTCAACATCGCGGGCCGCAGCTATAAGGTCATTCCCCAGATCCAGCGGAGTGATCGGCTCAATCCCGACCAGTTGCGCGACATCTATATCACCGGGGGCAAGGGCGAACTGATACCGCTTAGCTCAGTCGCTCATCTCGAGAGCCGGACGGTGCCGCGGTCGCTCAATCGGTTTCAGCAGCTCAATGCAGTTAAGCTTTCGGGCATGACGAACCGCACGCTCGACGAAGCGTTGAAGGTGCTCGAAGTCGCCGCGAAGGAAATTCTCCCGCCCGGCTACACCATCGACTACATGGGTGAATCGCGCCAGCTCCGGCAGGAAGGAAACAAGTTCCTGCCCGCCTTCCTGCTGGCCATTGTCCTCATCTTCCTGGCGCTCGCCGTGCAGTTCAACTCGTTCCGCGATCCGGTCGTGATTCTCCTCGGCTCGGTGCCGCTCGCGCTCTTCGGTGCGCTGGTCTTCACGTTTCTGAAAATGCCGAACCCGAATATGCCGCATTGGACGAGTGGTTGGACGACCACCATGAACATCTATGCGCAGGTCGGTCTCGTGACTCTCGTTGGGCTGATTGCCAAGAACGGCATCCTGGTCGTGGAGTGGGCCAATAAACTCCAGGAGCAGGGCCACACCAAATGGGAAGCCGTTCATGAAGCGGCCATGACGCGTTTGCGTCCCGTGCTGATGACCAGCGTCGCGACCATCGCGGGGCACCTTCCGCTCACCCTCGTGACGGGCGCCGGCGCCGCCGCGCGCAATTCCATCGGTCTCGTGTTGGTCGGAGGAATGACGATTGGCACGATTTTCACCCTCTTTGTCCTGCCGTCACTCTATATCCTGCTGGCCAAGGATCACCGGGCCGGTGCCGGCGTCCGGGCGGCCGCTGCCGAGCCAGTGGCTTCGCCACAATTTGCCAAATAATTCATCATGAACCTTGCCCGTCATCATTTCACGCCGGTTCGTCCGTTAGTCGCGATGGTCATGGCCGTCGCCGCCTTCCAGTCTGTGGTCGCGCAGCCCGCCGCCGTGCCTGACACGCTCGATCTCCGGACCGCCATCGGCTTTGCCCTCGAAAACAATTTTTCGATTCGGCAGGCCCGCGAACGCATCAAGCAACAGGATGGCGTCGTGATCGAGGTATCGGCCCGCCAGATTCCGAATGTGGCGGCCAGTGCCGCGTATCAGCGCAATGACCCCGATATTGGCCAGTCCTTCCCTCCCAGCATCCAAACCTGGCAGATCAATTTGACCACCTCTCAGGTGCTCTACGCGGGTGGCGGGGTCCAGTCGGCGGTCAAGTCGTCGAAGCTGGCGCGGGAAGCGGCGTTGCTCGATCTTCAGGCCGCGATTAACGACGCGCTGCTGCAGGTGCGGACGTCATTCTACAACGTCTTGCTCGCGCGCGAAAAAATCAAGGTGCAGGAGTCCAACGTCGAGTTGCTGCAAAGCCAGCTCAAGACCACGACCGATCGGTTTGAGGCCGGGACGGTTTCGAGCTTCGAGAAACTCCGCGCCGAGGTCGCCGTCGCCAATGCGAAGGCGCCTTTGATCACGGCGCGCAATGACTACCGACTGGCGATCGAATCGCTGCGGCAGACCCTCGGATTGACCGCCGGTCAGGCCGATGCGCTGCGGAAGGTGCCGGACTTTGTCGGCACGCTCGACTTCACCCCGGTCGCGTTTGACCTTCAGACGGCCTTCGACGCGGCGCATGCCAAACGGCCCGACCTGGAGCGGATTGCCAAGCTGGCGGCCGCCCGGGAAGAAGGCCTCACGGTCGCGCGCGCCTCCTCTTTGCCCACGGTGTCGGCCTTTGGCGGATGGACCTTGCGCAAGGGCGTCACGAATTCCTTCGGTGACTCAGAGAATGGCTGGCTGCTGGGCGTGCAGTCGCAGTGGAATATCTTCGACGGCAAGGCGACGGCCGGCCGCGTCACGCAGGCGCGTTCGTTGCTGGAGCAGACCAAACTGACGTTGACGGAGGCCCAGCTCGCGGTCGAGGTCGAGGTGCGCCGCGCCTATTCGCAATGGCAGCAGGCGACCGAACTCGCGGAGGCCGCGCAGAAGGTGGTCGGACAGGCCACGGAAGCAGTCCGGCTCGCCAATGCGCGTTACAGCGCTGGGACCAGCACGCAACTCGACGTCCTGCAGGCGCAGGTTGATCTCACGACTGCCCGCACCAATCAAATTCAGGCCAACTACGGTTACAACGTCGCGGTGGCCTCGCTCCGGCGCGCCACGGGCCAGGCCGACGAATTTGTGACCAAATAAGTAAAAGGGGCGGTGGGGAGCTGGGCCGCCCACGTTCAATTTTTTTTCGTGCGACACCCGGCAACCCCCCGGGCGGTTTGATGTCTCTTTCCGAGCCCTATGAAACTTGTCCGGTTTCTTCTTCTCGCGGCCGCGACCGTCGTGGTCGTCGCCCTCGCGGGGATCTTGGTTGCCTTCAACTCTTCTTTCCAGACGTGGGCGGCGAGAAAAGCCCTGGCCGCTCGGCCGGATATTCATGTCACGTTGCGCGCGGTTGAGGCTGGATGGCATCACCTCGAAGTTAAGGACATTCGCTTCGAGCAGGCCGGCATGCTGCTCACGTTACCTTTGCTGGAGCTGGACTTGCCGCTGCTGACCGCCGGGCGGAGCGGAGGGGTTTTTATTTCCCGTTTGGTCGCGAAAGGCTGGACGCTTGACCTGGCCGGCGCCGGAAGCCGTCCGTCCGCGGCGGTTCGAAGTACCGGTTCGGCGCCCGTGGTGGTGGACGTGCGCAGCGGATCCGCCGGGGCGAGTCCGATCGTGCTGGCGACGCAGGCGTTCGCCGGCGTGTTCTCCCAATTAAAACTGCCCGTTGATGTTTCGCTCGATGGGTTGCAACTGGAGGGGGAGGTGGTCTTGCCCGATGGACGGGGCCGCACGAAAGTCGTCTTGCAAGGAGGAGGGCTCGGTGCGGGGCGCACGGGAAAATTTGATCTCACGGCCGATTCGTCGCTGGCCGATCCGGCGGTTAACGCCCTGGCGGTGCGCGGCACGCTGGAAGCAGCGATGGACACCGCGCGGACTTTCACGCGCTTCATGGCCCGGCTCGGGGCCTCGGCTTCAGGTACGCAATTTCCCCGCGGCGTGCAGTTGGCCGTCGATCTCTCCGCCGCGCGCACCACGGCGGGCGATTTGTATGCGGCGGCCGTCGTGGCCGAAGCGCGGCGGTTGGTTGATGTGCAGGCGGAGTTCCCGGCCGGTGGGCCCAAGTTGACGGGTAAATGGAAGGTGGATCTACGAGATGCCGACATCGCGCCCTTTGCCCTTGGTCGGCCGCTGCCCACCTTCGAGGTGACAGGGGAGGGCGCCTTCGACGCCGATCCCGGTTCGGCCGCCGTGCACGGCAGCGGTCGGCTGAATCTCATGGCTGACCGCCTGACGGTGATCCTCCCGGAGCTTTCGGCGATTGGCGCGGTCAAGATCGCTGCTGATTTTGATCTCGCCCGTGCCGGTGACGTCATCTCGGTGGCGAAGCTCAACGGGACCATCTCGACCGGTCGTCCGGTGGCGACGTTCCGTTCCTTGCAGACGTTCGATTTTAATCCGCACAGCGGTGAACTGAGAGCGGTCGATCCCGCGCGGGATTTACTCGATGTCGACCTGCAGGGTATTCCGGTGGCCTGGGCGCAGCCGTTCCTCAAGGAGGTGGCGGTTTCCGGCGGCGATATCCGCGGAGGACTCGTGGCCACGGCGCGGGGTGGCGGTTTCACCCTGCGCTCCCGGGCTCCGCTGGCGCTGCCGGCGCTGGCCGTCGCGCAACAGGGGAAGCCGCTGCTGCTCGGGGTCGATATTACGGTGAGCGCCTCGACGGACTACACGCCGCTTGGCTGGCAGGTCGAGATTCCGAGCCTGGTCGCAAAAAGTGCCGGAACGAACCTGCTGACGCTCGACGCCAAGGCGGGCCGGTTGGCCGGCAAGGAACAACCGCTCAAAGCGACCGGAAAGCTGAGCGCCAATCTCGCCGGTCTCCTCGCGCAGCCCGCCGCCCAAGGGGTGCTCGCCTTGACCGGAGGCAACGCGACGGTGGATTTTGTGGCGAACCTTGATGCGACGAAAGAGATTCAGGCGAAGGTAAAGCTGAGTGACTTGGTGGCGGATCCGAAAAGTCCTCCGGGAAGTTTGCCGGAAATTCTGGTCGACCTTCGGGCCGATCTTGGCGCCGGCGGCGCTTTGGCGTTAAATTTGCCGATTGTTCTGAAACGAAACGGACGCCAGTCCGATTTGTTGGTCATCGGGACTGTCCTAACCACGAAAGAAGGTCGGGCGATCGACGTCCAGGTTGCCAGCGCCCAACTTTTCGTCGAGGACGCCAAGGCGTTGAGTGCGGTCCTCCCCGGCGCCAGCGAGGAAAGGCCGGGTGGCGCTCCTGTCGGACCGGCGTCGCGTGACAAGACACCCCCGTGGGCGGGTCTCAGCGGTTCGATCGGGCTGCATATGAAGAAAGTCGTCTATTCGGACGCGTTCGAAGCTGCCGACGTTGCGGGCACGTTGCGGGTTGATGCCGGAGTGCTGGCCTTGGAGCGCTTTCAAGCCGGACTCGGGGAAAATGGGAATGCGAAGCTGGACGGCAAAGTTACCTTCGAGTCGGAGGGGGTTCAGCCTTATGCCCTGAGCGCTGATTTAGTGCTGACGGAGTTCGACCCCGCGCCGCTCTTTCGCGCGCTCAATTCCACCCAGCCGGCCACCGTCGAGGGCAAATTTAACGTCAGTAGCAGAGTCGCGAGCCGTGCCGCGACCATGGCCGAACTCGCCCATGGGACGCACGGAGATTTTCAACTTACCAGCAAAAGCGGAGTGTTTCGCGGCCTGCCCGTGAATGTGGCGTCGAAGGTGGAGGCCGGTGGAAAACTCGCCTCGGGGGTGGCGTTCCTCGGCAACCTTGCCAGCGCCGTGACTGGAAAAAAAGAATACGCCGACATCGCGAGCAAGGCGCAGGCCGTGACAGAGGTTTCGAGGCTCTGGCAGGCGGTGACCTACGACCAAATCAGCGTCGTGCTTTCCCGCGATGCGTCGCTCAATACAACGGTCAAGGACTTCACGCTCATTTCGCCGGAGATGCGCCTGACCGGTGGCGGCGAGGCGAAGCATACGGCTGGGGTTGGGCTGCTCGATGAAACGTTGGTGATGGAGTTTCAGTTGCGAGCGCGCGGCCGCCACGGCGAGTTGTTGAAATATTTAGGTGCGCTCGAGCCGCAGGCGGATGAACTGGGTTACGCACTCTGCACCCTGCCGCTGAAGGTTCGCGGCACGCTGAGCAAGCCCGACACGAGCGAACTTAGCAGCAAGCTCGGAAGCCTCGCGCTCGAAAAAAGCGGGGTCAGCGAAAAGGCGCTCGATTTGTTCAACCGGCTGCGCGGCGGAAAATAGGCTCCCGGCCCCTGTGGCGCGCTCCGCGGTCTTGTCATCTAATAGATGACAAACCACGCAGATGACCTTGTCGCCCGCAGGGGGCGATGGTAAGGTGTGGTCGTGGTTACCTCGGTCGCATTCCGGAATTTCAAGGCGTTGCGCGCCACCCGGCTTTCGCTGTTGCCGTTTAATCTCGTGATCGGCCCGAACGGGAGCGGGAAAACGAGTCTGATCGATGCGTTGCTGCGGTTGCGCACGCTCGCCAAGCTGGGGCCGAGTCCGGCGCAGGAGTTGCCCGAACGGCGGGACGGACCGGAACTGGAATTTCACTTCACGCCGCCGCACGACGCGATCGGCGTGCGACTCGGGTGCGTTTCCGACGTGGTGTGCGACATCCTGCGCACGGAGCCGGCGGTCGCACCGGGGTGGCCCGCCTTGCAGGCGGAGCTGGGGAAAATTCGCCGTTATGCGCTCGATCACGAGGCGATGGCGCGACCATCGGCGCGGGCGGATGGCGACGAACTAAAGGCAAATGGGGGGAATATTGCCGCCGTGCTGACCGGGTTGCGCGAGCGGCAACCTGCCGTCTTCGCGGCTCTGACCGCGGAGCTAGTCCGAATCATGCCCGAATTCCGGGCGCTGGAATTGAAGGAGCGAGGCGAGGGGATGGTCGAACTGGCGTTGGACTTGGCCGGCAATGGGGTCGTGCCGGGAACCGACGTTTCCCAAGGCACGCTCTATCTGATCGGAATGCTGGCGCTGGCCTTCAACCCGAACCCACCTCGGATATTGTGCATCGAGGAGATCGACCGCGGCATGCACCCGCGAATGTTGCGCGAGATTCGCGACGCGCTCTACCGGTTAAGCTACCCAAAGTCCGCCGGGATCGACCGCCGGCATGTCCAGGTGGTGGCGACCACGCACTCGCCCTATTTAATCGACCTATTCCGCGATCATCCGGAGGAGATCGTCCTAGCGCACAAGCACGGCCGGACCGCGCGATTTGAGCGTCTGACGGATCGACCGGACCTGCCCGAATTGCTGCGTGAGGGTTCCCTCGGCGACATGTGGTTCAGCGGAATCCTCGGCGGAGTGCCGGACGAGGAATGAAGATCGCGCTGCTGAGTGAGTCTCCGGCCGACGAAGCGGCCTTGCGGGTGTTGGTGAGTGCGGCGGTCGGAAGCGCGGAGTTTATTTCTCCCGGCTTTCGCGCCCGGGGTTGGCCGAATGTCGCCCAGGTTCTGCCGGCCGTCATTCGTCATCTGCATTTCAACACGGACACTGACGTGCTCGTGGTCGTGGTTGATTCGGACGACACGGTTGTGCATGGCGAGGAACACGACCGACCGGGGCATTTTCATCCGCAATGCCGGATGTGCCAACTGCGGGCGGTCTTTCGGCAAACAACCAAGAAGTTGCCGCGCGCGCACGGACGTGATCGGCTGCTGCGGGGGATTGGCGTGGCCGTGCCGGCCATCGAGGCGTGGTATCTTTGTGGTCGCGATCCCGCGGTGTCCGAAGCGCGCTGGGTGGAAGCCCAGGCGCATGGGCGGCAGCCGTATTCGCGCGCCGAGCTGAAATGGCGGGTCTATGGCACGGATCGTCCGAGCCTGCCGTTGGAAATTGAATGCGCCCTGCGCGAAGTTAACCGGCATCGCGCGGATTTGCGGCGACTCGAGTACGATTTTCCCGGGTTCGCCGCGCTGCTGCGCGACCTCCGTGACAGTCGCCGGCCGACCTGAGTGGGTTCGGCAGCGGGTTAGCGCGGGCCGGCGGCGGACGAACTTCCGAGTTGAAAACCGAGACGATTCGTCCGCATAAAGGCGGCGCGTTCATGCCCAACCCCTCCACGCGCCGGCGTTCGTATCTTCCGTTCTTGCCGGAGCTTGTTGCGAGTTGCATCGCGCGGGTGCTTTATCGAGTGCGCGCCAGCGGTTTGGAAAATGTGCCCGCCGCCGGAGGGGTGCTGTTGATCGCGAATCATATTTCCTACGCGGATGTGGTGGTGCTGCAGCTGGCCTGCCCGCGCCCGCTTCGGTTTGTCGGTTACAAGGGCCTGCGCCGAAACTGGTTTTTCAACTGGTGCTTCGAGATCAGTGGCTGCATCAGCGTGTCGCCGCGGCATCCGACGGGGGCAATTCGGGCGGCGGTGCAGGCCTTGAAGCGCGGTGAAGTGGTGTTGGTTTTTCCGGAAGGGCATATCTCCCGGACGGGACAGTTGATGGAAATAAAAAGTGGCTTGGAGATC
>CANJNJ010000148.1 GCA_947474995.1 Opitutaceae bacterium | reverse complement strand
TGAATCGACCGGGCCTATTTCTTGGTCCGTGAATTGGTTTCGGCTCAGTTTCGTCTGGCCCGCCGCCATGTTCGTGCTCAGTGGGGCACCCGCCGCGCGAGCGCAGACGACCGTCTACAACCTGACGGCCGACTGGACTCCCGCTACCAGTCCCAATCCCAACGCGCCCTAGCCGCTCCGCTACGGCTCCACCGTGCTGACGAACGATTACTGGCTGCCCAGCGAAGGCGCCCGGGGCTGGGACTGGGATGGCAGCACCAATCCCTCCTCTGCGTTCGAGACCGCGCGAAGGTGGGATGGAACGACGGCGCGGCCGGTGACATCGTCATGCAGGGAGTCACGACGGGGTCCGCCGCCTTTGCCGCCAATGGTAACGGTCTGCTGGCGAATGTTACGTGGACCGCGCCCAGTGCTGGCACGATCACGGTCAGCGGTCGCACGTGGGACGCGTATGGCAACCGACCAGGAACCTGGATCCTTTTTGTCAGCGGAACGCAAATGGCCGGGGGCAACCTTGCGGCGAACTCCGTGCGTGGCTCCGCCGGGGTGACGTTTGGGGCGAACCTCCTTTCCAGCCAGGCACGGACGGGGATATTTATTACGGCCGGCCAAGAGGTGATTTTAAATCAGTATGGCGGCACCGCCGGCGTCGAAATGAGCGTCGCCTTCACGGCGGTCCCGGAGCCTTTGAGTTCCGTCGCGCTCTTCAGGATTGCCGTCCTGGGCGGCGCGATACTGCGCCGGCGCCGCATACCTCGAATTCGCCGAGAGCGTCTTTCTCACGAAACCTGACGAGGCAGCCCGGGCGTCGTGTTACCTATTAGGTTACACGACGCCTTTCGTCGCCGTCTTCCTCGGGTCGGAAGAGCTGGCGCGAGTGACTGGAGATGGCGCGGCGAACGCACCAAACGGCTCCCTTGCCCGTCCAAGGGAGCTCCATGACCGGGTGTTTTGGGTGCGGTTGCCGCCACGGCGGAAATGCCGAATTCCCCGACACCCGAGCAGCCGGCGCGCCGCAAGAAAATCGTCCTGGCCGACGATCGCTTAACTGGCGCGCTTTTGTGCCGATGGGAATAACTGAACCTCCCTGCCTTGTGGCCCTCCTGCAAAAGCTGCTGTTAGGCTTCACCGTAATTCTGCTCACGGGGTGCGCTGAATCCGAGAGCCGGCCGCCAGAGGTGAAACTAAAAACCGCGACGGCGATCGAACGGCGCGCCACGCTGTCGATTCTCCGCCGGACCTGGGAAGACCGCCCCACCGAGCCGAATGACGATCATTGCTGGTATGAACGGCGGCTGCTCCTCCGCAGCGGGTTTTTCGGGCGAAAGATTCGCGACACCGAAACCTACGAAGAAGCCTGCCGATTTTGGATGAATTGCGTGCGCCGCCATCTTGACGCCTACGACGACGAAACCTACCGGGGCTTTCGGGGACATTAGGTCTTTCCGACGGTGGGTGGGATCAGGGCACACGCCACGGGCGGGAGTCCAAGCGGCAGTTCGAAACCACGACTCGGGCCGCGCACGGGAGTGCACAGCCCACCCGGCAGGAAGGCCCGTCAAGGTGGGCCGTGCGCTCCGCGCGCGGCCGTGCTCCAACCTTTACACCAGCGCCGCGTGCAGGATTTCCACCGGATGTAACGCGATGCGACCGGTGCCATCCTTGATTTGGTGGCGACAGCTCGTGCCGGGCGCGGCGATCAGCGCGGTTTCCGAGGCCGAGCGGACCGCCGGGAAAAGCACCAGCTCACCGATTTGTTGCGAAACTCCGAAGTGCTCCGCTTCATAACCAAAAGAGCCAGCCATGCCACAGCAGCCAGACGGAATGACCGTCACTTTGTGCCCGGCCGGCAGCTCCAGCATTCGCACGGTCGGCGCGAGGGAGGATAACGCCTTCTGATGGCAGTGACCGTGCAACTTGATCGTCTGCGGCCTGGGATTGAAAGCGGCGCGGCTAATCCGACCGGCGTCGGCCTCGCGAGCGATGAATTCGTCGACGAGCAACGCGTTCGTCGCCAGCGCGCGGGCGGCGGGGAGCAGCGACGGCGGCACCAGATCCGGATATTCGTCGCGGAAACCAAGGATGCACGAAGGCTCGAGGCCAATGAGCGGCGTGTTCGTGGTAATGACGTCCTTCAGCAGCTCGACATTGCGAATCGCCAGCTTCTGCGCGTCGCGAATCAGGCCCTTCGAGAAATGAGCGCGGCCGCTCTCGACGTGAGTCGGAATAATCACCTCGTAGCCGAGGCGGTTCAGCAACTCCACCGCCTTGATGCCGACCGGGGTGTCATTGTAATTGGTGAACTCGTCACAAAAGAGAAAGACGCGCCCGTTCGGATAACTTCGGTCGGCGGGATTCGCGTGCTTCGCATGCCACGCGGCGAGCGTGGTATTGTGCAGCGTCGGCAAGCTGCGTTGCTCCGCAAAACCGGCGAGGCGCTAGATCAAACTCGAGACGAGCGGCGAGGTAACAGCCCAGTTGTAGAGTCCCGGCGCGATCGAGGCCAAGCGCATGGATCGCGTGAAGCCGGCCACGAGCCGCGAGCGCAGCGGCACGCCGTTGGCGTCGTAGTAATGCTGCTGCCACTCAGCCTTGAGCCGGGCGACGTCGACGTTCGACGGGCACTCGGATTTGCAGCCCTTGCAGGAAAGGCAGAGGTCCATGACCTCTTTCACCTGCTCGCTATTCCACGCGTTCATCCCGTCGCGAGCCTCGGTGAGCACCTGCCGCAGCATGTTGGCCCGGGCTCGCGTGGTATCCTGCTCGTTGCGCGTCGCCATGTAGCTCGGGCACATCGTACCGCCCATGAGGTGGGTCTTGCGACACTCGCCGACGCCATTGCATTTTTCGGCGGCGCGCAGCACGCCCTGCGAGGCGCTGAAGTCAAAGACCGTCTTATATTCGGGCGTCGGATGGTCCGGGCCATGGCGCAACGACGTGTCCATCGGCGGGGTATCGATGATTTTGCGTGGATTAAAGAGTCCGGTCGGATCGAAGGCTTCCTTCACCCGGCGCATCATCGCGTAGCATTCCGGTCCGACCATGAACGGAATGAACTCACCCCGCAGCCGGCCGTCGCCGTGTTCGCCGGAGAGCGAGCCCCGGTACTTTTTCACCAGCGCGGCGACGTCGGTGGCGATGCCGCGGAAAATTCTCAGGCCCTCGCGCGTCTTCAGGTCGAAGAGCGGGCGAGTGTGCAGTTCCCCGGCGCCCGCATGGGCGTAATAGACGCTGGTGATGCCGTACTTCTCGCGCATCAGCAGATCGAATTCGCCGATGTAGGCCGGCAGATCCTCGACGGCGACGGCCGTATCTTCGACGACTTCGCGCGGTTTGGCGTCGCCCGGGACGTTCATCATCAGGCCCTGGCCGGCGCGCCGCAGGTCCCAGACCTTGTTGGCGTCGTCGCCCCACAGCACGGGAAAGGCATAGCCGAGACCCGCCGCGCGCATTTCACTTTCCATCGTGCGCATCATCGCCTCGGTGTCTTCGCGTTTCTCCAGCCGCACCTCCACGACCAGGACGGCGCCCGGGTCGCCCTGCACAAAGAACCGGTTCTTCGCCTGCTCGAGATTTGCCTTGGTGCACTCGAGAATGTGGCGGTCGATCAATTCGCAGCCAAACGGCCGGTGGCGCATCGCGATCAGCGTGGCCTGCAGTGAATCCTGAATGGTCGGGAAGTGCGCGCACAGCAGCGCGCCCGGCGGCGGCAGCGGCTCCACGTTGAGCTCAAACTCCACGCCGAGAAACAGCGTGCCTTCGGAACCGGCGAGGAGTTGGCAGAGGTTAAACGGCTTGGGCGAAGCGGCGTCAAAGACCTGGCACTCCATCAACCGGTCGAGCGCATAGCCGGTATTGCGGCGGGTGACCGTGGACTTCGGGTAGTTGTCGCGAATGAGCTGCCGGTTCCTGGCGTCCGCCAGCAGGTCGCGAACCGTGCGGTAGATTTTCGTTTCCAGCGTGTCGGGCCCGGCGCACTTCGCCGCAAATTCCGCCGGCGTCAGCGGACCGAAGGTAGCCTCGGAACCGTCGCTGAGGAAACCCCGCGTAGAAATGAGATGCTCGCGGACGGTGCCATGCACGATGGAGTTCGCGCCGCAGGAGTTGTTGCCGACCATCCCGCCGATCATGGCGCGGTTGGCCGTCGAGGTTTCGGGCGTAAAAAAGAAACCGTGTGGTTTGAGGTAGAGGTTGAGTTCGTTCCGGACCACACCCGGCTGGACGCGCACGCGGCGGGCCGGGGCATCGAAGGAAACGATCCGGTTGAGAAAGCGGCCCACGTCGACGACGATGCCCGGACCCACCACCTGACCGGCGAGCGAAGTGCCGGCGGTGCGCGGGATCAGCGACGTCCCATGGTCGCGCGCAAAAGTGATGAGCTGGCGCAGATCGGTTTCCGTTTTCGGCAGTGCGACCGCCGCGGGCAGTTCCTGATATTCGGAGGCGTCAGTGGCGTAGAGCGACCGCATGGTCGCGTCGAAGTGCAATTCGCCCGCCAGCTGGTTCGCCAGTGCCTGTAGCGCGGAGGGCGACGCGCCCGACACTGGAGGGGAAGACTTCGTCGTGGGTTCTAAGGTCGTCATGAAGTGAAGGTAACGGGCAGCGAAATGATCCTGCTGAAGTGATCGGAGAGAATAGTGGCGTCGCCGCCGAAGCCAGTTGGGCATCGTCGCCCTGCGGTCGTGGGTAATCAAGTTCGCCCGCTGCGCACTTTTGGCGTGACCCTGCACGCCGGAAAGCGGCGCCAGGTCGCCGTCCTCCAAAGTTCATGACCGATCCTAGGCGAGGATGGCCTTCACCACTTCGGCTGGCTCGACGCCCGAGAGCCGTTGGTCGAGGCCCTGGAACTTGAATTTTAAACGCGAGTGGTCGACGCCGAGACAGTGGAGAATGGTGGCGTTGAGATCAAAGAGGCTCACCGGGTCGCGGACGATGTTATAGGAGAACTCGTCCGTCTCGCCGTACACGACTCCGCCCTTCACGCCCCCACCCGCCAGCCAGACGCTGAAGCACCGCGGATGATGATCGCGGCCGTAATCGGTGTCCGTCAGCGTCCCCTGGCTGTAAACGGTTCGACCGAACTCGCCGGCCCAAACCACCAGCGTGTCCTCGAGCAACCCGCGTTGTTTCAAATCCGTGAGCAGCCCGGCACAGGCCTGATCCGTGTCCTTGCACTGGAGGCGATGGTCGCCCGGCAGGTTGCCGTGCTGATCCCAGCCGCGATGCAGAATCTGCACCACGCGCACGTTGCGCTCGGCGAGGCGCCGGGCCAACAGGCAACTCGCCGCAAACGTTCCGGGCTGGTTCACCTCGGGGCCATAAAGGTCGAGCGTCGCCGGGCTCTCATTCCGGAAGTCGGTCAGATCCGGGACACTCGTCTGCATCCGAAACGCCATCTCGTATTGGGCGATGCGCGTGAGCGTCTCCGGGTCGCCCTGCCGCTCGTAGCCGAGCTGGTTTAATTTCGCGAGGGAATCGAGCATCGCGCGGCGCGCGCTGCGATCCACGCCCTCCGGATTTTCAAGGAAGAGCACGGGGTCACCCTGCGAGCGCAGGGCCACGCCATTGTGCGAACTCGGCAAAAAGCCGCTGCTCCACATCCGGGTGAACAGCGCCTGAGCCACCGCCTTCGAGGACCACTTCGGCGTGAGCACCACAAAGGCCGGCAAGTTGTTGTTCTCGCTCCCGAGCCCGTACGAAAGCCACGAACCGAGGCTCGCTTTGCCGGGAATCTCGCTGCCCGTCATCAGGAACGTGCAGGCCGGATCGTGGTTGATCGCATTGGTGTGCACGCTCCGGACGATCGCGAGGTCGTCGACCATCTTCGCCGTGTGGGGCAGCAGTTCGCTGACCCAGGTGCCGTTCTGGCCATACTGCGCGAACTTGAACAACGAGGGCGCGATCGGAAAGCGCGTCTGGCCGCTCGTCATCGTCGTGATGCGCTGACCGGCCCGGACGGATTCGGGCAACTCCACGTCAAAAAACTTCTTCAAGCCGGGCTTGTAGTCGAACGTGTCGAGCTGCGACGGCCCGCCGTTCATGTGGAGGTAAATAATCCGCTTCGCCTTCGGCGCAAAATGGGGGAAGCCCGGCAAGGCCGGATGCAGCCGCAAGTCCGCCGATGTCACGCCGGCGCCGCGGAGCCGCGGCGCGAGAAAGTTAAGCGCCAGGCCCCCCATCGCCAGCCCGGCGCCGGCAAAAAACTGCCGGCGCGTCAGGTGATTCAGGTAATCGTGGCAGGGATTCATGGCAGGCGACCGGGTTCAGTTGCGGGTGACGGTCTCGTCGAGATTGAGCAGCAGACTCGCGACCATCGTCCAGGCCGCAAATTCCACCGGCGGCAGCGTGTCCGCCGCCTTGGACTCGCCGTTGGCCAACACTTTCTTCGCCGCTTCCGGATGAGCGGCGAAGTGCGCGCGCTGGCTCGCCAGCGCCTCGTTCAAGAGCGTCTGCTCCTGGCCCGTGGGCATCCGTCCTGTCACACTTCGAAACGCTCGGGTAAGCCGTTTGTCTTCGGTGCCAGCCGAGGTGAGGATTCGCTCGGCGAATCCTCGCGCCGCCTCGAACTGCTGCACGTCGTTCATAAGCGCCAGCGCCTGCAGGGGTGTGTCGGTGCGGGTGCGCAGCACGCAGATCGTCTCCCGTGACGGCGCGTCAAACGTCGACATCGACGGCGGCGGCGCCGTGCGCTTCCAAAACGTATAAAGGCTGCGCCGGTAAAGCGCCGCCCCGTGATCCTGCACGTAGAGGCGCGTGTTGCTGCCCGCATAGGCCACCGGCTCCCAGACGTTGCCCGGCTGGTAGGGCCGGACCGGCGGGCCGCCGATCGTCGGCTGCAGCAATCCGCTCACGGCGAGCGCCTGGTCGCGCAAGACTTCGGCATCGAGCCGAAGGCGTGGACCGCGGGCCAGCAGTTTGTTCGCCGGGTCGACTTCGAGCAGCGCAGGCGGCACCCGGGAATCCTGCCGGTAGGTGCGCGACGTCACCATCAGGCGCACGAGCCGCTTCACGTCCCAACCGCTGCTGACAAACTCACTCGCCAGCCAGTCGAGCAATTCCGCATGCGTCGGCGGATCGCCCTGCGCGCCAAAATCGCCCGGCGTGCGGACGAGGCCGGCGCCAAAAATCTGCTGCCAGAAACGATTCAGCGCGACGCGCGCGGTCAACGGGTTCCTGGGGTCGACGAGCCAGCGGGCGAGGTCGAGCCGGTCGGCGCGAAGGCCCCGCGGCTTGAGCGGCGGCAGAAAGGCCGGCGTGGCGGGCTCGACGAGCTCACCGGGCTTGTCGTATTGCCCGCGAATCAAGATGTGCGCCGGTTTCGGAACCGCTCGCTCCCGCGCCACGAGTGACGCCGTCAGCGTCAACTCATAGTGGATCTGCTCCGCTTGCAGCTGCCGGGCCGCATGGGCCTCGGGTTCGAGCGGCCCGCGCAACGGCCCGTAGATGAAGTCGCGATAAAACGTCGCGAGCCGCTTCTTGTCCTCGTCGTCCTGCTGCGTGATCGAAACACCGAGCAAATAGGCGATCTCGTTCGGCAACGGCAAATTTTGCACGGCCCGGACGTCGTTGCGAATTCCTTTCGCCCAGGCCTCCGCGGAAATCAGGGGATCATCCGCCGCGCTGGCGCTGGTGGCTACGGTGCCGATGTGGTCCCACCACGCGGCGCCACCGCTTTGGGCGATGCGCACGCCCGTATAGGCGCGGCCGGACGCCAGGCCGCAATCGGTGGCCTCAATTTCCAGCCGGGTATAAACTCCGGCCGGCGGCAGCGCCCCAGCCACCATCGCCGAATCGGCCGCTTCAGGACTAAAGGCCTTTGGGTCACCCCAGATTAACCGTTTGGTTTTGCCGTCAGCGATAAATTCGAGGCTCACCGCCTTGGGCGGATTCGCCGAATCGGGATTATAGTTCACGAACACCCGGGTCAGGAGCCCGACCTTAAGCGGGACCTCGCCCGTGGCGAAATTAACCGGCCGCTCGACCTTGCCCTCGAGGCGCAGGGCGCGGGTGCCATCCACCAGCGGTACTCCGGCACCGGTGCGCCATTCGCCCGCGAGCGCCGGTTGCAGGATATTCGTGGCGGTCGGCACATCACCGTCCTCCGCCCAGACCACCTCATAGGTAATGGGCTTTTTCTCGGGCTTCTCGGGCACCGGATTCTTGGCCGTCAAGCGCTCGGCTTTGGCGGCCAGCGCGGCCAGCCGCTCAGGCAGCGCAGCCGTGATGACGTCGAGTCGCTTTTGCTGAAGGGCGTTGGTGATTAGCACCAGCGGGCCGGGCCGCGGGATGTTACCGTCCCACACGTGATCGGCGAGGCCCTTGAAAAACGCGCCCATCGAATAGTATTCCCGCTGGGTCAGCGGATCGAACTTGTGATCGTGGCACGCCGCGCAACCCGCCGTCAGGCCCAGCCACACTGCCGCCGTCGTGTCGATGCGGTCGGCGGTATTGCGGGCCTCGGCCTCCGCTTCGATCGCGCCGCCCTCGGACGTCGAAAGATGGAGCCGATTATAACCCGAGGCGACGAGTTGGTCGATGCGCGCGCCGGGCACAAGATCCCCGGCGAGTTGGTCGATCGTAAATTGATCGAACCGCTTGTTCTCGTTGAACGCCTGCACGACCCAGTCGCGGTAGGGCCAAATCGCGCGGACGTTGTCGAGGTGCAGCCCGTGCGTGTCGCCATAGCGCACGGCGTCGAGCCAGCCCCGGGCAAAGTTTTCCCCATACCGCGGCGACGCGAGCAACCGGGTGACGGCACGGTCATAGGCGTCCGGCGACCTATCCGCGAGAAAAGCCTCGAGCTCCTCGAGCGTCGGCGGCAGGCCGGTGAGATCGAGCGTCAACCGCCGCAGCAAGACCTCGCGCGGGGCTTCCGGACTGAAACCCAGGCCGCGTGCCGCCAGCGTGGCGGCGATGAATCGATCCACCGGATGAGGATTCGCGCCCGCGGGTACCGGGGGCTCCGCTGGTCGCGCGACGGGCTCGTAGGCCCAGTGATTTTGGTAGGCCGCACCCTGCTCAATCCAGCGTTTGATCAGCGCGCGTTGTTCCGGCTTCAGGGGATCCTTGTGCGATTCCGCCGGCGGCATCACCTCGTCCGGATCGTCGCTGTTGATGCGCCGCCACAGCTCGGAGTTTTCGAGATCGCCCGGGACGATGGCTCGCACGCCCTTGGTTTCCGCCGTCGCACCCTCCGGCATATCGAGGCGGCGCTGGGCCTTGCGGTGATTGGGGTCCTTGCCATGGCAATAGAAACAGTTCTCCGCGAGGATGGGCCGGATGTGCTCGTTAAACGTCACCTTTTCATCCGCGAACACCCCGCTGCTGAGGAGCGACCAGAGAAAAAGAAATCGGCGTGTCGACATCATCAGGCGCGCAGTGATTCGAGCGAGGCTCGCGCGGGATGCAAGCTTTCGTCTGGGAGCGTGGGTCGTTCCGCCTTTGGGCGGCGCAGGGAATCGATCTTCCGGCTAAAGCCGGAACTGCAAACAAGCCCCTCAAGTTCTGATTTGCGCCCTCGCTCGTCTCCTGTCGCCCTTGGGTAATCCGCGAACGACGCATGCCTGCCGAATCCCCCACTCCCCTGCTCGCGGACAACCAGCGGCGGATCGTCGGCTTTGCGCTGGCTTTGCTGGCGCTCGTGGGATCGTTCGCGTTGGTGATTGGTACGTTTCTCGTCATCGGGAAACTGGTCGCGTTTTTCTCCAGCGTACTCTGGCCCATGACGGTGGCGGGAGTCCTGGCCCTGATGCTCCGGCCGCTCGTGGAGCGACTGGCCATCCGACTGCGCATTCGGCGGGTTGTCGCCGTCGTGCTCCTTTATGGCGTGTTTGTCCTGGCCCTGCTGGGAGCTTCCCTGGCGATCGTGCCGGCTCTGATCGATCAGTGCCTGGCGTTCATCGACTATCTACCGGACCTTTGGAGGAACGTTTCCG
This sequence comes from Opitutaceae bacterium, assembly GCA_947474995.1. Taxonomy (GTDB): domain Bacteria; phylum Verrucomicrobiota; class Verrucomicrobiia; order Opitutales; family Opitutaceae; genus ER46. The sequence goes on along the minus strand of CANJNJ010000148.1, from coordinate 2,250 downwards.
CTTACCTCCAGCAGCACTATCCCGAATGGGCCGCCTTGCTCCAAAAGCAGCTGGCCATTCCCGGCGTGCGGCAAGTTACCGACACGCTGGCCAACGAGAGCCGGGCTTTTATCGCGCAGGCGGTGCCGTCATTGCGGACGGCGTTCGGCGGCTTGCTCGATGTCTTCGCGTTCCTGACGCACGTCGCCGTCGTACCGGTGTATCTTTTCTTTTTCCTGCTCGCCCGCGGCGAGCCCACTCGGGAGCTCGCCCATCACCTGCCCTTCCTGAAGCCCGACGTCCGCGACGACGTGGTTTTTCTCGCCAGCGAATTCGTGTCGATCGTGGAGGCGTTTTTCCGCGGCCAAATCCTGATCGGCTGCTGCATGGGGGTGCTTTTTTCCGCCGGGTTCTCGATCATCGGGCTGAAGTTCGGGCTCTTCATCGGCCTCGCGATGGGGTTGCTGAATATTGTCCCCTATCTCGGCAGCATCCTCGGCCTGGCGGTCACCCTGCCCCTCGCCTTCTTTCAGGCGGGCGGAGGTTGGCAACTCGTCGGTTTGGTCCTGATTGTGAAGGCCGTCGTGCAGTCCATTGAAGGCTGGATTCTGACCCCGCGAATCCTGGGGCATCAAACCGGCCTGCACCCGGCCGCGATTATTTTCGCCATATTTTTCTGGGGCACCGCCTTTGACGGCGTGCTGGGCATGCTGTTGGCCGTGCCCCTGACCGCGTTCTTCGTTACCGCCTGGCGGCTCGCGAAGCGAAAATACTTCAACGCCAGCGATGCCTGAGCTCACAAGAGGGTTGAGCGTTGAGAGCCTCCAGCCGGTGATCGTTCCTGTGCCATGAATCCGCCGCAGCGACGGTCCGCCGCAAACAAGTTTCCCGAGCCACCGGACGAATGCGCGAATTGTGGAACGCCGCTACGCCGCGATGCCAAAGCCTGCCCGGAGTGCGGGGCGGACGAGCGAAGCGGCTGGCGCGCGGAGAGTATTTACGACGGTCTCGATTTGCCTGAGGACGCGTTCGAGGACGACAAAAGCCGACCCCGCGCGACGAAGCCGGTGCGACGCATCAACGGTCTGGCCTGGTACTGGTGGGGCGTAGGTCTCGTGGTGGCGGTCCTTTTCGTGCGAGGAGTATGGGGGAGATTTTGAGCCAAAGGAGGTCAACAAGTGTAAGCGTGTCTTGGGTAACGAAGACTATGCGTGGTGGACCGGGCGCTCCGCGCGCGGTCCGGCGGCGCGCGGAGCGCACCGCCCACCCGACCCGACTCATTTAATGTAGCGCTCTCGCTTTGACGTGGAGCCGCTCCGCCACCCACCATCGCCGAATGTCCTGGCAAGTAGAGCATCGCGGGGGGGTATGGCTGCCGCAAATCGGCTGGTGGCTCGATGCGCAGTCGCGGACCGAGCGGTCCTTTGTGACGCACGCGCACTCTGATCACATCGCCCGGCACCGGGAAATCATCTGCACGCCGGCCACGGCCCGGTTTGTCCACGCGCGACTGCCGGGGAAACGCCTCGTCACCGAACTGCCGTTTGGCCGCGTGCATCCCCTGGAATTCGGTGTCACGGCCACGCTCCATCCGGCTGGCCACATCCTCGGTTCCAGCCAGGTTCTTCTCGAGGGTGAGCACGGTTCGCTCCTCTACACGGGTGATTTCAAGCTGCGGCCGGGATTGGCCGCCGAGCGCTGCGCCACGCCGCGGGCCGACGTGCTCATTATGGAGACAACGTTCGGCCTGCCGAAGTACGTGTTTCCACCAGAGGGAGAAGTCATCGCAAAACTGGTCGAATTTTGCCAGCAGGCGGTCGCCACCGGGGCGACTCCGGCGCTGTTGTGCTACAGCTTGGGGAAGAGTCAGGAAGTGCTTTGTGCGCTCGCGACCGCCGGCCTGCCGGTGATGCTGCAGGCGGAGACGCTGCGGCTCACCCGGATTTACGAGCAACTGGGGGTCAAATTTCCGGCGTATCGCGAATTCCAGCTTCGCGACGTCGGCGGTCACGTCGTTATTTGTCCGCCGCATTCCCGCGGTTTGCTCAGTCGCATTCCCGCGGTGCGCACGGCGGCGATCACGGGTTGGGCGATCGATCCCCGCGCGATTTACCGCTATCGTTGCGACGCCGCGTTTCCGCTTTCGGACCACGCCGACTTCCCCGACCTGCTACGCTTCGTCGAACTCGTCCAACCGCGGCGCGTCCTCACGCTGCACGGTTTTGCCCGGGAATTTGCCACCACGCTGCGTGGTCGCGGCATCGAGGCGCT
>CANJNJ010000147.1 GCA_947474995.1 Opitutaceae bacterium | reverse complement strand
CCGTCGTGGCGTAGACCTTGTGGAGGGTCGTTCGGGAAGGAAGCCCGGGCGCGCTGATCCCTGCTGCCAATTCGGGCTTCTCCTTGAGTTTCGCAAAGAGCTTCCGCACCTCCACCGCCACTTCCCCGCCCAGCTATTTCTTTCGAATTTGGTGGGGAACGATAATGTTCATCGACGCATCGGCAGACGGTCCAACGACTCTCCCAACTCCCGCAGGAGAGGCTCGACTTCCACCGGCGGGGCGACGCGTTCGATCTTCTCGATCGAGGGCTCCAAGACCAGCCGCACACGGTAGCCGAGGCTGAACGCAGTTCTCACCATCGTGTGCAACGTAATGGAGGTGTTGTCCTCGTCGAGGACCCGACGGATCGCAGTGCGGCTGGTCCCCGTATCGCGAGCAATTGACGCCACCGTGACACCCCGCGCCCGCAAGCGAGAGCGCAAGGTCTTCGAGATCGTGCGCTTGATGGCCACGACGTCTTTGGTCGAGGGGTCTTCCAGTGTTTTCATGGCGCAAGCGTGGTTCAAAAATGAACCACGTCAAGTTTGGCTAATTCTTGAACTGGGCACGACTGAACTCAATTGGGCGACCAACCGATGCAGTCCTCCGTGAGTCGAAGAGGCGAAGCTCGGGAGTCTCAGGCGTTTCCTGTAAGATGGATTTCAACTCACCGCTTTACCAGTGAGTCGAATCGACCGGTAGAATCGCCTCTAATAGGGCTCGACCGCCGCCGAAAAGTTCGTGGAGGCGAACAGCCCGGGCAGCCATTTCAACCAAAGACTTACGAGTCTTTCGCGATTTCGGTCAAGGAGTGCTCCGCACTTCTCCGCCACTTTTTAACCGCTCGGCACCGAGGGCGCTCCACCCGTTTCCTTCGCGTTTCCGACTGCGGCGATCCCCCGAAATCTGGGCCAGTTGCGTTGGGACCCGCTCACTAGCTTAAGTTGCGAAATTAGTTTTCTCGCGCCCCCCCGGGGAGTCGCTGGCCGCACCCCCCGCGGTCCGCGGCCTAAAAATTGCGCCCGGGTTCATCCGCGCTTTGGTGAATTAGACAAGTTGCCCGAGGTCGGTTTCTTCCACGGCAAACCACGACCGAAACGACGCCGCGTTAGACCACCGCGACCCACGCCGACCCAACTCCGGCGTTGCCACCAGCGCCCCACCCGAGCGCATCCTCTCGACGCGATGCTACGCCACCAAATTAATCCCAGCCTTGAGTTGCGTCTGCTCCAGCCTACCGACGCCCCGGCGCTTCATGCCCTCGTCGAAGCCCATCGCCAAACGCTCCGCACGTGGCTGCCCTGGGTCGACGCCACTACGAAGCTATCCCACTCGCAGAAATTCATCGCCGAGGCGCTCCGCGACCGCGCCTTAACGCGCACCTTCGCCGCCGGCATCTGGTCATCCGGTCAACTCGTCGGCGTCATCTGGCACAACCGCATCGACTGGGCCAACCGCGTTGCCTTCCCTGCCTATTGGCTCGTTCCCACCGCCGAGGGTCGCGGGATCATGACCGCCGCCTGCCAAGCCGTCTTCGCGCACGCCTTCACTCAACTTAAGGTCGACCGCGTCATCGTCGCCGTCGCCACCCAAAATCACCGCGCCGCAGCCCTTGTAAAACGACTTGGCTTCACGCCCATCAGCACGCTCAAAAACGCCGAGTGGCTCTATGATCATTTTGTAGATCACCACATTTACCAACTCCTCCCTCCGACCGCGCCCAGCGCCGTTTCAGGCCGCGCCTGAGTGACGCGACAGAGAAATATCAAACGGGGATTTTCTCTGGTTTTAAAAACGTTAAAGCACCGTCATCGAAACGCTCTTGCTCTTGCGGTGCCCCCCCCGAAATCCGGGCCAGTTGCGATGTTCGTCTGCGGCGATTGCCTCGAGATCGCCTCGGTGATTCGCAACATTCTAAGCAGGCGCGCGGCATCCGGGCATTTGGAGTTCGGGCCAGTCCGCGGCGAAGTCGTTGCCGTAACCAAGAGTCGCAACCCATGCCAGCGAGGACGGGGCGAGTGAAGCGGGCTTGTGCCGGCGGCGGGCGACTGGTGCTGTGCCGGCGTGACTGATGGCAATCAAACTACGCACGGCACGGCAGCACCGGCCGCCGGGCCCGGCCGTGAGGTCTTCTGCGCGGATGCGATTCCGTGGATGCAGGAGCGCGGCAGGATTGCGGGCGCCTGCGCCGTAACCTCCCTGCCCGATGTATCGGAGGTTGGGCTCGCGCTGCCAGTGTGGCGCGCGTGGTTTCTGGGGGCGGTGCAACTCGTCGTCGACGCGGTGCCGGACGAGAGCGCCGCAATTTTTTTCCAAAGCGACATCAAGCGCGACGGGGGTTGGATCGACAAGGGCGCGCTTGTCACGCGCGCAGCGGAAGACGCCGGCGCCCGGATTCTTTTCCACAAAATCGTCTGCCGCCGGCCGGCGGGAATGCTGACCGCGGGGCGGCCGGGCTTCACCCACCTCATCGCGGTGTCGCGGGCGATGAAGTGCCCCGACGTCCTGCCGATTCCCGATGTCATCGCGGATGCCGGACCGCAAAAATGGGTGCGGGCCATGGGCGTGCGCGCCGCGGGCCATGCGGTGCGGTTTGCGCAAGAACACGCCAAGGCGCGCGTGATCTTCGATCCGTTTTGCGGAGTCGGAACCGTGCTCGCCGTGGCGAATGCACTGGGGCTCGACGCCATCGGCGTCGAAAAAGCCCGGCGACGCGCAGAGCAGGCGCGGGAGCTGAAGGTGACGGCGCGGGAAGTGTGAGCGCATCACCGAGGATGAAGCCGCTTCATCCCAATGATGAATTGTTTGAAGGGCGCGAATTGCGCCCAACGGCCGCGCTGGCACAGCCGAGGCTAAGCAACCGGGCATCCAGACATGCCGGCTCCTTCGCCCCACTCCCCGACTTCGTCCGCGTCCACGACCAAATTGCTCCGCGTCGGTTTTCTCGCGCTGACCGACGCGGCGCCGTTCGCGGCGGCCGATCACCTCGGGCTCTTCGCCCAGCATGGCCTGCGCGTGGAACTGCGCCGCGAAATTGGCTGGGCCACCATCCGCGAGAAAATCATCTACGGGGAGCTCGAAGCCGCGCAGGCCCCTGCGCCGCTCCTTTGGTCCGCGCAGCTGGGACTCGGCTGCCCGCCGTGCGACGTCCTGACCGCGTTGGTCCTCAACCTCAACGGCAACGCCCTCACGCTCTCGCGGGCACTCCGGGCTGCCGGCGTGCGCGACGGCGCCACGCTCCGCGCCCACGTGCGGACGCGTCACGCCGCCGAACCGCTCACCCTCGGCGTGGTTTTCCCGTTTTCCTCCCATCACCTGCTGCTGCGCGACTGGCTGATCGCCAGCGGCCTCGATCCGAACCGCGATGTCCACATCGTCGTCGTGCCGCCGGCGCAGATGTTCCGGAACCTGACCGCGGGCACGATCGACGGCTATTGCGTTGGGGAACCGTGGAACACCCTCGCGGTCCGCGAAGCTGCTGGCTGGTGCCCGACGTGGAGTGCCGCGCAATCGCCGGGCCACGTGGAGAAGGTGCTGATGGTAACGCGGCGCTTTGCGGAAACGCGGGCCGCGGAACACAACGCGCTCATTGCCGCTCTGGCCGCCGCGTGCGCCTGGTGTGACGAACCGCAGAACCGCGAACCGATCGCCCAGCTCCTCGCTGAGGCCCGCTGGCTCAATCTCCCGGCCCGCATTATCGCGCCCGCGTTGCTCGGCAAATTCGATGGCGGCTCGGGCGCCGACAAAGCAGTGCCTGATTTCCACGTCTTTCACCGCGGCGACGCGAATGTCCCCAGCGTGGCCAAGGCCACCGCCCTGCAAGCTGCGCTCGGCGCCGCCGGCCTCCTTCCCCCCACTGCCACCAGTGATTTCGAGTTACCCCGCCGTCTGTTTCGCGAAGACCTCCATCGCGACGCGCTGCCGCACCAACCACGCCACGAAATCAAGACACCCGTAGACCTCCAGGGCGTCGCCCACTAGGGCGCCAGGTTTTCTGCCGATAGTTTCGCGACGATAGATCACGGGGCGTTCCCGCGCTTCGGGCGAAACGTGCCAAAAACGGCGCCGGGGCGCCGCACGCCAAAGTCTGTGCCATCCGCCCGAGTGGTCCTCCCCCGGCACCACCGGTGAAGCGTGACACGACTGGCCGGGCCCGGCCATCATCGCGCCCTTAACCCCATGACTGCCGCCGCCCCCTCACCAACCCCAAAGCCCGTTCGCTTTGGGGTTGTCTCCCCGGGACGCTGGGGCCGGAAACTCCTGGATGCCGCCAAAGCGTCGCCGCTCCTCGCGTTTGCCGGCGTGTTCAGCCGCAACGCCAAGAATCGCGAGGAGATCGTACGCGACTTCGGTGGCGCCAATTACCCCAGCTTCGCAGCGCTGCTAGCCGATCCCGGGATCGAAGCGATCGTGCTGCCGACGCCCCATTTTCTCCACCACGCGCAAACCCTGGCGGCCCTCCGCGCCGGCAAGCACGTGTTGGTCGAGAAGCCCATCGCCACCACGCTCGCCCAGGCCGAGGAGATGCTGCAGGTCGGCCAGGAAACTGGCCGCGTGCTCGCGGTCGGCCACCAAGGGCGGCACACGGGCGGGATCAAGAAAGTGAAAGCCATGCTCGCGGCCGGCGAACTCGGCGACGTGGCCGCCGTCGTGATCGTGCAGGGTTTCCCGCACGCCTTGTTTCGGCAGGCCGATGACTGGCGCACAGGGGAAACCGCCGTGCCCGGCGGCCAGCTCGACGAACTCGGCGTGCATTACTTCGATGTGCTCGCCTTTCTTTTCGGCCCGGTGCGCCGCGTGACGGGATTTGTGCAACGGCCCGGACCGGACCGGCCGCCCGACACCGCGACAGTCGCGATGCATTTTGATGGCGGGCTGATTGCGAGCTATACGACCTATTCCGCGTCGGTCGGCAGCAGTCGCATGACAATCCTCGGCAGCAAAGGCGCCCTTGAGCTCAACCGGATGGGTCAGGACGCGTGCACCTGGCAGCCGGTGGCTGATTTGGCCACGACGCGGTTGGGCGGGTTGCCCGCGCAACCGATCAAGTTTGAGGGCCCGTATCTCGTTACCACCGCCCTGACGGCGGAGCTCGAAGATTTCGCCGGAGCGATCCGCGAGGGCCGCCGGCCGCAGGTCGGCGCGGCGGAGTCGCTCGCCACGTTGCGGATCAGCCGCGCCGCGATGGAAGCGAGCGCCACAGGTCGCACGGTGGAGCTCTGAATTTTTTGGCCACAAATTGCACGCATGGGCACAAATACAATCCTCCGGCATTTGTGCCTATCTGTGTTATTTGTGGCAAAAAATCTGCCGCTTGGGTCCGCATTAGCCACAACCTGCTGAAGCCAGATTGCCGATGCCTACTGTCCAAGCTGAGGGCCTCCATCGTTTCGCCACGGCGGTTTTTGTGGCCCACGGGGCGAGTCCCACGGATGCCCACGCGGTCGCCGAGTCCTTGGTGAAGGCCAGCCTGCTCGGGCACGACTCGCATGGTCTCCTGCGGATCAAGCGCTACGTCGATTCCATCGTCGCGAAAAAGCTCCATCCGGCGGCGCAACCGCGCGTGGCTTCGCAGCAGGGCGCGACGGCGGTGGTCGCTGGCGGCCACGGCTTCGGGTACGTCTCGGCCATGTTTGGCGTGAGGACTGCACTCGAGCTAGCCACCGCCCAGGGCGTCGGCGCGGTGGCGCTCAGCAATACCAATCACATCGGTCGGCTGCCCGATTACGCGGAAGCCATTTCGTCCGCCGGTTTCGTCGCCTTGATCTTTACCTCGGGCGCCGGCCCCGGTGGTTCCGTCGCGCCTTATGGTGGGCGCGAGCGCGTCTTCGGCACCAATCCGATCGCCTGGGGCTTGCCGGCGTCTCCGCCCCGACCCCGCTCGTCGCCGATTTTTCCACGGCCGCCGTGCCCGAGGGCAAATTGAACATGGCGCAAAGTCGCGGCGAGCCGGCGCCAGTCGGCGCATTGCTCGACCAAGAGGGCAGGCCCACAACCAACCCCGCGGACTATTATGCCGGCGGTGCCCTGCTACCCTTTGGCGGACCCAAGGGCTCAAGCCTCATGCTCTTCGTCGAAGTGCTCGCCTGCATCCTCGCGGGCAGCGTGCCTTCGTCTTCACCCGAATACCGCACCGGCAATCCGACGTTGATCCTGGCCATCAAAGTGGACGCCTTCGTGCCGTGGACGGAATACCTTCGGCATATCGAGGCGCTGCTGCGACGCGTCGAAACATCCCAACCCCCCGAGGGTTTCGATCGCGTGCTGCTGCCCAACGCCCTCGAGGTTGAAACCGGGCAGCGCCGGCGCCGCGAAGGCATTCCCATTCCCGACTCGCTCTGGGCCGAACTGGTCGGGCTTGCCAAGACCACGGGCGCACCGCTGCCTTGAACGATCGCACTTTGCCTATGCCCGACTCCCGCCCCATCATTTGGACCGATTCTGAAATCCAGCCCGACGCCAAAGAGCTGCTCCTGGCTCACGCGACCCTGGACGGATTGCCCCGCAGCGAACCGCAGGCCGGCCTGGAAACGGCCGATGCCGTGATCGCCAGCGCCTTGTTTCCCGGCGTCGCCGCCACGTTCGCTCGCGCCGCCCGGCTGAAGGTCGTGGCGCGGGTCGGAATCGGCTACGACAACATCAACGTCGATGAAGCCAGCGCCGCCGGCGTGTGCGCGGTGAACACCCCCGATGCGCCGACCGAGTCGACGGCGGAATTCGCCGTGGGCCTGATGTTTTCGCTGATGCGCAAAATCCCCCTCGCAGATCGCCGGCTCAAGACCGCCGGGTGGAAACTCGAACCAGCGCTGCAGGGCAATGATTTTGTCGGCAAGACCCTCGGCATCGTCGGCTTTGGCCGCATCGGGCGGCGCGTCGCAGAGATCGTCGGCGGACTGAAAATGCGCGTGCTGGCCAACGATCCCTACATCCCCGTCACGGAAATCACTTCCCGCGGCGTGGAACCCGTCGCCGATCTTCACGCCCTCCTCGCGCAATCAGATCTCGTGACGGTTCACGTGCCGCTTTCCCCGCTGACGCGCCACCTGATCGATGCAAAGGCCTTGGCCGCGATTCCGCGCGGCGGCATTCTGATCAACTCGGCCCGCGGTGGCCTCGTTGATCCCGCCGCCCTGCTCGAAGCCCTGCGGAGCGGACACCTGGCCGGCGCCGGGCTCGATGTCTGGTCGCCCGAGCCGACCGAGCCGGGCAATCAATTGCTCGCCCTGGAAAACGTCGTCGCGACTCCGCACATGGCGGCGTACACGAAGGAAGGACGGAAGCGCAGTCATATGGCCGCGGTCCAACAAGTGCTGATGGTGCTGAAGGGTGAACGGCCGCCGTCCCTTTTGAACCCCGAAATCTGGGATCGCCGGCGGCAGTGATACGAAAAGTGTGCGTAGAACTCTTGATTGTCATTTTGAGCGCTAGCGAAGGTGCCGAGCGCAGCGACAGTTCGAGCACCCACGAAATCGGGGCCACCTACCGTATAGATTCTTCGTTCCGCTGCTGATGACGTCTCGGAATCCGTCAGGCAAAAGCCCGCCGAAGGCGTACCGGGTGGGCCGTGCACTCCGTGCGCGGCCATCGAACGTGAGATCGAGCCCAACGCTGACCGCGCGCGGAGCGCACGGTCCACCTTTCGGCGCCTTCGTAACCTGTCTCAGAATGACCGGACTTCGTCGGCCCCATAAAGGTATTGTGATAATACCACTCCGCCGGCGTTGTGCTGACCCGCCGGCGCCGGATGCTGTTCTTTCCAGCGTGAATTTCCGCGCGCCCTCATGAACTCCCGCCTCCACGGCTTGATCGCCGCCCCTCACACTCCCTTTGGCACCGACGGCGAAGTGGCCCTCGAGGTCATTCCCAAGATCGCCAGCCTGCTCGTCCGCAACGGTGTCAAGGGCGCCTTCGTCTGCGGCACGACCGGCGAAGGCCAGAGCCTGACGCTCACCGAACGCCAGCGCATCGCCTCCGCCTGGCGCAAGGCCGCTCCGCCCGAACTCAAGCTGATCGTGCACGTCGGCCACCTGAGCCTCGGCGAAAGTGTGGTCCTGGCGCGCCACGCCCAGGAAATCGGCGCCGACGCCATCGCCACGCTGGCCCCGAGTTTCTTCCGCCCACCCGGCGTCGCCGAACTGGTCGCCTGGTGCCAGCCGATCGCGGCGGCCGCCCCCCAACTGCCGTTCTATTACTATCACATGCCGGCCATGACCGGCGTGAACATTTCCGCGACCGACTTCCTGACCCATGGAGACGGCAAAATTCCGACGCTGGCCGGCGTGAAGTTCACGCACGAGGATCTGATGGACTACGGTCGTGCGCTCGAAGTGGCCGGCGGCCGCTTCACGATACTGTTCGGGCGGGACGAAATCATTCTCGCCGGGCTGGCGTTGGGGTCGGTCGGCGCCGTGGGCAGCACCTACAATTTCGCCGCGCCGCTTTATCTGCGGCTGATCAAGGCCTTCGAGTCCGGCGACATCGCGGCCGCCCGCCAGGACCAGAAAAAGGCCCGCGACTTCATTGCCGTCCTGCATCGCCACGGCGGTTTGGGCGCCGGCAAGGCCGTGATGAAAATGCTGGGCGTCGACTGCGGCCCGGTCCGCCTGCCGCTGCGCGCCATGACGGCCGCCCAGGAAGCGCAGCTCAAGGCCGACCTCGAAGGCATAAAATTCTTCGACTACGCCTCCCGGCCTTGACCTGATCGTCGCCCGCGCCGGGCCGGCGCCGCCATGGCTCTCCCCACCATCCCCTATCGCTGGCGAATTGTTGCGTTGCTGTTCTTCCTGTCGGTCCTGAATTACCTCGACCGGCAGGCGCTCTCGGTGCTCGCGCCGACCCTGCGGGCCACCTTCGGATTTTCCACCGTCGAGTATTCCTACATCGTCGCGACGTTTCTCGTCGCGTACACGATCGGCTACGTTTTCTGCGGCGCGGTCATCGATCGCATCGGCGTCCGACTCGCGGTGGTCGCGGCGCTGGCCGTATGGTCGGTGGCAGGGATGTTGCACGCGCTGGCCACGGGCTGGGTCACGCTCGCGCTCTGCCGTTTCCTGCTCGGGCTGGGCGAGAGCTTCAACGCGCCCGCGGGCATGAAGGCGATCGCCGAGTGGATTCCCAAGCGGGAGCGCGGCCTTTGCACGGCGATTTTTTCCAACGGCAACATCGTTGGGGCGATCATCGCGCCGCCGTTCGTGACGTTTGTCTCGCTGCGCTACGGCTGGCAGTGGGGCTTCCTCGCCACCGGTCTGCTGGGATTCATCTACCTGATCTTTTGGCTGAAATTCTATAGCTCCCCGGATGTCCAACCCCGGCTGTCGGCGGCGGAGCGCGCCACCCTCGCCGCCGAGCGCAAGACGGTGCCCGCCCAGCCGGCCCTGCCCCTGCTCGCCGCGCTGCGTCACCCAGCCTGCCTTGGTTTCATGGTCGCGCGACTGTTCACCGATTCGCTCTCGTACTTTTTTTCGTTCTGGTTGCCCGAATACCTGCACAGTGCGCGCGGCTTCACCTTGGCGATGATCGGATTGTTCGCCTGGATTCCCTTTCTCGCCGCGGACGTCGGCGGTCCGGGCGGCGGCGCCTTATCCGATTGGCTGGTCCGGCGCGGCTGGACACCCCTCAAGGCCCGGCGACGCATGCTGCTCGTGGCCGCGTGCATTATGCCTCTCGCCGTCGTGGCGGTGCACGCCACCTCGGCCGCGGTGGCGCTGGGTCTCATCGCCGTGCTGCTGGCTGCCCAGTCGTGCTGGAACACCAACCTGCTCACCATGATGTCCGAAACTTTTCCGCGCGAGCAGGTGGCTACCTTTGTCGCCCTCTCCGGGATTGGCGGTTCGATCGGCGGCATTCTCTCCACGTTGATGGCGGGCAGTGTCATTCATCGGATCGGGTATGTGCCGGTGTTCACCTGCCTCGGATTTTTGCACCTGACGGCATACCTGATTATCACGCTGCGGGCCCTGCCCCGCAGTCCCCAGCCGACGTAAACGGTCCGAGCCACCGCAACTGGTCTCATAAAGGCACCTTTTGCGGCGGGTTGGCACGCGTCGCCCGATACCCAACCTTTTCTTCCCCTCACCCCATGAATGTTCCCGCCGTTTCCCGCCGCCACTTTCTCCGCACCGTGGCCACGGTTGCGCCCCTGCCCTTCCTGCTGGCCAAGGGCCACGGCGCGGAACCGCGCCCCGCGACGACTTATCGGGAAAAGCCGCTGCAGCCCGGGTTTGCCTTCAAACTCATTCCCGTCGCCGAAGCCGACGAGAAGAAGGTGCGCAAGAGCGAGGCCAGCCTCGTCGAGCTCCGCGATGGCACCGTGCTGCTCGCCTACGCCAGCCATGCCGGTCGCAGTGACAACGATCGCGCCCCGCTCGTCGCCCGCCGTCTTTCCGCCGAAGGACTTCCCCTCACCGACGAGCGCGTGATCGTGCCGCCGCCCGAGGGCGGGTTTAACGCGATGTCTCCGGCCCTGCAGCGCCTGCCCGACGGGCGCATCGGCATGCTCTTTAGTTATCGGCAGAGCCAGAAGGAGGCTTCGCGCCGCTTCGTGTCCTCGAGCGATGAGGGCGAAACCTGGTCGAAGCCCGTCATCGTCGCCGACGGACAATACAAGACCGGCTGCCACGATCGCTTCACCGTCCATTCCTCCGGCCGGCTGCTCGCGCCCTGCCACTGCACCGAGGACTGGGACCTGCACCACCTGCATGTGCGTGTGGGCCGCTCCGACGACCTCGGCGCCACGTGGCAGCTGGGCGAGCCCATCACCCTGCCCTATGTGCGCTGGCTCGAAAGTGAGAATCGCCAGGGTGCCTCGTTCAAGCGCGAGGGTCCGACCCCGGTCTCCACGCCGGGCGCGCCCGGACAGCAGGCCTTCATCCAGGACACCGAATCCGGCTGCATCGAGCCCGGCATCGCCGAGCGCGCGGACGGCAGTCTCATCATGGCCATCCGCACCGCGATGGGCACGCAGTTCAAGAGTGAGTCCTTTGACCGCGGCGCCACCTGGTCCACCCCGAGCAGCATGGAAGTCGTCAGCCCAGTGGCCCCGGCGCATATTTCACGGATTCCCGGCACGAGCGATCTCCTCCTGCTCTGGACTTCGGACTACGACGCCAAGGCGCGTCTCTCTGGTGAGCGCCACACCATCATGGCGTGCCTCAGCAGCGATGGCGGTCGCTCGTGGCCCCACGAGCGCCGCAAGCTGCTCGCGCACGACCCGGGGCAGAGCCTCGACTACCCGAGTTTGCTCTACAAGGGCAGCGAGGCGTGGATCACCTTGCGCCGCTCGACCGGCAAGGGTGTACTCGCCGGTTTCACGTCCACGTCGCTGCTGCGCGTGCCCTTGGCGTGGTTTCGCACTGCCTGATTTTTTCCCATGATCATCGACACCCTGGCCAACTCGGCCTCTTACCACCACCTCAGCCCCCGCTTCGTTGCCGGACTAAAATGGCTCACGCAGTTCAAGCCGGACATGCCCGACGGTCGCACCGACATCGACGGCGACAACGTGTTCGCGCTGGTCCAGAGCTACGAGACTGCGCCCGCCGATCAGAAAAAGTTCGAGTCGCACCGGGTCTACGCCGACATCCAGTACGTCGCCGCAGGGACCGAAGTGATCCCCTACGCCCCGACTTCGAGCCTGACGCCGACGATGGCCTACGACGCTGAGAAGGACTATCTCCTCTACACCGATCCAGCGACTTCTACGCCGCTTTTTCTGCCGCCGGGAAGCTTTGCGATTTTCCTGCCCCAGGACGGCCACAAGCCCGGCTGCGTGAGCGGCGCGTCCGCCAAGATCAAGAAGGTGGTTATCAAGGTGCGGGTGTAAGCGGCCTCCGGCTCGGTTCCGTCGCAAAACATGTCACGCACTTCGAAAAGTATCGGGCATCGCTTTCGACTTCGGGCCAGGGTTTGTCGTCCCGCCTTTAGGCGGAATCCGGACCTTCCAATCCTTCCGCCTGAAGGCGGAACTACAAACCAGGAGTAACCAACCGCCCAGACCGCCATTCTCGGATCTTTTCATGAACCCTTCCCGCCGCACCTTCCTGAAATCCGCCGCGACGCTGTCTGTCGCCGCCACGGTGCCCGCCGCGCTGACTCGCGCGGCCACCAGCCCAGCCGGCAGCGCGGCAGCGCGCGAATTGCAGACCGAGGTGCTGATCATCGGCGGCAGCCTCGGTGGCGTCGCCGCGGCGCTCGCGGCCGCGCGGATGGGTCGCCTCGTCATCCTGACGGAGGAAACCGACTGGATCGGCGGCCAGGCCACCACCCAGGGTGTGCCGCCCGACGAGCATCCTTGGATCGAGGACTTCGGCCGGACGCGAAGCTATGCCGCCTTCCGCACTGGCGTGCGCGACTATTATCGCCGCCACTATCCGCTGACGGACGCCGCGCGGGGCGATCGTTATCTGAATCCCGG
>CANJNJ010000146.1 GCA_947474995.1 Opitutaceae bacterium | reverse complement strand
CAGAACTCTTTGCGCCACGTTCTATATATCTTGATACAAGCAACTTCACGGATGATATTCCTAACTTGTTCTAGGTTGGCGGGTTAATTCCGGACACTCCTGACCCAAAAGCATGAATCACTCGCGTTCCGCTAACTCCAACGGTCCCCTGATTCTCACCCGCCGCGATTTCCTGAAGGAAAGCCTGGCCACCGCGGTGGTGGTCGGGAGCGGTTTCCCGCTGGCCGCGAGCGCCGGCGCCGCCGCGGCCAAGCCATCCGTCCCCTGGTACCGCCGCGCTTATCTCTGGGGCCAGACGAACATCACCGAGCAGGATCCCGTCCACTACGACATCACCTGGTGGCGCCAGCAGTGGAAGCGGACCGCCGTGCAGGCGGTCATCATCAACGCCGGCGGCATCGTGGCCTATTACCCGAGCAAGTTCCCGCTGCATCACCGCGCCAAGTTCCTCGGCGACCGCGACCTGTTCGGCGAGCTCACCAAGACCGCCCACGAGGAAGGTTTATTCGTGATGGCGCGCATGGACTCGAACCGCACCGACGAGGACTTTTTCACCGCCCATCCCGACTGGTTCACGCGCGATCGCAACGGCCAGCCCTACCGCGCCGCGGACAAATACGTCACGTGCGTCAATAGCCCATACTACGAGGAGTACCTGACCGACGTGATGCGCGAGATTATCGAGCGCTCGCACCCGGATGGATTCACCGACAACAGCTGGGCAGGCCTGGGGCGTTCGAGCATCTGCTATTGTGACAACTGCTCGCGCAGGTTCCGGGCCCACGCGGGTGCCGCCCTGCCGCCGACCGCCAATTGGGACGAGCCGATCTATCGCCAGTGGATCACTTGGAACTACGCGTGCCGCGTCGAGCTTTGGGAACTAAACAATCGCGTGACCCGCGCAGCCGGCGGTCCCGACTGCATTTGGTCCGGCATGATGGGCGGAGCGATCACCGAGCAGGCGTCGTCTTTCCGCGACTTGCGGGCGATTTGCACCCGCGCCGACATCGTGATGCTCGACCACCAGCACCGCGACGACAACACGGGGTTTCAGCAGAATGGCGACACCGGCAAACGCGTCCACGGCCTGATGGGCTGGGACAAACTCGCGCCCGAATCGATGGCGCTGTACGAAACGGGCCCCGGCTACTACCGCGTCGCGAGCAAGCCTGCCGCCGAGGCGCGGATGTGGATGATTGCGGGCATCGCCGGCGGAATCCAGCCTTGGTGGCACCACGTGGGAGCCTACCACGAGGACCGCCGCATGTACCACACGGCCGAGCCGGTGATGCGCTGGTGGGCGACAAACCAGCGCTACCTGATCGAGCGCACGCCCGTCGCGAGCGTTGGCCTGGTCTGGTCGCAGCAGAACACGGACTTCTTCGGCCGCCACGAGGCGGCCCAACTGGTCGACGGACCGTACACCGGCTTCATGCACGCCCTCGTCCGGGCGCGAATTCCATACCTGCCGGTGCACATTGACGACATCGCGCGCGAGGCCGGCCGGCTGCGGACGATCATCCTCCCGAATATCGGCGCCCTGTCCGACGCGCAGGCGGCCGCGATCCGCCGCTTCGTTCACGACGGTGGCTCGCTCATCGCGACCGGGCACACGAGCTTGTTCGACGAGTGGGGCGTCGCGCGCTCGGACTTCGCGCTGGCTGATCTCTTCGCGTGTCACTGGCAGGGCGAGGTGCCACGGGCGCGTCGGCGCGCGGGTGCCGGGGCCGACGAGTCCGGGGCGGTGTTCGCACCGGAAACGAGTGGCCACACCTACCTGCGCTTGAGCCCTGAATTGCGCGCGCGCGTGGACGGGCCGAAGACGGGCGACGAGCCGGCCATCACGGGCGAGCGTCACCCGGTGCTGAGCGGCTTCGACGAAACGGACATCCTCGCCTACGGTGGCACGCTGACTCCGCTGCGCGTGGACGCGGGGGCGACGGTGCCGCTGACCTTTATCCCGCCGTTTCCCACGTATCCCCCGGAAACGTCGTGGATGCGCGAGCCGAAGACGACCATCCCGGGTTTGATCCTGTCGCAACCCGGGCGGGGTCGGGTGGCCTATCTGCCGGCCGACCTCGATCGCCGCTATGCCCTCGAGCACCTGCCCGATCACGCGATGCTCCTGGGGAATATCATCCGCTGGGCGGCCGACCCGACCATTCCGCTGCGCGTGGAAGGCACTGGGCTCCTCGATTGTCATCTCTACCAACAACCCGGCCGGCTGATCCTGCACCTCGTCAACCTGACGAGTGAGGCCACCTGGCGCGCGCCGTTGGACGAATTGATCAAGGTGGGACCGTTTCGCGTGAGCGTGAAACTCCCGCCTGGCCTCGTGCCCCGTTCTGCGCGCCTGCTCGTGGCCGGCGGCACGCGCCCGCTGCAACGCGAGAACGACACCGCCGCCGTCACCGTCGATTCAATCCTCGACCATGAAGTGCTCGTAATCGAGTGACGCGAGGGGGGGCTTTCGCCTCTCAAGCATTAGCTTGGAATCTCCTTCCTCATCCTGTCGGCCGTTTGTCGGTAGCGATGTCACCTTGGCGCGCCGCTCTCGTGTGCCCGCATGGGCATGAACTAAACCTATGAAACGAAATGTTCGGAGCTAGCCCGCCTCCAGCACGCTTTTCGTGAAGATTTTTTGTCACAGAGCGCACAGAGTTCGGACCCAGAGTTCACAGAGCCAAACCCGCGGTCTTATGCTGTGGTCTCTGTGGCTGGGCTCCGTGTCCTCTGTGACTCATGCCTTGGTTTGATTCAGGTGTGAATTTTTCGGGCTAGTGACAACAACGGCAGCGAAGGATCAGGCGGGTGCCGCGAGGCACTCAGCCCGAAAGCAGTCAGGAGCAAAGGTCCGACCGGAGGAACACGAACAGGCCGGGAGGCCGAGATGCGGACGATGCGCGTGCGAGAGAACGCGAAATCCAACCGTCACCGAAAGACGCCTGTGGTAGAGCCTGACGGCGTGGGCCGAAAGTTCAGGCACCTTACCCGGGGAGAGCTCCCGCGCGAGAGCGCGGGAGCCGTCAGCCGAGGCCGTAGGGGTGAAGATCGTCGCGTAACGGCGGCCGGAGCGAGAGGCCAGTAGGAAGCAAGGAGCGTGGAGGGAAGTCGCGTCGTCAGCCAAAACGAACGGGCATCGAGCAAAATTTGGTTTCCTGTGGCCCGACGGCCACCTCGGATGGGTGGACCCAATCTGGCCACGTTCGTGGTTGGCAAGATGCCCCGGCACCAGGCGGGATCGTCGTTTCCTGTGATCCAATCGCCAGATGCGGCAAACCGCACGTCCGGTAGTGGGGAAGGGGCACGGGGCGCAATCCCCGTGGCCCCATCCGATCAAAGTTTTTCTGACGCTGCGCGGAAAACTTCCGTCACATCCACCAAAGGACGCGCACCATCTGCAGCGTGGCGGCAATGCCGATAACCAGAGAGGTCGTCCACAGCATGCGCTTCTTGACGACCAGCGTCACACCGCCGAGGGCGATGGCGATCTGGAAGACCGTCGTGGCGAGGCCCATCTCCCTGGCCCGGTCGGCGGCCACGTTGGCGGCGACTCGAGCCTCGTCGCGCCGGCCCTCGAACTTCTTTGCCTCGGCGGAAATGTCCTTCTGCTCGTTCTTGTAGCGGTCCACGCGCGCGGTGATCGTGGCGAGCAGTTTTGGGTCGGCGTGTCCGAAAACATTCAGGCTGTCCAATTCCTGGGAATAGACACTCTCCTTGATGCCCTTGGCCTGATAGAAGGCCCATTGGTCAGAGGCTTCCGCCTGATTGAAGGTGGCCTCGTTGAGCTGCTTCATCGTGGCCGAGGAATAACCGGCGCCGCGTTGGGTCGCGATGGCGGCGAGGACGGCGAGAAAGATCATCGAGAGCGAGACGTACTTGGTCCAGCTTTCGCGCTTTTCCTTGTCCTTTTGCGCCTGGCGATCGGCCGTGATGGAAGCGACTAGGCCTTTTAGTTCGTCGAGATTGGTGCTCATGGATAGTTGGAAAGCCTGCCTAAGAAGGTATTTTGAACGGTAAGTCACGCGCTTTCTGCGGCCCATGATTCGGCCTGGTCGTTGGTTCCTCGTCAGTAAATCCTGGTTTTGGACGGGAGAATGGCGGGCGCAGGAGGATACATCGCCACGGAGCGAAATCTGTGTATGTTGATCCGACCACCGATGCCCGAACTCCTCGACGATCTTCCCGCCTGTGCCGGCTGCGGCAAATGCTGTCACCTATTGGTGGAACTTTCGCCGCTGCTGGACGATGTGCCGGAAGAACTGGTGGTGGAGCATGAAGGCGTGCGTTGCATGGAGCAGCGCGGGAACGGGGCGTGTGTCGCGCTTGATGAGGCGACCATGCTGTGCACGATCTACGAGCGCCGTCCGCAGGTCTGTCGCGACTTCCAACGCGGCGAGTCGCTTTGCCGCCGCGCGGTCCTCGGCCGCTACGGGGCCATGGCGCCCGCCACTTCCTAACGCCACACTGTCTGCCCTTCGCGCTCAACTCTCATCCCTCAACTCTCAACTGACTTGAAAATCACCTCCTCCGAATTCGAAGTCAGCGCCCCCGACTTGCGTGCGTGCCCCGAGTGGGCCCTGCCCGAGTTCGCCTTCATCGGGCGATCCAATGTCGGCAAATCGTCGCTGATCAATCTGCTCACCGAGCGACGGGAGCTGGCGAAGGTTTCCAACGTCCCCGGCAAGACGAAGCTGATTAATTTCTTCGTCATCAACCGGGCCTGGAGCCTGGTCGATTTGCCGGGCTACGGCTATGCGGAGATCGGCAAGCAGCGGCGCCACGAGTTCAATGAGGCGGTGGCCGGCTTTCTCTCCGGCCGGCGCAACCTCCGCCGCGTCTTCGTGCTTATCGATTCCCGGCTGCCCCCGCAGGCGATCGACATCGAGTTCCTGCAGTGGATCAAAAACTGCAACGTTCCCTTCTCCCTGATCTTCACGAAAACCGACAAGCAGTCGGCGACCGTGGGCCAGGCGAACATCGCCGTCTTCACGAAGGCGATGAGGGAATGGTGTCCGGAATTGCCCGAGATGCTCGCGTGTTCCGCGAAGACCCGCGACGGACGGTCCAAGATCCTCGACAGCATTTCGGCGACGCTGCTGAAGAGCAATCGCAAGTCCTGAAAGTCGGAGTGCGGAAGGCGGAAAGGCGGCCTACGGCCCAATTTGAGTGGATAGCCGATAATCACCCTGTCGTCCCTCTTCCGCCTTCCACCTTAGGCCCTACGCTTTACCCCTTACCCGGCGGCTACTGCCGCCGAGCCGCGCCATGCGAAGTGTTGTACTCAAATCCTCCGTTCGCTGTCCGCGCTGCCAGTTGCCGCCGCGCTGGTGCGTGTGCGCGGAGCATCGGGAGATCGCGTGTCCGTTGGCGATCGATGTGCTGATGCATCATCGGGAGTGGTTTCGGCCGAGCAGCACGGGAAATTTGATTCAACGGGTGATCCCCGCGTCACGGCAGCATCTGTGGCGGCGGGAAAGAAAGCTCGGTGTCGACGAAATCCGCGTGCCCGGACGGGAGTTGTGGATTCTCCATCCGCAGGGCGAGCAGGTGCCCGAGTTGCCCGCACCGGAGCAGGTGCAGATTGTCCTGCTCGATGGCTCGTGGCGGGAAACGTCCGCGATCGCGCAGGAATTGCGCGGGTGGGGACGGCTGGTGAACCTGCCGATGACGGGAGCGAGCCGTTATTGGCTGCGCGCGCAGACGGATGCGGCGCGGTTTTCGACGGCGGAGGCGCTGCTGTTTCTTTTGCAGAATTTTGGTCTGGCCGAAGCCCACGAGGCGCTGCGGCGGCAATTCGAATTGCACGTCTACGCGAGTTTGCGGGCGCGCGGACACAAGGAGCAGGCGCAGGCGTTTCTCGCCGAGTCGCCGATCGCGAGTGCGTTTGCCGGGCTGATTGCGCAGTTGGACGTGCGGCGGTCGCGGTAGGAGCGCGGGCGGGTATCAGTCCCCTTGGAGCGCGGCGACCGGGCGCTGCTTTCGGTTTGGCGCGAGGTGCCGGCTTTCGAATCGGACAAAAGCGGCGCCGGGTCGCCGCCCTCGTGTGCCCGGCATCGGCAGGAACGAAATCTATGAGCTGAAATGTTCGCAGACCGTGACAACAACCGGAGCGAAGGGCCGGAGGAACAGGACCGCGCGATCAACCGAGCGACTCCGGCTATCGTGGCGGGCCGTCTTCCGACGACATCGCGATGTTCGTCTTCAGTCCGCGCGCCGTCGAGCGCGTCAAGGCCAGCGCGATCGCTTGACTGGAAAAGTACCTGAAAGTGGAAGTGAACCGGACAAGAGCGGAAGCGGGCCAAGCGACCAAAGCGGTCTGCTTGGTTTCCGGCCCGACGCCGGCACGCGAGTGACCAGCGCCTGTTTCAACCGCCGGATGCGGCAAACCGCACCCACGCTGGTGGGGAAGGGTCACGGGCGCAATTCCCGTGACCCTATCCGCTCAAATTACTTGCCGGCGTTTTTCTGCTCGTAGGCCTGCTTGTCGCTGGCGGCTTTGAGAATGTGATCGAACCACGCGTTGATGGAGGCGGCGCCAAAGACGGCAGGGTGGGGAGCACTGCCACGGGTCTTCAAGTCCTTCTCCACGTCGAAGAGATCGCGCGGGCCCATGTAGGCGTGATTGGCGAGAATCGTGTCCCACGGGCCGAGCTGCTTGAGCCGTTCGATGCTCTTGAGGTACGGGCCGGTCCACTCCGGGCCAAAATTAAAACCGAGCCCACCGGGGCTCAGCGCGCGGAACGTGCGTGTGCCGTCGCGCACTTGGTAGACGGTTGAAAGCGCTCCGGCGGTGTGTCCGGGACTGACGTAGAACGTGAACATCGTGTCGCCGACCTTTAGCGTTTCGCTATCCTTGACCACCACGTCGCGCTTCAGGCGCAGGCCATTGGTGGGCAGTCCGCTGGCCTGCCGCTTTTCGGTTTCGACCCAATCCAACTCGGACATCACCACCTTGGCTGGCGCCACCTGAAGAATCGCTCCGGCGCCGGCGAAATGATCGCCGTGCGCGTGGCTGATGATGATATATTTTATGTTCTTCGGGTCGAAGCCGAGCGTCCGAATACTGTCGAGGACGAGGTCGGCCGTTTGGGAGTAGGTGGCATCGAGGAGGACCAATCCGTCGCTGGTCGTGATGAGATATGCGGCGACGGTCGGCAGCCCGACGTAGTAGACGTTTTCGAAGATTTTGAAGGGCGCCCGCTTTTGCGCGTCCATGGGCGTATTTTTCAATGCGCCCCAAGGGGCGGCCTTGGCGTTCCAGTCGATGCCGCCGGCTTGGCCTTTTTTCGTGGCGGGTTCGGCAGCGAATATACCTGACGACAGGAGCAGGGCCGCGGCGAAGGCGACGCAGGATTTTGTTCGAGGCGATGCGAGGGTGGGGCGGGTCGTAGGCATGGCGGGGCGGACAAGAGTCCGATTCTGAGGGGTGGGTTCGCGCGAAACACCGGAAGCGCGCGAGGGGTAATTTGCGAATGCTGAAACCGACTGACGAGTCAAAAGGACCCGTTTATTTTGGCCACAGATTACACAAATAACACAGATAACAGGCGCTTTTTCATCTGTGTTATCGGTGTAATCTGTGGCCAATGGATTGGGTTCGGCGGTCGGCGGGCGACGCGGCTTAATTCAGAAGCCATGAAGCCAGGAGGTTCATCGGCTTGGTTGCCTCATGGCTTCCTAGCTTCTGAATTCAAAATGTCCTGGCCCTCTGCGGTCAGCGACGCCGACGATCCTTACTTCGCGGCCGGCTTCATGTGCCGGTGAACAAACGACCAGTAGATCACGCCGAGCACGGCGAGGGCGCCAAACAGCCAAAGCGCCACGCGATGGAGTTCGCCCTGCATCAAAGCGGCGTCATTGCCGGCCTTGAGCCCCACCCAGCAGAGCACGCCGCACCAAAGGGCCGAGCCGACCAGCGTGAACGCGGAGAACTTCCAATAGTTCATCCGCACGATGCCGGCCGGAATACCGATGAGGTGGCGAACCACGGGCAGCAGACGCGAGGCAAAGATGCCGAAGCTGCCGAACTGCTCGGCCCAGCGCTCGGCCTTCTCAACTTTCTCCGGGGCCACGAGGAAGAATTTTCCATAGCGCATGACCAACGGCCGCCCGGCCCACCGGGACGCCCAATACATCACGGTCGCTCCCACCCACGAGCCGAGGGCGCCGGCGATCACGATGCCGGTGATCGTCATGTTGCCGGAGCGCTGCGCGAGGATGGCGGCGGGCGGAATCACGAGTTCGCTCGGCAACGGCACGATGGAACTCTCGATCGCCATCAGGAGCGCCACGAGCCAGAGACCGCCCGAGTCGAGCGACCGGCCGTACCAATCGAACAATTCTTTGAAGAGGTCGTGCATGCGCCCAAAAAAAAAGCAGGCAGTATCACGACTGCCTGCGGAAAGAAATTAACTCAACTAAGCCGGAGCTGGGGAGTTGAAGGTTGAAACGTGAAAGCGATGAAAGGTGGCTTACCTCAGTTGGTGCGGCAACTCTGGCAGAATCTCTTGGCGGCAACCATTGCCTGCTCGGGCCTGCTCGGACTTTCAACCTTCAACGCTCAACTGAATCCTGCAACTTAGACGTCGGGCTTGGTCTTGCGCAGACCCTGGACGCGATCGCCGGCCTTCCACTGACCGCGTTTCTTGAGGAGGTCGACGCGTTCGAAACGCTTTAGGACGTTGCGTTTAACGACGAGACCGGAGACGCCTTGGAGGCTTTTGTGCTGTGACATGGCTTTAAAAGTGACGAGTTTGAGTTGCTAAAGGGGCGGAGTGCTAGAGTTGGCCCGCGCCCATGACAAGTGTTTTTCACCCACTTGGTCCGCTTGCGCTACCCGCCGCTCAGCTGTCTAGTACCGAGGAACGCCATGAATGGGCTTCATGAGTTGGGCGAGTTGGCCCGGCAGACACCGGAACTGGAGCCGGAACGCCTCGGTTGGCTCCTCGCGCCCGTGCCAGTGATACTGCGAGACTCTCGGGCCATCGATTGGCACGCAGACCGTCAGGTTGGGGTCGACGGCATCGGTTGCGATGCGACCCGCTTCCTCGCGTTGGGCGACGGTGGTCCGGGCGATGAGCATGGCGTAACATTTTGGAGTGTCAGGGGGGGGGCGCGAGCCGGGAATTCGACCTTGACGACCGCGGTTCAGCGCTTTCCTTTAGCCCGTTTTCCACGGCATTTTCCCTTCCATGAGAGACGATTACATTAGAGAAGCACTCAAGACGATCGATGATCCGAATGTCCTGATCAACGTGGTTTCGCGCCGCGTGAAGCAGCTGCGCCGGGGCAATCGGCCGCTGGTTGAGTCGCTCGAGAAGCTCTCGCCTGAGGACACCGCCTTGCGCGAAGTCATCGACGGCAAGATCAGTTTCGATCTGGTCGCGGGCTGATTCGGGCGGATTTGCAATTTTCCGCGGCTCCGCTCTGCTGTCGGCAGAGTTGGAACCGCCTTTTTTGATCGAGGCTTTCCGCCCGTCTGTCCATGGCCTCGTCCAAAAATAATTCCGAGCGTTTTACCGAGGTTCGAAACTCGAAGGCACTGCGCGACTACTTCGTCGACAAGCGATTCGAGGCGGGCATCCAGCTGCGCGGCACCGAGGTGAAATCCATTCGCGCGGGTAAGGCGCAGATCAGCGACGCCTTCGCCAAGGTGGAGAAAGGCGAGATCTGGCTCTTCAACGCGCACATCGAGCAGTACGCCTTCGGCAACATCAACAACCACGATGCGAAGCGGATCCGGAAGCTTTTGCTGCACCGGCGCGACATCGAAAATATTCAGCACGCGCTCGAGGCGGGCGGCCGGGCGTTGGTGCCGCTGCGGATGTATTTCAAGGGCGCACTCGTGAAAGTGGAGGTGGCGCTGGGCACCGGCAAGCAGCTCCACGACCGGCGCGATGATTTGAAGAAGAAAGTGGTGGAGCGCGAGATGAAGCAGGCGATGAAATTCCGCCGGACGTAGCGGGTGGCGGCACTCCTTACTCGTCGCCCGGTCCGGAGCGATTCCTTGGAGGGCGGCGAGCTGGCGCCACTTTGGGGAATTATTGATGAGGTAAAACTCGTCCTAAAAGCGGCGGCAAGCCGCCGCACTTCAAAGTTCCCGGCGATCCTTAGGCATGGGACCGGATCGAAGGCGCGACCTGGCCGTCGGGCCAGACCCGCAGAATTTCGGCCATGAGTTTTCGCGTGCCAAACGGCTTGGCTAAAAATCCCTTGAGGGCCGTGAGTCGATCCATCTCGTCCTGATACGCGGAAAGGTCGTGTCCGGTAATCAGCACGAAGGTGGTGCGGGGTACCAGCGGCATGGCCTGGCGGATGAATTCGAGGCCGTTCAACTGCGGCATGTTGTAGTCCGTGACCACGACGCCGGGGTCGATCTGCGGCAGCGCTCTCAAGGCGTCGAGCGGCCGGGCAAACGAGTGAACCGGGCAATGCAAATTGTCCGCGAGCATCTGGGTGATCAAGTCCGTGTAGGACTTCTCATCGTCGACAACGACGACCGGTTTCGGGGCGGGCTTCACAGTGGGGCGCAGCCGACGCTGGCGAAGCCGGGGAAAAATGCAATCCGTGAGCCGGCACTTGATTCGCGCGCCGGCCTCGCGAGGATGCGCGGATGCTGCATGTCGTGCTCTTCCAGCCGGAAATTGCCCCGAATACCGGCAACGTGGGGCGGATGTGCGCGCTGACATGTTCCCGGCTGCACCTCATTCACCCGCTCGGATTCGTGATCAACGATCGGAACCTGCGCCGGGCGGGGATGGATTATTGGAAGTCGCTCGACGTGCACGAACACGCCGACTGGAAGTCATTTCGCGCCAGTCCGCACGCACCGGCGCGCCTCTGGCTCTTCACGACGAAAACCGAGACGAGTTTCTGGGACGTGCGCTACGCGGACGGCGACGGCTTGGTCTTTGGCAATGAAGGCGCTGGCGCGCCGGATTGGCTGCACGACGAATTGTCCGCCACGCGGGTGACGATTCCCCACGCCAATCCGACGCTGCGCTCGCTGAACCTGAGCACGGCCGCGGGCGTGGCGACCTATGAGGCGCTGCGGCAGGTGGGGTTGGGGCGGTGAATTTTCCGGTTGCGGGCGCCGGAGCGATGCCACCGCCGGTCGGAGATCGGCGCGACTATCCGGAGCCGGTGCCGCCGCTTTTGCCGGGCTTGTTGATTTTGGCGAGGACGGTGGCGCCTTGCAGGTAGTCCGAATCGATTTCGAGTCCCATGCCGGGGGTTTCGGGCACGCGCAGTTTGCCGTCGACGATCTTGAAGTCGGGTTGGTACCACGTCGGCGCGGTCTGGGGCGCCCGCCAGGGATACTCCATGAAGGGGGTCGCGTTCTTGGTGCAGGAGGCGAACTGGACGATGTTCACGGACGTCGCGCCGGTCTGGGTGTTGTGCGGGACGATGGTCTGGCCGAGATCGGCGGCGATGCGCGCGACGCGCTTGGCGCGGATGAGGCCGCCGTTGTAGTTGATGTCGGGCTGGACGATGCTCATCACGCCGTTCTGCAGCATCCACTGGAACTGCCAGAGGCTGTAATTTTGCTCCCCAAAGGCGACCGGGATGCGCAGCGCCTTGGCGACGGCCTGGGTTTCCGACAGCTCTTCGTACGGGCAGGGTTCCTCGAAGAAGTCGTAGCCGAGGCTTTCCATGAGCCGGCCGATCCGAATGCCGTTGGCGGCATCGTAGGAACCGTTGGCGTCGGCGCGCAGAATAATTTTGTCGCCGAGCTTTTCGCGCGCGAGCTTCAGGAGTTTTTCGGTGCGCCCCGGGTACGTGTCGAGGTTGCGGCTCATCCGGCCCCCGATCTTGAACTTCACGGCCTTGGCGCCGGTGGCGGCGACCCCACGGACATAGACGTCAACTTCCTCCTCCGCGGACAAAATGCGATCGGAGCCGGAAAGATAGATGGGAATCTCTTTGGTGACGACGCCGCCGAGCAGCGCGCCAACGGGCACGCCCGCGGTCTTGCCGAGGAGGTCGAGAAGACTCTGCTCGACGTAGGCGACGGGGCCCCAGAAAGGAATGCCGGCGAGTTTGTAATTTTCACGGTAGACGCTGTCGACGAGTGACTCGAGATCGCGCGCGTCCTTGCCGATGAAATGGGGTGCGACTAGATGCTCGAAGATCGCGACGAAATCCTCGACCTGCTTGGTGCCGGTGATGCCCACGGCGCCGTCCTTCGAGCGGGTGCGCACGAAGAAATTCGAGCCCCGCTTCAGCATTTCCACCGACTCGATGATGACCGGCGACGTGAAACGCCCCGGCAGATTGAACATCGGCTGCTCGTAGTGGCGGATCAAGGGAAGCGCTTCAGCCGCCGCGGCCGACAGCGAGCGGGGAAGGGACGCGGTGAGGGCCGCTCCTCCGGTGTATTTGAGCCAGTCGCGGCGGGTGAGTTTCATGAGGCAAAAGTGAGGGGGCCGATTTGAGAGCCGGATATTTT
>CANJNJ010000145.1 GCA_947474995.1 Opitutaceae bacterium | reverse complement strand
TTCCACCGGCCGCCCACGGAGTGGCCGGCCCACCCGGTACGTTGATCGGGAGAAACCGGCGCGCAACGACGGTGACGGCTGGCTTGGCAGTCGGGGCGACCTAGCGTGCGGCAATTGCCGCGTGCGATAATCGCGGGGGCAATTCTTCGCGGGGCAATTGGCCCGCGATTCATTAGCGTGCATCAGCGGTTAAAACTGTCTTGGCGGGAAAATCTCTGCACCGCGGCGCGAGATACGCGACGCGACGCCGCAGTGTAAGGTTTTAAGTCAAAGGCGAACCCAAGTCCGTGCTGACCGCATCGACTCGTTTACCCATCTTACACCTCAAACCTTACACCTAAAACACACCGGCTCCTTCCCGCCCGCTGCGCTCACGGCGCGACGGCGCGGAGGTTCGCTTTCAACGCTCATCCTTCAACTGCCTGTGCCCGGAAAGAGGGCTCAGGCCTCGGGCTGTGTCGTTTTAACGTACCGATCCAGCTTGGTGCCGGGTGGCGTCCAATTTGGCTGCAGCCGCACGTCATTCTTCCCCGACACCGCCCCCGGCGCCGAATGACCGCCTGGCGCCCCTTTCTTTTGGATTTCCCACCAGCATTGCCCCCGATGGTTGTGCTCGTGATCGATGACGTAGCCGGCGTCGCGCATCACCGGACCAATCCAGCCCATGCAATGGTTACAGTAGTCGGAGTAATTCTGCAGCTTGTTCTTGAGCAAAAATCCCTTCGACGGGCACTCGTGCATATCGATCCGAAAAAGATCGGCTCGCTCCGTGATGCTGAAACCCAACTCGGGAGATTCATCCGCCAGCGTGTGGCCCCAGTATTTTCCCATGCCGGCAAAACCCTCGCGGACGATCAGATCACGCGCGTGTTTCTGCGAGTCGTCGCTGATCGCCTCTCGCCAATATTGCCGCACGAGTGGCTTGCCCCCGGCCCGCTCGAGCCAGCCGAACGTCCATTCATAGTGCCCGCAAAAATCGTAGCAGCCCATCATAGCGCAGCCTCCTTAATCTCGGTCATGTCCTGCGGCCCGGGCGCGGCCCCGGACGCATAAAAAACCTGCTGGCAACACCCGTTGCCGCCCGTCAGCCGCATTTCGAATCCAGCGGCGACGGCCCGTGCCTGATTAAGGTGGAAGCAATGCTGGCAAAACTGCGGCACCATCGGGCGGCCCTGGGTGCGAAGATGCCCGATGGCCGGACAATGATGGACGATGACCTGAACGCGATCGACGTGCTGGACCACCTCGACCTTGGCTCCCGGCTCGGCCGCGAAGAAGGCCCGCCAGTAATCCCCGATCGCGCTTAGCCCGCCCTGTCGCCAGAGGCCGTTAATGTTGGCGTAGTAGTCGCGCCCCAACTCCTCCAGATAGCACTGCCACCCGTCCACCCCCAGCCGATCGATCATAAACCGGAAGGTCGCATTGATGGCGTAATAGAAATCGGCGGCGCCTTGGGGCTTCGTGTCCTGATAGGGCAGCTGGGGTGAGGGGGAACTCATGAAGTGAAGAGGAGGAAGGAGTTTTCGAAAACCTGCATCGCGCCACGGCTTCGCGCGAACAGATTTCACCGGCAAACGACCCGGGCGGGTCACCCATGGAAGCCGGCTCGGCATTTCCTGCCGATGAACCCTTCACCTTTTGCCATTCTGAGCGAAGCGAAGTTACCGAGCGAAGCGACAGGGCTCTAATCCATGCCGCACGCGACCCCGTTCGCGTGGATTCTTCGCTGGCGCTCCGAGTGACAGAAAGATGAAGTGTTCCTCGGGAAGAACCACCCCCATGAAGCAACCCGCCTCCGTCACCGCCATCGTCCATGGCACCGCTTTGCTCAATCGTGCGCTCGTCGCCGATGCCGTCATCCTGCTCCGCCATGGCCGGATTGAGGAAGCGGGCCCCGCGAAACGCGTGCGGATTCCGCCCGGGGCACAGTTGATCGACGCCACCGGCTGCTACGTCGTGCCCGGATTCGTCGATATCCACATCCATGGCTCGGGCGGACACCGGGCCGAAGACGGCGCGCCGGGCATGGCGCGACACGTGGTCAAGGCGGGCACGACGTGGTTCCTGCCCACGCTAATGTCCAACGAACTTGGCCAAATGCTGGTCGCCATCGATCATGTCCGCTCCTGCGCGGGGGTCGTGCCCGGTGGGGCGACAATCGGCGGAATCCATCTGGAAGGTCCGTTCCTGAATCCCAAATACGGCGCGCAGCGGCCCGAATCCAACATCGAGCCCGATCCCGAATCGGTGCGAAAATTAATCGAGCGCTGTGGCCCGACGCTGAAGTTGGTGACCATTGCCCCGGAAAGAAAAGGCGCCCTCGCAGCCATCCGGGCCTTTCGCGCCGCGGGCGCCACCGTCTCCATCGGCCACTCCGACGCGACCGAACCGGAATATCTCGCTGGGCGGGCGGCAGGCATCACCCACGCGACCCATCTTTTCAACGCCATGCCTCCCCGAGTCTGGCCGACGAAGCAGACTTACCTCGGCACGAAGACCGTCGGCATCGAGGAACTGATTCTCGCCGACGATGACGTGAGCGCCGACATCATGGCGGATGCCACGGCCGCCCACGTGCAGCCCACGCTGCTCAAGCTGGCGCTCAAGTGCAAAGCGGTCGGCAAACTTTCCCTGATCACCGACGCCATGGTGGCAGCGGGATTGCCGTGCGGGGAGTACACGTTGGCCGATGGACAAAGCCTGATTACGACGCCCGCCGAGGACGTGGCCCGCCGAGCAGATGGCGCGCTTTGCGGCAGCGTGTTGTCGATGTGCGGCGCCTTGGGCAATTTTATCAAACATACCGCCGCACCGCTGGAAACCGTGTTGACCATGGTGAGCGAAGCCCCGGCGCGGGCAGTCGGAATTTTCGATCACAAGGGGAGCCTCGACGCCGGCAAAGACGCCGATGTGGTGCTCCTCGACCGCGAGTTGGCGGTGCGACAGGTGCTGATCGCCGGGAAGATTGAGTTCACCAAAAGCCCAGACACGCCATGAGCGACGAAGCCAAAGTCCAGGAACTGCGCCGCCTCTTTCCCGTCACCGGGCACTGGATCTATCTTTATAACGGGAGCCTCCATCCCTGCCCCCGGCCCGTGAGCGAGGCGATGCGCTCCTTTCTGACCGACTGGGAAAACGGCGGCGAAGCCGCTTTCTTTCCCGCATTCGAGGCCTTCGGGCAACTGAAGGAAAAATTTGCGCGGCTCATCCATACTGAGGCACGCCACATCGTCATCACAGAGTCCACGACGGCG
Organism: Opitutaceae bacterium; assembly: GCA_947474995.1. Lineage (GTDB taxonomy): Bacteria > Verrucomicrobiota > Verrucomicrobiia > Opitutales > Opitutaceae > ER46. The sequence goes on along the minus strand of CANJNJ010000145.1, from coordinate 9,334 downwards.
GCCATCAATCTCGCGGCGCAAATTATCCGTCCGCAACCCGGCCAAAATATTGTCGTCAGCGATCTCGACTTCATGACCAGCACGTACCCGTGGCTGGTTTCCCACCCGGCCGAAGTGCGCTTCGTCCCGAGCCGCGCTGGCGAAGTCGACCTCCGGGCGCTCGCCACGCTCGTGGACAAGAATACTGCGGCGGTCTGCCTCTGCGCGGTCACCGTCGGAAGCGGCGCCCGGCTGAATCTCGCGGAACTGCACGCCCTCACCCGCCCTCACAATATTCCGCTCATCGTGGACGCCGCGCAGGCCTTGGGCGTGCTGGACCTCGGAGTGAATAATCCGCCGCTCGATTTTCTCGCCTGCACCGCCAGCAAATGGCTCATGGGGCCGGCGGGCATCGGCTATCTCTACGTGGCGGACCGCCACGTGCACGCCACTCCACCCGCGGCCGGCTGGCTGGCGGCGGCCAATGTCGGCGACTGGGACGTCCGCCACTGCCGGCTCCACGACGACGCGACGCGGTTTCAAGGCGGCATTCCCAATCTCGTCGGGGTCGTCGGCGCCCTGGCTGGTCTGACGCTCTTGGAGCAGATCGGCCACGAGTGGATTGAACAACGCGTCCGCCATCTCACCACGTACGCGCTCGAGCAGCTGGAGAAACTTGGCGTGGAAATCTGGACGCCCCGGGCCGACGAAAAACGCGCCGGGATCGTTTTCTTCCGCTGTCCGAGGCACGTTGAGCTGCACGCGAAGCTCAAGGCCGCGCACATCTATTGCGGCACCTTTCTGAACGGCATCCGAATCGATCCCAATTTCTACAACACCGTCGAGGAACTGGACACGTTTCTGGCGGTGGTCCGCACGCATCTCGGCGCGCAGCGGAATTAGGGCCGCAAATTGGACCAGGCCAGGCCGCTAACCCGGACGCATCCTACCGCGGCGTAAGTGCAACCAAAGAAGAGGCGATTTTTTGGGCCACAGATTTCACAGATGGGCACAGATGCCAGAGGATTGTATTGGTGTTTATCTGTGTAATTTGTGGCTAGCCGGATCGAAGGTTTGCTCGACCGGGCTCGAGGAAGATCTTGGAGTATTCCCTTTCCCCAAAATTTGGCCAGCCGCGGTGTCGCCAGGTTGATTTGACTCGTTGCTCAAAATTAACTTCCCGCGGCCGGACCCCGTGGAGGTTCGCCCGCCGGCGGGGTCCCGAAATCCAACTTCAGTTTCGCGGCCTTCTCATCGAGCACGATCTTCGCCGAGTAAACCTTGCCGGACTTCACGGACACCAACCCGCCCACGGCAATCGGCGCCCCGTCCTTCCAGCCCTGCAACACCGGGACGTAGTCCTCCGCCGCGAACAGTTTTCCAAACGCGTTCTTCCAGAGCTTCACGCCCGGCCAGCCGGGCGCCTCAAAATACCCACCGCAGTCCAGGAAAAGCTTACCCGACTTCGGGCACTTCACCCCTTTCACCTTGGTCGGTTCCGGCGTAAAAATAATCAGCTTCTTCTGCGTTTCGTCGATCACGAGATCCGCCTCGTAACCGCGGTTGCCCGTCGCCGATTTCAACCCGGTCGCATGATACGGCTGTTTCGCCAGCTGGCTCTCCAGCAGCGCGACAAAATCCGCGGCCACCCACGCGCGCCCAAACGCCGATTTCCACAACCGCACGCCCGGCCAGCCCGGTGCCTCGAAAAACGGCCCGCGGTCTAATAACGGCTCCTTGGACTTCGGACAGGTTGCCCCGACGACCGGCGTGCCCGCCGTGACCGGGACCACGGGTTCGTTGATCCCCGGACGCGAGCTCCCCTTGATGAATCCTTCCTTCATGTTCACGACGCTCGCGAGCAGCGCGTCGAGAAACTCGGGGCGCGTCATCGGCGTCGCATTGCGCTCCATTTTTTTCAAAATCAGCTCCCACTCGCCCGTGAGCTTCGCCGAGAGCAGGTCCGGTGCGCGCTGCGCCAGTTCGCGGCACAGCACGCGGCCGTTTTCGGTCGAGAGGATCCGGGACTTCTCCCGCACCACGAAGCCGCGCAGGAGAATTTTCTCGATGATGTTGGCCCGTGTCGCCGCGGTGCCGATGCCCTTGTCCTTCATCACCTCCACGAGCGCCTCGCGCTGCTCCTCCGGCAGGTCGTCGTCGAAGGTTTCGCCCGCGTACCGCATCGCATCGAGCAGCGTCGCATCCGTGAAATGCTCCGGCGGCTTCGTCGTCAGCTCCTTCAACGTCACCGCCTCCAAAATCTGACTCTCCGCCAGCGGCGGCAGCGGCACCGCCGTTTTCGCCTCGCGTTTCAGCCAGCGGTTAAACCCCGGGAACTCGATTTGCTCGCGCGTCGCCTTGAACACCGCGGGCGCATACGGCCCGGCGCCGCCCTCCTGCGTGTAGCGCCGCGTGACCCCGCGATATTTCGCCGGCTCGTCGAGCGCCATCAGCGTCGTCTGCACCACGGTGAGATAGGCAAACAGGTCGTGGCCGGTGAGCGTCTCGAGGCCATTGACCTCGCCTGTCGGCACGAGGCCGTAGTGACCCTCGACCTGCTTGTCATCGAACGCCCGCGCCGCCACCGCCACCGCCTTCGGCATCAATTCCTGCTGCGAAAGGTGCAGCGCCGGCCGCATCGCCCGCAAATGCGCCTGCACGTCCCCGAGCGCTGCGTAGAGCTTGTCCTTCATGTCCTCGCGCAGGTAGCGGCAATCGGTGCGCGGGTAGCTGATCAACTTCGCGTCGTAGAGTTTTTGAAGGATCGCCAGCGTATCGGTCGCGGTCGTGCCAAACTTCTTCGACATCAGTTTCTGCATTTCCTGCAGGTCGAAGGGCAGCGGCGGCTTCTCCGTGCGCGTCGTCTTCTTCTCGGTGGCGCGATACGTCGTCGGCGCCTTCGCCGCCGTGCCGAACGCCTCGCCCTTCGCCTGTTCCCAAAATACCTTCTTGTCCCGTTCGCTGCTCACCGCCGGGGCGCCCAGCAGTTTCACCCGGTCCGGCGACGCCGCATAGGCGTCCAGCTCCGCCTTCGCCTCGAGGCCGTCAAACGTCCCGTGCGCCTCCCAAAATTTCTGCGGCACGAAATTCTCGATCAACAGATCGCGCGCGACGACCAGCGCCAGCGTCGGCGTTTGCACGCGGCCGACCGACCACACTTTCCAGCCCCCCCGTCCGCGCGGCAGGGTTTTCGTCGCGAGCACGGTCACGTTCATGCCGACGAGCCAGTCCGCCTGATCCCGCGTGAAGCCTGCCTGCGCGAGGCCATTGTAATCCTTCAGCGGCGCACGCACCGCAAAGGCCTCCTGCAATCCTGCCACGGTCATCGTCTGCGCCCACATCCGCGAATAGGTGGTGCCCGCCGGGGCGTGCACCCCGCGCAGCGCCTTCCGGAAGATCACCTCGCCCTCCCGCTCCGCGTCGCAGCCGTTGACAATCTCGCACCCCGCGTGCGCCTGCGCCTCCGCGCGCAACAACTCGAGCAAATTGCCCCCATCCGCCCGCGGCTCCTCGGCGAAGTCCCAGAGTTTCGTCGGCACGATCGGCAAATCATGGACATTCCAATTGGCGAATTTCGGATCGTAGGTCTCGGGTTTCGCCAACTCGAACAAGTGTCCGCGGGCCGACACCACTGTGAGTTCCGTGCCGTCGGTCATCGTCCCGCGATGCGGTCCCTGCCCGGTGAAGTGACCGCCCGTGAGCGCCGCTGCGAAGTCACGCCCGGCGGCGGGTTTTTCGGCGACGAGGAGAATCTTGGGCATCGCCCGCCACTAAGACAGCCCTCGATTCCGCGACAAGCGCGGCGAAGTCGGGCAACCCGGCAGGTCGCGGTGCAAGCCGCTCCATCCCGCTTCGCTCGAAGCGGGCGACGCGGCAGCGCTTGAATCTTGTAGGCCGCCTCCAGAGAGGCGGGATGATTTACGCGGAAACGCGCACCTTCCGCCTGCCCTTCCCGGCCCCTTGACCTGCATCAAGGCGCGCGCGCCCAGCATCGCGTAATCTTTTGCGGCCGGTTCAACCCTCCTGCTCTCTTCCCACCTCACCACGATGGACGACCCGTTTCGCAAACCTCCGCTCTTTGACCGCATCGGCGGGCGCCCAATGTTGGAAAAACTCTTGCGCCGGTTTTATGCTGATGTGCGTCAGCACCGGGAGATCGGCCCCATCTTCACGAGCCACATCACGGACTGGACGGCGCACCTCGCCAAGATCGCGGATTTCTGGTCCGGGACGCTGGGCGGCCCCGCGCCGTATTGCGGCCCGATGCCGGCCAAACATGTCCCGCTCGGTTTGGAGGAAAAACATTTCGAAGCGTGGCTGGGCCTCTGGGAACGGCACTGTCGCGCCCACCTCCCGGCACAGGAGGCCGGCGAGGTGATTTTTGTCGCCGAAGCCATCGGCCGGCGATTGCGCCAGATTGTGGCGACGGCCCCGTCCAGCACACATGGGTGACCCGAACGCCACGTCTCCGGGGCGACGGCGGACGGCGGTCTCGATTTTTCTCCCGCTGGAACACGGCTCGTGGGCGCTCGCGTTGGAGCCGCTGGCCTTGGCGTTGCTCGTGGCACCTTCGCCCGCAGGGGTGGCGCTGACCACCGCGGCGCTCGCGGGATTTTTTGCGCGCCGTCCGCTCAAGGCCGCGCTCGACCCGTCGGCCGCCGATCCGCCGCGGGCGGCGCAGGGGGTGCTTTTGCTTTTCAGCGCGTTGGCGCTGGCCGGGCTCGGCGGGGCCTGGCTGCTCAGCTCGCCGGCTGCGCTCTGGCCCCTGCTGCTGGCCGCGCCCTTCGGTGGCTTGTTCATTTATTTCGATGCCCAGGGCGATTCGCGGGCGGCGCTGGCGGAACTCGCCGGCAGCGCGGCGTTCGCGGTCCTGCCCGCGACGTTCGCCACGCTGGCCGGCTGGCGCGTCCCGGCCGCGCTCGCGCTCACGGCGCTCGCCCTGGCCCGCAGCATTCCCACCGTGCTGACGGTCCGCACCTACCTGCGACTGCGCAAAGGAAAGCCCGCGCGCCCGGCGGTTCCGCTGCTGGCGGCGGCGCTCGCCCTCGGCACCATCGCCCTTCTGGCGGCGGCGCACCAGGCGCCCTGGTTCGCCATCTGCGGTCCCGGTCTGCTGCTGCTCCGCACGGCCTGGTTCATCTCCGCGCGACAGCCCGCGTGGGCGGCCAAGCGCGTCGGCCTGGCTGAAGCGATTCTGGGCGGAGTCTATCTTGGGTGCGCCGCCATCGCGTACCTTTCGAAGGGGAACGGCTGATCGCCGCGGGCCGCTCACTGCGCAGCTTGAACTGGCCCGGCGACCGCGTAAGCACGTGGGGCCGCGCTTCGCCGGATTCCCGGCCACGTCCCCCATCCCGCGCCTTTTTTCCAGCTCAGTTTCCCCGCTCCACTTCATCGATGACCAAAACCTGCCAAATTGCCGTGCTCGCCGGGTTTAGCCGTAAGGGGTCAGGCCGTTACATGTTACAAGCGAGTCCGAGCTCCACCAGCGGATGTAACATGTAACGACCCGACCCCTTAGGATCGCCGTGGATAAATCTCGAATCCAACCATCCGCGCTAATCCGCGTGATCCGCGGAAAGGCTCGGCCGAAACACTTCGGTTGTGGCTGCGCCACTCTAGGCAATCTGTGGCCAAAAATCCGGGTACGCCAGCGATGAAAAATCCGAGACGCCTAAGTTAAGCCTCATGAAAAAAACCTCCGCCTTATCCGTGGCCCTCGCCTTTCTCGTCGTCGCCGTGCCGCTGAGCTGGGGCCTCTATCGCAGCGTCAAGAATTCGCTGCCGTTGTTTACGGCGGGCAGCCCGCCTGCGGCGGTGCCGGCGAAATAAAATCATCTGCGCCGCCCACCACTACCGAGGTATCAGGTGGGCCGTGCACTCCGTGCGCGGCCATTGAACGTGAGTCCGAGCCCGACATTTTGGCCGCCCACGGAGTGGCCGGCCCACCTTTACCGATCACCGTACCGGGTGAGCCGTGCACCCCGCGACAGGCTCGGAGCCCTGAGCCTGTCGAACGGCTTGTCGAATGGGCTCCGTGCGCGGCCAGACGACGCTTAGCTTTTAACCGTTAGTTCCCGAGGCGCGGAGGGGTCGTCGAGTGCTGCGACGGCTTGGGCGGCGCGGAAAACGGGCCGTGTCGCGCCCGGAATTCCCGCGGCGAAAGGCCGACGTGCCGCCGAAAGAGTTTTGAAAAATGATAGGGGTCGGGCAGCCCGACCGACTTGCCCACTTCGGACACCGGCCGCGTCGTGCTCAACAGGAGTTCGCGCGCTTCCCGCAATTGCCGGCCAATGATATGGGCCTTGGCCGAAACGCCCAGATGGCGCCGAAACATTTTCAGCACGTGGGACCGGCTGCGCCCGATGATCGCCGCGAGGTCCTCGATCCGCGGCGCGAGGTGAAAGCCACGCTCCACGTGGACGAGGAGGCGTTCCAGTTCCTCGGGCCGGCGCGCCACCGGCGCCACAGCGCCTTCCGCGGAACGCGCCAGCTCGCGCACGAGCAACACTCCGAGTGCACGCGCTTCGGCCTCATCACGACCCGACTGGAGAAACCACCTCACGGTGTAGTCCACGAGGCGACCCAGCGGCTCATCGACGGCAGCACGCAGGCGCACGAGTCCGCCCAGGTTGGCCCACGCCACATCGCGGCGGTCCGGCGAATCGAACTCCGGCTCGCCGGCTTCATGCGGCACGTTCGCGACCCACGGCGCACCCGGCCGGTACCACGGCACGATATGCACGTGGGCGGTGTACATCGGCTCGTCCGCTGACGGCAGGTAGGTGATGCGCCGATTCCAGGGCAACACGTAAAGATCGTGGGGCTCCAGGCTGTGCCGCACCCCATCAACTTCAAACGCCCCGCGTCCGCTTTTGCACCAAAACAACGCCCGGCTCTGCACGCAACCGTTGGAGAACCCCTGCTGGGCGGCGAACTGAAACAAGCCGGCCCGGCACACTGCCGGGGCTCCACTGGGAGACGGAGGCGCCGTCACCCCAATTCCAGTTTTTCGGCGGCGGGGGCGGGCCATGGGATGCAAAACAACAAGACTTTACCCACTTGTCCATTGTTACTCGCGACCGGCGGATGGTACCCTTGGCTTCAAGCTATCCCTTACCCACCGCGAGCGTTTCCGACCTTCGCGATTCACCCACCTGTTTCCGACCAAACCAGCGAACCCTGGCCGTGGGCACTATTTCGACCCATCGCCTGGCCCGAATACCACCATGCAACTCCCCCGCCTTCGCACCCACCACCACGCGCGATTCTCCCGGGCACTCGTCCAGGCCGCCCTGTCGGCTCCGCTCTTCGTCCTGGCCCAAACAGCTCCGACGACGACGACCGACCCGGAGGTCGTGACGCTCTCACCGTTTGTCGTCAATACGGCGGCGGAAAAAGGCTATCAGGCTTCGTCCACCCTCGCCGGCAGCCGCATCAAGACCGACCTCAAGGACGTCGCGGCGTCCGTCACGGTGCTGACGACCGAGTTCCTGGACGACCTCGGGGCCAAGGATGTGGCGAGCGCGATGGCGTTTGTGGCCGGCGCCGAGAATGATTCCACCTACCATTCGGAGCCCGTCGCCGCGCTCGGCGGCGCCAACGGCTACGTCGGCTCGGACTTCGGCGACAACAACAACAAGTCAGGCGTGATTCGCGTGCGGGGACTGGGCAATGCGTCGACGACGATCAACTTCATCGACGTGATCGGTTCGACCGACCGCTACAATACCGAGCGCGTCGAGTTCCTGCGCGGGGCCAACTCGATCCTCTTCGGCCTGGCCGAGCCCGCCGGCCTGGTGAACTCCTCGACCAAGCTCGCCAATCTCGGTAAACGCGCGACCAAGCTTGAAACCCAGTTCGACAACTTTGGCACCAGCCGCGTGGTCCTCGACCACAACGAAGTGCTCATCCCCGGGAAACTGGCGGTGCGCGCGGTCGGCCTGTTCAACGAGACCAAGTATAAAGTCAAAACCGCCTTCCTGCGCGACAAGCGGGTGTTTCTGACGGGCACCTACCAGCCGTTCAAGGGCACCACGGTGCGCGCCTACGCCGAGAGCGTCAGCAGTTTCGGCCGCCGCCCGAACAACCGCACCGTGCAGGACAACGTCTCGGGCTGGCTCAAAGCCTACAACACCTATGCGCCCCAAATGACGTCCGCCCAGATCGCCCAGGCTTTTTATTGGGATCCGACCGTGCCCAACGCCGATGGTATCGCTCCCGCCACCACCTTCACCCTGGCCAACGGCACTGCCGTGAATCTCGGCCTGATCCGTCGGCCACTGGACACGCTCGCCAATGGCACGGCTCTGATTTACAGCGGCAACGGGCAATGGTCCAATCCGCTGGACAACGTCGCCACGATTACCGCCGCCCGGACGATTACCGGCGCCGCGCCTACGGCGCTCACGAGCCGCAGCCAATTTGCCCGCAGCGGCGACGCCCTCGAAAACGCGGTCATCCTTCGCGCTGACCCACAGGTCACGAACAAGGGGATCTTCCCCTACGACACGGTGGAAATCGGCGCCTTGCCGGGCTCCTATCGCAAGGAACATGTCCGCCGTTTCAACTTCACCGTCGACCAGCGCATCACCGCTGATCTCTACCTTTCCGCCACGGTCCAGCGGGAAACCCGCGATTTCGATCAGTATTTCGCCATCCTCTCGCAGACCAACCAGATCTCGATCGACATCAACCAGAAGCTGCCCGACGGCCGGGTGAACCCGAATTTCCTGCGGCCGTTCATCTACGGCCGCAACATCGCCGAGCGCGGCGACGCCACCTACACCAACTATCTCGTGCAGGCCAACTACGACTTCGATTTTGCCAAGAAGTCCGAGAAGCTGGGCTGGCTCGGGTCGCATCGCCTCACCGGCGTCTACACGAACGCCAAAAAGGACAGCTATGGCACCCGCTACCATTACCAGTTCGACAGCGACATCCCCAACGTGCTGCCGGCGGCGGCGACCGGGGCCAACGCCACCGGCCAAACCTCGCGCTATGTGATGCAGCTCTGGTATGTCGGCGATCCGGTGAAGGTCGGTGACACGTCGCTGCGCTTCACGGGCTTTCCCGACAACGTCGCGCAGACGTGGAACCGGTCCTACGACTATCTTTACTACAACAATCTGGCCACGCCGGCGGCATGGCAGCGCTCGCCGACCCAGTTGCATGTTGGCCAGGGCCTCATCCCCAACGCCGCGGTCCGCACCTGGCAGATCCAGGAAAACTCCGGGGAAGGCGTTTCTCTGCAGAGCTTCTTCTGGAAGAACCGGATCGTGACCCTGCTCGGTTGGCGGCGGGACAAGGTGGAATCGTCGCTGCGCTCGCTGCAGCCGGACAGCCAGTTTCCGTTTCC
>CANJNJ010000144.1 GCA_947474995.1 Opitutaceae bacterium | reverse complement strand
GATAATGGGTCAGGGTTAGTCGGAGGAGCCGCCCGCCTTTTTGAACTTACCCTTGAGCCAGGGCTCGCCGTACACGTTGTCGAACGACTTCACGATTTTGAACTGACCGTCGGCCTTGGTTTCGCCGATGTAGACGTTCTTCGTGAGGTGCATGTTCTTTTGCGTGGTGACCTTGCCGCCAGGTCCGTCGAAGGAGACGCCGCTGATCCAGGCCGCGCGAACCTTGTCGACGTCGAAGCTCTGGGCTTTTTCGACCGCCGCCTTCCAGAGATAAACGCCGTCGTAGCTCAGCACCATCGGGGAGCACGTGACGCGGCCTTCCTTCACGAGGCCGGGGACGCTGCTCTTCTTCAGCCAAGCCTGGAAATCACCGACGAACTTCTTGTTGGCGGGCGTGTTCAGCGACTGGAAGTAGGTCCAGCAACCGAGTTGGCCCACGAGCTTGTCGGCGGGCAGGCCGCGGAATTCGTCCTCGGAGATGGAGAACGAGACGACCGGGCAGGTTTCCGCGGTCAGGCCGGAGGCGGCGTATTCCTTGAAGAAAGGGACGTTCGTGTCGCCGTTCAGTGTCGAGATCACGCAGGCGTCGCCCGAAGCGGCGAACTGCTTAATCTCGGCGACAATCTGCTGATAGTCGGTGTGGCCGAACGGCGTGTATTTGCCGGCGGAGATGATTTTGCCGGCGCCGTCCTTGCGGAAGCCGCCGCCGATGTTCGCAATCGGCACGCCCTTGCTGAGGAGGTACTCCAGCAGCACGAGGTTGGTGGTCTGCGGGTAAACGTAGTCCGAGCCCAGCAGGTAGAACTTCTTCTTGCCCTCGGCCAGGTAGTAGTCGACCGCGGGCGTCGCCTGTTGATTGACCGCTTCGGCCGTGTAGCAAACGTTCTTGGACTCTTCTTCGCCCTCGTATTGCACCGGGTAGAAGAGCAGGCCGTTGTTGCCCTCGAAAACGGGCAGCACGGACTTGCGCGAGACGGATGTCCAGCAGCCGAAGGTCACGGCGACCTTGTCCTGTTCGAGGAGTTGCTTGGCTTTCTCCGCGAAGAGCGGCCAGTTCGACGCGCCGTCCACGACGACGGGCTCGATCTTCTTGCCGAGCACGCCGCCCTTGGCGTTGATCTCGTCAAAGGTGAAAAGGAGGATGTCCCGCAGCGACGTTTCGCTGATGGCCATCGTGCCGGAGAGGGAGTGAAGGACGCCGACCTTGACGGTGTCGGCCGCGCGGGCGGAACCGAGCAACGCGCCAAGCGCGAGGGTGGAGACACTGAGCAGTTTGGTGAATTTCATGGATGAGACAGACTATGGTTTGAGCAGGAGAGGGGTGCGAAGGGGCAAGGCAGTAGCCGCGCCACCCGCACTTTTCGGTGGAACGAAAAGAAAAATCGAAAGCGCCCGGGTTCTTCGCGTCCGGAACCGGGCGGGTTTCGCGTCTTGGCGAATCACCCACCCGGTTTGGCGCGAAGGAAAGCGCGAGTTAGAATTTGAAGACGCTCTGGAGGCCGAACAGCGATTTCTTGGCGCCGCCCTTGTAATCGTAGTAGGAGTACTCGGCGCGCACGACGAGGTTGTCCGATACTTTCAAGGCCGGGCCAAAGGTGTATTGGGTGAAGTCGGCGCCCGCGGTCTTGCCGGAGAGGCTCTCGCCGCTGACGCGGAAGACGGTGGAAACCTTGTCGGTGAACCCGTAGTTCAAGTAGGCCAGCCAGGTCGAACCCTTGGCGAAGTCGCCGCCGTCCTTGTTGCAGAACTCACCGGCGATGGTGGCCGCCTTGCTCACCTTGTACTCCGCCCAGAAGTCCAGCGTCATGACATTGTGGGGCTGGAAACTGCCCTTGGTGTCATAGGCGAAACCGGCCCACAGCGTGAGGTCGGTGGCGCCCGTGTACTTCAGGTAACCTTCGAAGCCGGCGTTGTGCTTGAGTTCGCCGTCACCCTTGTCGATGCCGACATTGCTATAGACGGAGTCGAGCACCGCGACACCGTAGCCGAAGGTCTTGTCCGCGTAGTCCACCTTTACGCCGGTGTGGTAGGCGGGAATCGCCGAGAGGGTGCCCACGGTGACCGCGCCATAGGTGATCTGCGACATGTTGACGGGATCGAAGGCCTCATAGCCGAGATAGCTGAGGAATTTTCCCGCGGTGATGGTGGTGCCGCCGCCCGCATCATAGGTGGCGTAGGCGTCGAGGAACGTCAGTTCGTTCTTCATCACACCCGAGGGGATGCTCGGAATATAGAAGAGACTAACGGTCCCGGTGACGGGTTTGAAGTTCATCGTAAAGATGGTCTTCATCGCGTCGGCGCTCGGCGTGTCCTTGGACCCGTTGAAGAGGGAGTCCGAGTCCGTGCCGGGACTCGGGCTGAAATATTCATAGGACCCGGCGGCATAGCCGCTGATCGTGAGCATTTCGTTTACCTTGATGTCAGCGGAGGCCGACAGCGCGGCAGCGAGCGAAAGGACGGCCGCGAATTTATAGCGATTGTTCATGGGCTTTTTGGTTTTTGACCTGGTCGACGGGCGTGGCCTCGTCGCCGGTGGTTTAGCAGCATCCCTGCCAACTGCGTTTCGGCCCCGTTTCATATGACGTGGAATTGGGAACAGATTCCCATTGCCCGAGGTCAGGAGCCCACCCACCGTTCATCCGGGCGGTGGCGTGGCTTAGCTGCTTTTTGGTGATTCTCCTCTGAGGATTTCCAGAAATGAACGCGCAGTTGGCCCGGCTTTTGCTAATTCGCCTATCGATTGCCCTCATGGGTCGTCTCCTAACCAAGAAAAAAACTATGAATAAGAAACTCCTCTTCGCCTTCGTGGGTGCCCTCAGTTTGGGCACGCTCAATTTGCGGGCCCAGGCCGCGGTTGCGAGCCCGTCGCCCAGCGTTGCCCTCAATCTTAATGCCGTGAACCAATATATGTTCCGCGGCCAGCTGCTCGGGGGCTTTTCCATCCAGCCATCGGTCGAGCTCGGATTCGGCGATACCACGGTCGGGTTGTGGGCCTCGAAGCCCGTAACCAACCGCATCGCCGGGATTTCGGATCCGGAATTCGATTTCTATGGATCATATAACTTCAAGATCGGCGATGCGATGACCTTGAACCCCGGCTTCACGTGGTACGTGTACCCGAACCTGAGCAATCTGGACTATAAGAACACGCTCGAGCCGAATCTGGCCCTCAACTATACGGTTTCCGGTCTGAAGGTTACGCCGAAGATCTACTATGATGCCATGCTCAAGGCTGCGACTTGGGAAATCAGCGGCGCCTATGCTTATCCGCTGAAGGATATGGGCACGGAACTTGATTTCAGTGCAACCTACGGGACTTACAAGGGAACCGATACCGTCAAGAACACCGACCGTGAAGTCCACTCTTGGGGCAATTACTACAGCGTCGGCGTCACGGTCCCGTTTGCGATTACCACGTCGTCAAAGCTTTCCGTCGGCTGGGCCTACACCCAGGGCTGGAACGCCTTCACCAAGGTTGGCACGGATCACCGGGCGAAGAACACCGCCGCGGTTGGTCGTGGGGTCGTCACCATCGGCTACAGCTTGAGTTTCTAACTCCCGCGCGGCAGCCCTTTGGCCTTTTTCCCCCGGCCCGCTTGGCAACAAGCGGGCCGTTTTATTTGGCATTGCGCGCGGGGCGGCCGCGGGGCCATTCACACGGTTGCATATGATGAAAGTCGGAATCGTTGGCGCGTCCGGTTATTCGGGCGAAGTCCTGGTCAAACTCCTCCTCCAGCATCCGCGGGTCACGCTCGCGGCCGTGACGTCGCGGACTCATGCCGGCAAGGCGCTGGCCGCGGTCATCCCGTCTGTTCGCGGCGCGGATCAGGGATTGAAATTCACCGACTCGGATGCGGTGGCGCTGGGGGCGACGGATATTGACCTGTTCTTTCTCGCTCTGCCGCACGGGGCGGCGGCGACCTACGCGCGCGCGTTGGTGGCGGCGGGCAAACGGGTCATCGATCTCAGCGCGGATTTTCGGATCGCTGACCTCGCAACGTACCGGAAGTACTATGGCGAACATCACGCGCCCGAGTTGCTGCCGCAGGCACGCTTCGTCCTGCCTGAATTGACCCCGCCCGCGTGGAAGACCGAGGCGAAACTCATTGCCGCTCCGGGTTGTTATCCGACGAGCATTCTCCTTCCCCTCGTGCCGCTGCTCAAAGCGGGCGTCATCACGCGCGAGCACATTGTCGTCAATTCCTACAGCGGCGTTAGTGGCGCGGGCAAGAAAGTTGAGGAAACGTATCTTTTCGTCGAGCGGGCCGAGAGCACGAAGGCCTATGGCCTGGTCAAGCACCGGCATCTCGCCGAGGTCGAGGAACAGCTCGCGCTCCAAACCGGGGCGCCGACCGTCATCCAATTCAATCCGCACCTCGCGCCGATGCGGCGGGGCATTGCGACCACGATCACCGTGCCCGCCACTTCCGGCGGCACCATTGAGCAGGTCTATGCCGCCTGGCGCGCCGCCTACGGCCAATCGCCCTTTGTCCAACTGCTGCCCGCCGGGGAAACGCCGGACACGGCCTGCACGATTGGGACCAACCGGCTGGACATGTCGGCGGTCTTCGATCCGCGCACCGGAAATTTCATCCTGACCTCCGCCGAGGATAATCTCGTGAAAGGGGCCAGCGGCCAGGCCGTGCAAATCATGAATCTTTGGTACGGCTTCGCGGAAACCGCGGGGCTGCTCTAGTCCGGCTGCATCACCCTCCAGCCGCCGGGGTGGGCCAGGGTTGACCCGATAACTCGGTCGGCCGTCGCAGGTGCCGGGGGTATCCGGACGATGGGCAAAACCGCTCGGCGGTTTTGCCTTTAGCCCGCATCTCGTCCCCAGCCTTTGCCGAATGCCGCGCGGTCGCGATCACTCGGAATGTAAGCCGGAAGCAAAGTGGGATGGATGCGGGCTACGGAAAAACTCTTGTCTCTTCGCGGCGCGCTCTCGCAGAGTGTTGGCGCGAAACGTGGCGCGTGCAGTGGGAAAATTTTCGGGGAGCTTCACCCCCCCGGTCCCGGCCAGTGCGATGCCATCGCGTCAGATCATGATCGAATTCAAAAATAAAATCCTTTTTGTCGGCTACGGCGCCGTCGCCGAATGCACGCTGCCCATTCTCTTCAAGCACATCAAAGTGCCGGCGAAGAACGTCACGGTGATGGACTTCGAGAACCGTGCCGAGAAGTTGAAGCAGTGGACGTCGAAGGGCGTTCGCTTCGTGCGCGATCGCGTCACCGAGTCGAACATGGGCCGGCTGCTCGCGAAGCACGTGGGCCCGGGCGACCTCCTCATCGACCTCGCGTGGAACATCGACGCGCTCGAAGTTCTCCAGTGGTGCCATGACCACGGGGTGCTCTACATCAACACGTCGACCGAGCTCTGGGATCCCTACGCCGCCGGCCCCAAGCAGCATCCCACGGAAAAGACGCTTTATTGGCGCCACATGAATTTGCGCCGGATGCTCCAGACGTGGAAGACCAAGGGCCCGACGGCTGTCATCGAGCATGGTGCCAATCCCGGTCTGATTTCCCATTTCGTGAAGCAGGGCTTGCTCGATATCGGCCAGCGCCTCCTCGCCGAGAAGAAGGTCAAGGGCGCGAAGGCCGAAGCCATCGCCGACGCGATGCAGGCCCAGACGTTCAATGTCCTGGCGCAGCGGCTCGGCGTGAAGGTCATTCACTGTAGCGAGCGCGATACGCAGATCACCGAGCAACCCAAGCAGGTCGACGAGTTCGTGAACACGTGGAGCATCGAAGGCTTCCGCGAAGAAGGTACGACCACTGCCGAGATGGGCTGGGGCACGCACGAGAAGACGTTGCCGAACCACGCGTTTCAGCACACGCAGGGCCCGCGCAACCAAATCTGCCTCGCGCGGATGGGCATCAACACTTGGGTCCGTTCCTGGGTGCCGAATTACAATATCCTCGGCATGGTGGTCCGCCACGGCGAGGCCTTCACGATTTCCGACAAGCTGACGGTCTGGAAGGGCGGCAAGGCCGTGTATCGCCCGACGATGCACTACGCGTATTGCCCCTGCGACATGGCCGTCGCGTCGCTCAACGAGATGCGCGGCTACAATTACCGCCTCGTCGAGAATCAGCGGATCATGAACGACGAGATCACCGCGGGCGCGGACATCCTCGGCGCGCTGATCATGGGCCACGACTACAATTCCTGGTGGGTCGGCTCGGACCTCTCCATCGAGGAGTCCCGCCGCCTCGTCCCGCACCAGAACGCGACCACCATGCAGGTGGCCATCTCCGTCGTCGCCGCTTCCATGTGGATGATGGAGCATCCCACCGAGGGCGTGCGCGTGCCGGATGACCTGCCGCACGAATTCGTCCTGAAAGTTTCCAAGCCCTATCTCGGAAAATGGATCTCCAAGGCCTCGGACTGGACCCCGCTCAAGGGTCGCGACCAGACCTTCGACCGTCACCACAAGCCGGACCTCGACCAGAAGGATCCGTGGCAGTTCAAGAACTTCGTCGTCACCGACGCGGGTTGACGCGCGCACCGCCATGATAGCGCTTTCCCGGCTCCAGCAGCTCGCCAAGAAGCACGGCACGCCGCTCTTCGTGATTGATCACGATGCGCTGCGGAAAGCCTACCGTGAATTCCGCCGGTACCTGCCGCGGGTCCAAGTCTACTACGCGGTCAAGGCCAACCCGGACCCGGAGATCGTTCGCACCCTGTTCCAGGAGGGGGCGAGCTTCGACGTGGCGTCGATGCCGGAATTCCGGATCGTCTACGAGAACATCAAGAAGATGCCGGCGGCCAAGCGGCAGCAGTGGATCTGGGACAAGATCATCTACGCGAATCCGACCAAGCCGACGGACACACTCGAGGAGCTCAACCAGTACAAACCGCTCGTCACTTTCGACAACCGCGACGAAATCTCGAAAATCAAGCAGCACGCGCCCAATGCGGGCCTGGCGCTTCGGCTCAAGGTGCCGAACACCGGCGCGATGGTGGAACTCTCCTCGAAGTTTGGTGCGTCGCCGGGCGAGGCCGTTGATTTGATTCTCGAGGCCGATCGGCAAGGACTCGTCGTCGAGGGCATCAGTTTCCACGTCGGCAGTCAGACGACCAACTTCGAGAACTACGTCCAGGCGCTGGCCCTCACCGCCAACGTGTTCAAGGAGGCGCAGGATCGCGGCTACACGAAGATGAACCTGCTGGACATCGGCGGCGGTTTTCCCGCGCCGTATGATTCATCGGTGAAGCCGTTCCGCGAACTGGCGAAGGTCATCAATACGGAAATCGAGCGGCTCTTCCCGAAAAACATCCAAATCCTCGCCGAGCCGGGCCGTTTCCTGGCTGCAACGGCAGGTTACTCGGTCGCGAGCGTGATCGGCAAGGCCGTGCGCGACGGCAAGACCTGCTATTATATCAACGACGGCGTTTATCACACCTACTCGGGCGTCATCTTCGATCACTGCAAATATCCCGTGAAGGCCTTCAAGAAGGGGCCGACGCAGATTTGCTCGGTCTTCGGCCCGACGTGCGATGCCTTGGATGTCGTTTCGATGGCGGAGAACCTGCCGAATCTCGAACGCGGCGACCTCGTTTACAGCACGAATATCGGCGCCTACAGCCACGCGTCCGCGACCTACTTCAACGGCTTCCCGCCCGCGACGGTCGTGCACGAGAACCGGTAGGTTTTTGCTCCGCAAAAACCTTATTTGAATTTCCGCCCCGGGCGGAAATTCAGCTCGCGGCGACGGAGACATCCGAGGTGGTCGCAAAATGCGATCACCGCAGGGCCCTCAAATTTTACCCGGGTTGGTTTTCGCTCTGCGAAAACCCTAGTGCGGGCCGTGCCGCGCGCTCAGCTCCGGTAGTCGGCGTTTTCGCTGACGTACTCGTGTGTCAGGTCTCCGCCCATGACCGTGGCTGAGGCCGCGCCGTTGCCGACGTCGATCTCGATCTCCACGCAGCGCTCGTGCGGCGGGTAATCGATCGGCGCCGTAAACACGCCATCCTTCGGGGGCGCGCTGGCGTACAACTCGGCGCCGCGGAGGTGCGCGGTCAGGGCGGATTCCTTCTCCGGATTAAGCTGAAACACGCCCTGCGCGAAGATTTCCACGCCCCCCATCCGCGCCCGCAGCTTGGACAGGTCGGTGCCGGGTGCCTGCGCCCCGACGTGCTTGCCGATCGCCTGCACGAGCCGCCCGACGTTGGGATCGTTGCCCGCAACGGCACATTTGAAAAGCGGGGCGTTGACGATGGACTTACCAAGCGCGCGGGCGAGCGCGGGCGTGGCGGCCTGGCTGACCTTCACGCGGATCACGTGCCGCACCCCTTCGCCGTTCCGGACCACGTCCTCGGCCAGGTCGCGGCAAACCGTCTGTAGCGCCTGTTCAAACGCCTTCAAATCGGGGCACGGCACGCGGCTCGACGACACCAGCGCGACCGTGTCCGAAGTGCTGGTGTCGCTGTCGACGCTGATGCTGTTGAAACTGCCTTCCATCACCCGGGTGAGCATCGCGCGCAACTCCGCGCGTGGCACCGCGAGGTCCGTCAGGAGATAGACGAGCATGGTCGCCAGGTTCGGCTCGATCATCCCGGCGCCCTTGGCGATCCCGACGATGCTACCCGCACCGACGCTGGCGCGCCGGATCTTCGGATAGAGGTCGGTCGTCACGATTCCTTCCGCTGCGGGAAGAATCGAACCGCCGGCCAGGGCCTGGGCGGCTTGCGGCAGCGCCGCGAGCATGGCGTCAACGGGGAGCGTCCAACCAATGACGCCCGTGGAACTCGGCAGGATTTCGGTCGGTGCCAAGCCGAGGAGCCGGGCGCTTTCGGCGCACAGGCGTTCTGACGCGGCGACGCCACCCGGCGCGCAGACATTGGAAATCTTGTTGTTCACCACGATCGCGCCGAGCGCGGGCGCCTGGAGCCGCTGGCGGCCCACGATAATCGGCGCGCCGGGAAACGCGTTGTTCGTGAACATCGCGGCGAAATCCGCCGTGGGCCGATCGAGCGCGATGAGCGTGATCGTCATCTTCGCGGGCTTGGGCGCTTCCTTCGGGAGGAATTCGAAGCGTGTCACGCCGACGCGAAAGCCGGCGGGCAGCGCGCCTTGGGTGGCGAGCCAGGCGCGATGCGCCTGGCGATCCGGAAACGAGAGATTCGTGCTGGGCACACAAGAGAAGTGGGCCCGCGACGGCGCGGAGTGAAGAAGATTTTCGCAGCGCACCGCCGTGACCCGAACTATCAGCCCAATCCTTTGGGCCACAGATTGCACAAATAGCACAAATGGATCGGATTTTTATCTGTGCCCATTGGTGAAATCTGTGGCCAAAAAAATCCGGGAAACTTGGGTTAGACGGGCCGCGAAGCGAAGCGCTCACCGGAGCCGGACAAAGATCGCTGAAAAATTTTGTCGATATGCGCGCCCGGCCACCTATTTCATTTCTCTCCACTGAAACTGGTGATGACTTCTTTCTGCTTCCTCTCCCTCCTTGCCGCCGCCCGCGGGGCGGCGGCGCACCGATGAACGTCGCCGACGTCACCGCCAAGGCCAAGGTCCTCCTCGAGGCGCTGCCGTACATCCAGGATTTTCGCGGCTCCACGTTTGTCATCAAATACGGGGGCAGCTTCATGGATGATCCGGATCCGGCGGGCCGCATCCGCGTGGCCAAGGACATCGCTTTTCTCGCCGCGTGCGGCATTAACGTCGTCGTCGTGCACGGCGGCGGCAAGGCGATCACCAAGGCGATGGAGGGTTCCGGCCTGAAGGCGAATTTTGTCAACGGCCTGCGCGTGACCGACGAGGCCACGATCGCAATCGTCAAGAAGACCCTCGATGAAGTCGTGAACCGCGACGTGTGCGATGCGCTCACGGCCGCGGGCGGCAAGCCGCGCGGACTGCCCGGGGACAGCGTCCTGGTCTGCCAGAAGCTCACGGTCGACGACGACGGCAAGGAAGTTGATCTCGGGTTTGTGGGCGACGTGACCGAGGTGAAGGTGAAGCTCATCAAGAAGGAAATCGCCGACGGCTTTGTGCCGATTATTTCCCCCGTGGCCGAGGGCCTCGACAACAAGCCCTACAACGTGAACGCGGATGTGGCTGCCGGCCGGGTCGCCAGCGCGCTGCGCGCCCGCCGGCTCGTTTACATGAGCGACGTCCCCGGACTCCTCTCGGCGCCGCCTGATCCGGAATCGCTCATCTCGACGTTGAAGATTTCGCAGGTGGAGGACCTGAAAAAGAAAGGCGTCATCGACAAAGGCATGCGCCCGAAGGTCGCCAGCGCCGTGCGCGCGCTGCAGGAGGGGGTGCAGCGGGTCCACTTCGTCGATGGCCGGCTGGCCCATTCACTGCTCCTCGAAATCTTCACCGACCAGGGCATCGGCACCGAAATCGTGCAGGGCTAGTTTTTGCGGCGCAAAACCTTGGGTACAGCGGAGAACGCTTTTCCCGGTCGGCTGTGGTGCCGCGCTGCACGACTTTGATTGAATCCGGGTCGATTAGTGTGGATTAGTGGTAAAAAAATGTCCTCCCCCTCGATTGTCCGTACCAGCACCGCCGAGATCTACGACGCGCACGTGATGAAAAATTACGCGCGCGCCGCCCTCACGCTCGTGCGCGGGCATGGCACGCAGGTGTGGGACGACGCGGGCCAGGTATACTTGGATTTCACGTCGGGCATCGCCGTCAGTGCGCTGGGTCACTGCCATCCCCATTGGGTGGCCGCGGTGCAGCGGCAGGCCAGCGAGCTCATTCACGTCAGCAACCTTTTCCGCAACCCCAACCAGGGCGAACTGGCGCGCCGGCTCGTCGGCTATGCCGGGCCGGGCCGGGTGCTTTTCTGCAACAGCGGCGCGGAGGCCGACGAGGCGCTCATCAAACTCGCGCGGCTGCATGGCATGCGCAAAGCGGGCGAAGAGGGCAAATGCTACAAGATCGTCTGCGCGAAAAACGCGTTCCACGGCCGGATGTTCGGCGGCATGAGTGCGACCCCGCAGGAGAAAATCCAGAAAGGGTTCCGGCCGCTTGTGCCGGGCTTCGCGTTTGCCGAGCTCAACAACGTCGAGTCGTTCGCGGCCCTGGTGGACGATCAGACCGCGGCGATTCTGGTCGAAACGATTCAAGGCGAAGCCGGCATCAACCCCTGCACCCCCGAATTCCTGCGCGGCCTGCGGCGGCTGTGCGATGAGCGCGGATTGTTGCTCATGCTGGACGAGGTCCAATGCGGCATCGGGCGGACCGGAAAATTCTACGCGTTTGAGCACGCGGGCGTCCGCGCTGACGCCATTGCGATGGCCAAGGGCCTCGGCGGCGGTTTTCCCATCGGCGCGATCTGGGCGGGCGAGGCGGCGGCGGAACTCTTTCAGCCGGGAAATCACGGCACGACCTTCGGCGGCACGCCGCTCGCGTGCGCGGCCGGGCTCGCGGTGCTCGATGTCATCGAGCGCGAGCAATTGCTCGCCCACGTCAGCCGGGCGAGCGTCACCTGGCACGAGGCGTTGGGTGCGCTTGCCCGGGAATATTCGCAGCACATCACCGCGATTCGCGGCCGGGGTTTCCTCGTTGGGGTGCAGATGGCCGCGGACCCGGGGCCCTGGCTGGTCAGCCTGCGGGAGCATGGCCTGCTGGCCGTGGCCTCGGGCAACAACGTCATCCGTCTCCTGCCGCCGCTCAACGCGACGGTCGCCGAACTCGCCCGGTCCGTGGAAATCTTCCGGGCGGTGCTTACGGCCAAGGCCTAAAAAGCGCAGTTTTCACTCGTGGGCGGCCTGACACCCGCTTACACCCGTCCGCTTCGATGAAGCACTTTCTCCAGGAGACCGACTTCCAGGCGTCCGAATTGCCGGCACTCTTCGCCCTCGCGCGGGAGCAGAAACGGAAGCGCGGTCGCGTTTCCAAGGTGCTGGCCGGGCAGACCTGGGCGATGATCTTCTCCAAGTCGTCGACCCGGACCCGGGTATCCTTCGAAACCGGCATTCGCGAGCTCGGCGGCAACCCGCTTTTCCTCAACGCCCACGACATCCAGCTGGGCCGCGGGGAATCGATCGAAGACACGGCGAAAGTGCTTTCGCGCTTCGTGCACGGATTGATCGTTCGGACCTTCGACCACAGCGATGTGGAGCGCCTGGCCGCCGCCGGCACCGTGCCGGTGATCAATGCGCTGACTGATTTCCTGCACCCCTGCCAGATTTACGCCGACGCCTTCACCATGGCGGAGCGCTGGTCCAAGGGCGGAAACCTGGTCGGTGCCTTGCGCGGCCGGAAAATCGCCTTTCTCGGCGACACCGCCTGCAACATGGCCAACTCGTGGATTCTTGGCGCGAACCATTTTGGGATGAAAATCTCGCTCGCCGGCCCGAAGAAATTTGCCCCCACCAAGGAACTCGACGCGCTCCTGGCGCGGGAGGGCTTTGCGGGGGGCTATCAATTTACGACCGATCCGTTTGAGGCGGTGCGGGGTGCCGATGTCGTTTACACCGACGTCTGGGTGAGCATGGGCAAGGAAGCGGAATCGAGAAAGCGGCGGCGGGTGCTGCAGCCCTATGCCGTCACCGCGAAGCTGTTTGCCGCGGCGAAAGCCGACGCGCTGTTCATGCACTGCCTGCCCGCCCACGCGGGTGAGGAAGTGGAGCAGGCCGTCCTGGACAATCCGCGTTGCGTCATCTTCGACGAGGCCGAGAACCGGCTGCACATGCAGAAGGCCATCCTGACCCGGCTGAACGCCGCGCGGAAGGGTTGAGGCGTCGGGACGTTGCTGTCCGCTGAGGTTTGGGTGGCGAAAAAACCTCCCGTTGGTCGTGCCGTCTTTAGGCGGAAGGATTGGGCTTATGAATT
>CANJNJ010000143.1 GCA_947474995.1 Opitutaceae bacterium | reverse complement strand
GCCGGTCATGAAGTTTCCCGACCCTTACGGCGGTCATAGCTCAGTTGGTTAGAGCACAAGATTGTGAATCTTGGGGTCGCGGGTTCGAGTCCCGTTGGCCGCCCCATTTTCCGAAGTTGTCGGGCGCAGTGCCCGAGCCGCTTGGCGCATCCTTTTAGCGCCGGGTGGTGACCCGATCATGCCCACCCCAAACTCCGCCCTCCGCTACGCCTGGTTCATCGTGGCGCTGCTTTTTCCCGTCGCGCTGCTCAACTATCTCGACCGGCAGATGCTGGCGACGATGAAGGCGTCGATGGTTCACGATATCCCGAGCATCGCCAATCGCGCCGACTGGGGGCTCATCTTGGGCTGCTTCAAGTGGACCTACGCCATCCTGAGCCCGTTTGGCGGCTACTTTGCCGATCGCTTCGGCCGGCGCTGGGTCATCGGCGGAAGTCTCTTTGTGTGGTCAATCGTGACGTGGTGGACCGGGCACGCGCTAACCTTCCACGAACTCATGACGGCGCGGGCCCTGATGGGGATTAGCGAGGCGTTCTACATTCCCGCCGCGCTGGCGCTGATCGCCGACTATCACGTCGGGCCGACCCGCTCGCGCGCCGTCGGCGTGCACCAGACCGGCATGTACGTGGGCCAGATTCTCGGCGGCTTTGCCGGGTACGTCGCCGACTCACCCGACTACGGCTGGCGCTGGATGTTTTCCACCTGCGGGATGATCGGTGCGATCTATGCCCTGCCGTTGCTCGCGGCGTTGCGCGATCCGCCCCATGCCGCGCCGGTGCCCGGCCAGACCGGGGACCGCAAAGTCGGCGCCTTTCGCGGACTGCTCGGCAACCGGAATTACATTCTCCTCGTGCTCTATTTCACGCTCCCGGCGATTGCGGGCTGGGTCGTGCGCGACTGGATGCCGGACATCCTGAGGGAAAAATTCCAGCTGGGCCAGGGGAAGGCCGGCGTCAGCGCGATTCTCTATGTGCAACTGGCCTCGCTCGTGGGCGCCGTCATCGGCGGCACGCTCGCGGACCGCTGGTCGCGGCACACCAAGAAAGGGCGAATCTATGCGAGCGCGATCGGCATGGCGCTGTTTCTGCCCGCGCTCTTCAGCGTCGGCAACGCCGGCACGCTCGCCGTCGCCATCGGCGGCCTGATTGTTTTCGGACTCGGCTGGGGCTTTTTCGACTGCAACAACATGCCGATCCTCTGCCAAATCGCGCGACCCGAATGGCGCGCAACGGGCTACGGCATCATGAACCTGGTCAGCATCAGTTGCGGCGGCTTCGGCGACTGGGCCTTCGGGGCGCTCCGCGACCGGCACGTGCCGCTGAATATAATCTTCGGCGTGTTCGCCGGCGTGGCGCTCCTTTCCATCTTCATCGTACTGCTCATCAAACCGCGCGAGGACAACGCGACGGATTGATTTGGCCATCTGGCGCCGGGGCAGAGAGCCCGGGAATTAGAGTCTGTCATGAACTTTGCCAGATCGTTTCCGATTCGACCGAAAGTAGCCCGCTTCGAGAGAAGCGGGACAGACCGGTTGATCTAACCTCCCATCCCTGCCCTCTCGGGCAGGGCTACGACGAGGAAGTGCCTGACAGCCTCTATTCAGGCCGCCTTGCGGCGCTTCCGCAGGGATTCGATCGCGGCGATATGCAGCGCGTGAATTTCGACGGAATTGCAGCGATCGTCAGCAATCTGGATTATCCGCAAAATTGGCACCACTCCGGCATGATCCGCAGTCGGAACGTCGTAGACACGGCCGCTTGTCGTCACGACGCGAAAGGGCTCGAACGGAATCTGCGCTAACCGCCGCCTGAATCTGGCAAACAGAATCGTCTGTGGGCTTCCCGGCTCCGGGTGGTCGGACGGCATGGGGAAACTAGAATCGTCCCATCGGGCCCGGTCAAGATTCCCGAACCCCCAGATTAGGGGGTGCGACGCGTCTGTGAGTGGTCGCTGAAATCCGATCTCGTCCCGCTTCTCTCGAAGCGGGCTACAAGCTCGCGCCCGACTCATGTCGCCCGCCTCGGGAGAGGCGGGACTAAAATCGGTAGCGATGCCCGCCGGTCCCTGCTCTGCCGAGCAGGGCCACGAATCGCGGGCGTGGAACGCACTTCACCACGTCGTGTAATCTACAACTTCACCGTCCGGCCTTCGCGGAAGGATTGGTCGGCGGCGAGGACGATGCGGAGGCTGTCGATGGCGCTTTGCCAATGGGCGGTGAGGTCCGTGTCCTCGCGAATCGCACGCAGGAAAACATCCTGTTCGCGGCGGCAGAGTTCGTCGTGCGTCGGTTCGTCGTTCACGTCGATGATTTCGTCGGCCCGCGTGAACTTGCCATCGGCGCCCAGCGTCGCGTGGTGCAGGCGAATCGCCTCGGTCTGGGTGTGGGCATCGACATTCGCCGACTGACCGGCGCCGCCGGCCGTCTTCGCCACGATGCTGACGCAACCTTTCGGGCCGATGACATCCTTCACGAAGAAAGCCGTCTCGCTCATCATCGGTCCCCAGCCGGCCTCGTACCATCCGACGGAGCCGTCGGCAAACGTGACCTGCAGCTGACCGTAGTTCACCTGGCCGGCCACGATGTCGTCCGCGAGCCGCGCGCCGATGCCATTCACGCTTACCGGCCGCGAGCCCGTCATCCGGCACATCACGTCGACGTAGTGGACGCCGCAATCGACGATCGGCGACGTGGTACGCAGGAGATTCTTGTGCGTTTCCCAGTTGGGGCCGGAACTCTGCTGGTTGAGGTTCATCCGCATGACCAGCGGCTTGCCCAGCGTGCGAGCGAGCTCGGTGAATTTCTGCCACGACGGGTGGACGTGCAGGATGTAGCCCACGACGAGTTTGCGCTTCAGGCGCCGGGCCGTCGCCACGACGTGCTCGCAGTCGGCGATGTTGTCCGCGACAGGTTTTTCCAAAAAGACGTGCGCGCCGGCCTCGAACGCCGCCACCGCGTAAGTCGCGTGAGTCTCGGCGTACGTGCTGATGCAGACGGTGTCGGGCTTCGTCTGCGCCAGCGCCGCGAAGTAGTCGCTGAATTCGGCGTAATGGCCGCCCAACTCGGCGTTAAGTTTCTGGCGCGAGGCGGCGCCGCGGCTGACGAGACCGACGATTTCGAAGTCGTCCTTCATCCGGTGATAGGCGCGGGCGTGCGACGTGCCCATGTGACCGCAACCGACGACGAGAACACGAAGTTTGGAGGGCATCAGAAAATTTTCGGCGGTTTAGTCAGTGTGGTGGATGCGCAACCCCATTTCCCGGATTTTTTGGCCACAAATTTCACAGATGGGCACAAATAACGGACCCGCAGATTTCCACTGGTGTCTATTGGTGCAATTTGTGGCCAGCGAAGCCGGAAGTTCCGGGCAGTTATGGCCACTACCTTGGCTCAGTGCGACGTGGCACCGGGATCATCCGGACGCGGCGCCGGCGGGTGGAAGAACAGGAGGAGGACTAGTGCCGCCCCCAGCCCGATGAAGGCGGGGAGCAAAAAGAGGTGCTTGAAATCGGTGCTGCCCGCCTGCGTGTAGGTCTGCTGGATCAGGCGCGGGCAAATCGAATTCGCCAGCAGGGCGCCGCCGCCGAGAATCATCACGTTGAAGAGGCCCTGGGCACTCGCCCGCACGTCCTTGGGAAAATAGGCGTCCACAAAAATGTACACGGTCGCAAAGAAGAACGCGTAGCAAATGCCGTGGAGAATCTGCACCGCGATGATCGCGCCGGGCGACTGTGGAAAATACGCGTAAACGGCGAACCGCGCCGCATGCCCGAGAATGCCGATGATCATCGTGCGCCGCCAGCCGAGCTTCTTCAGTGTCACGCCGAGGATGAGCATCGTGAGAATCTCGGCGACCTGGCCGATGGTCATGACGGGCATGATCCAATTGCCGGGAATGCCGACGCCGCCGGCCGCGGGGGCCGCGCCGAGAAAGCTGCCGGTCCAGTTGAAGTAGCAATTATGAACGAAAGAATCAATGAACGTCACGAGCCAGAGGATGAGCACGAACGGGTGCTTGAGCAGCCGCAGGGCCTCGAGCCAGGCGAGGTTTTCGCTCGCGCCCTCGGCCTTGGTCTTCGGCGGCGTGTGGGGCAGCGTGAAACTGAACGCGGCCAGCGCGAGCGAAACCACGCCCGCCACCACGTAGGTCCATTTGGTCGCCGCCTTGAGTGCCTCGCCGGTGAGCCCGGACTTGAGCACGATGTCGAACCACGCCACGACGCCTTGCGGGTGAGCCGCGGCGACCTTCGCCCAATCAACGAGGATGAAAGTGAAAGGCCAGGCCGCGAGAATCCAGCCGATCGTGCCACCGAGCCGGATGAGCCCGAATTCCTTTTGCGCGTCCTTCATGTTCGCGAACGCGATCGAGTTCGTGATCGAGATGGTCGGCACGTAGAGCACGCAGTGGACGAACATGAGCCAGAAGAACGGCCAGAACGTATGAACAAAGCCGCAGCCAAGAATCGCCACGCCGCCGACCAAATGACTAAACGCCAGGAAGCGCTCCGCGGCGAAATGCCGGTCCGCGTACTGATTGCTGAAAAACATCCCGATGATCGCCGCGACGGGAAAGGCGTTGAGAATCATCCCCTGCTCCGAAAACAACCACTTGAGGAAATCGGGCACGAACGGGGCCAGCAAGGCGGGCGGCTCGGTCGGCGAAAAACCGAGGCTCGGCAGGTAGCCGAAAATCAACGGCAGCCAGGCGCCCCAGATGGCGAGTTCGAGCACCATCATGAGGAAGAGGCGGCCCTTCGGGGAAGAGGAGGGAGAAGTCATGGGGACGGGGCCACGAGGGTGTTGGAGAATCGCGAACGCGGGCGAGCCTGTTTTCGCTTCGGGCCAAAACTTTGGACCCAGAGGGCCCGGAGGAGGCACCCTGGCCACAGAAGGAGGAAGACCCGAAGCCCCCAATCCTTTTGGCCACAGATTACACAGATGGGCACAAATAGAATTCGAAGCGTGGTCAGCATTTGTGCCCATTGGTGTAATTTGTGGCTAAAACCGCCCGCGGCATTCGGGTTCTGGGTTGCCAGCGCCGCCGAGTGGGCGAACATCACATCCTACCCTCTATCCCCGTGAAATCCCCGCGTCCCACCAACCGCCGCCAATTCGTCAAGACCCTCGGCGCCGCCGCCATTGCCGCCCCTTTCTTCACGCGCCATCTCATTTCCGCCCCGCCGAGCGCCACGCTGCGGCACGCGAGCTTCGGTGTCGCGGGCATGGCGTGGAACGACATCCAGGCGCTGACGAGTAATCCGTTTCTCAAGCTCGTCGCGGTCGCCGAGGTGGACCTGAATCGAATCGAGCAGGTGAAGTCCTGGTATCCCGAGGCGAAAATTTATCAGGATTGGCGCGAGTTGCTCGACAAGGAGAAGAACAATATCGACTCGGTGAACGTCTCGACGCCCGACCACATGCACGCGCCGATCGGGATGTCGGCCATGCACCTCGGCAAACACCTCTATTGCCAGAAGCCCCTCGCCCACGATCTCCATGAAGTCCGGGCGATGACCAAGCTCGCGCGGGAAAAAAAGCTGGTCACGCAAATGTGCATCCAGATCCACTCGCAAAAGGAATACCGCATGGCCGTCGCCCTCGTGCAGAGCGGCGCCATCGGGAAGGTCAAGGAAGTCCACACGTGGAGTAACAAGAAATGGGGCGACGTCGGCGCCCCGCCCGCGCCCACGGCCAAAGTCCCGGACGGGTTCAATTGGGACCTCTGGCAGGGCGGACGCGATCCGCGGCCGTTTGTCGGCGAGACGTACTATCATCCGGAAAACTGGCGCAAGCGGCTCGACTTCGGCACGGGGACTTTCGGCGACATGGGCTGCCACATTTTCGATCCGGTGTTCGAAGCGCTGGCGCTGACCGCGCCGCTTTCACTCCGCTCCGAGGGCCCCGCCCCGGACAAGTGGAACTGGGCGATCAACGCGAAGATTCACTATGTTTTTCCGGGCACGCGCTTCACGGCGGACAAGACCGTGCCCCTGACCTGGTACGACGGCGACGAACGGCCGCCGGCGGAAATCCAGGCCTTGGTCGCCCCCAGCAAGCCGGCGGAACCGGCGGCCAACTCCAAGAAAAGCTCCGGCAGCCTCCTCGACCAGGGCTCGATCGTCATCGGCACCGAGGGCGTGCTGCACGTGCCGCACATTGCGATGCCGCGGCTCTTTCCTGAGGCGAAGTTCAAGGACTATCCCATGCCGCAGGTCGAGGGTTCCCACCACTGGTCGAACTGGGCCCAGGCCTGCGTCGCAGGCGGAGCGCCTTCCGCGAATTTCGATTACTCGGGGCCGCTGACGGAGTCCGTCATCCTCGGCAGTGTGGCCGTACGCTTCCCCAAGACAAAGCTTGAGTGGAATTCGGCCAAGCTGCAGTTCGACAATGTGCCGGAGGCGAATGCGTTCGTCCGCCGCACGTATCGCCAGGGCTGGGAAGTGGCGGGGTTATAGGCGCCAAAATTGATAGTTCGTAGTTCCGCCTTCAGGCGGAAAGATCGAATCGCGCGGATTCCGCCTGAAGGCGGAACTACGAACAAGCCACGGGCGGAGACCCGCGCTACTGCGTAAACGCGGGCAGCTTCACGATCTTCCCGCCCGCGAGCGCGGACGCGTGCGCGCAGAGGCCGACGCAGGTCCAGTTGGCGGATTTCACCGCGTTCGGCAGCGGGTCGCGATCCTCGATCAGGGCGCGGAGAAACTCGTGGGCGAGATGCGGGTGCGAGCCACCGTGGCCGGCGCCCTGCGTGAAGCTGAGGTGCGTCTTCTTACCAAGATCATAGACCCCCTTCGTCGTGAATTTCCGAATCCCCGCCGGCAGCCGCTGCGCGTAGTCGGGCACTTTGCTTTTCTTCGGAATCTTGTGCTCGGGTAATTTCGCGGTGTGCAGGATGTGCGGCTCGTGTTCGACCAGCGACCACTCGAAGGATTTCTTCGAACCGTAGACGTCGATGCTTTCGCGATATTGTCGGGCCGTGTCGAACAGCGAGCGGATGATCCGCGCCGTCAAATCGGAATCCTTGAACTTGATGTGCGCCGTCTCCACGGCGAACGGTGAGCCGTATTGCTTGACCAGCTCCGGGCGAATCGTGCCGGAGCCGAAGCAGGAAACGTATTCCGCCACGGCATCCGTCAGCGCGAGCATCGGCCCGACGCAGTGGGTCGCGTACCACATCGGCGGCAGGCCGGGCCAGTAATTCGGCCAGCCATCCATGTCCTGCTGGTGGCTGGCCTGGAGAAACTGAATTTTCCCCAGTTCGCCACGGTCGTAGAGTTCCTTGATGTAGAGGTATTCGCGGGCGTAGACGACCGTTTCCATCATCATGTATTTGAGCCCCGTTTGCCGCGTGAGATCGACGATGCGCTTGCAGTCGGCGATCGACGTCGCCATCGGCACGGTGCACGCGACGTGCTTGCCGGCGCGCAGCGCCTTGATGGTCTGCGGGGCGTGATCGGGGATCGGCGTGTTGATGTGGACGGCGTCGATCGCGGGGTCACGCAGCATCGCCTCGTAGTCGGTGTAGCCCTTCGCGATGCCAAACGCATTCTGAATCGCCGCGAGTTTCTTCGGATCGCGCTGGCAGACGGCGACGAGATTGGCGTCGGGATGCGCCTGGTAAATCGGAATGAACTCAGCCCCGAAACCGAGGCCGACGATGGCAATGTTGATTTTCTTGGGCATGGGATTTGAAGACGGATTTCAGAAGCCGTTACGGGTGGGCGGTGCACTCCGTGCGCCGCCTGGCCGCGCGCGGAGCGCCCGGCCCACCTTTCACGAATTAGGTTGGTGATTTCAGCATGTCGGACGGCCTAGTTACCCGTGACCACCAGCACCGCTTGCATGATCCGCCAGTGGCCGGGGAAGGTGCAGACGATGGGATAGCGCCCCGGTTTGGTCGGTGCGGTGAAGGCAACGGTGAAAGCCTCGCCCGGGTTCACCAGCGGCGTGTTGAAAAGCACGTCGGGCGAATCAGGGACGAAACTGCGCGCCATCGCCTGGGGGTTGGTCAACATGCCGTCAGCCAAGGCGCCCACCGTATCGAGCGCGCCGGTGCGAACCACCACCACGTTATGCGGCATGTGATCGTTGTTCTTGAAAACGATCTTTCCGTTCTGACCGGCCTTGATCGTGAGTTCCGTCCGGTCGAACTTCATGACATCCGGGATGGTGGCGAGCTCGAGCGTGACCACGTTCGCCTCGGCGGCCGTCGGAGCGGCGGTTTCGGCGGTACCCGTGTGGCTCAGGACATGGGCGAGCACGACGGAAAGCGGATTGGCGATCGTCTCGTCCGTCGGCCCCATATCGGTCAGGGAAAGATCATCGAACCAGGCCGTGCCGGTCGCGAGGCCGCCCCCACCGAGCCCGCAGGCCACGGAGATTTCCGTGAGCGCGCCCGTGTCGAAGGTCACCCGCATCTGCGACCAATCGTTGGTCCCTTTCAGGCCGACGGAGAGCGCGCGCTGCGTCTGCGTGATTTGCGGCACACTGAGAAACGCGCCGATGGCCGGGCTCGCCGGCGCGACGTCTTCCAGCTTGATCCAGCCGGCGAGCGAATAGCGGGTATGGCGCTTCACGGAGACTTTCTTCGCCGCCAACGCGTTGGCCCCCGGGCCGGAGGCCGCCAGCTGCAAACTGTGTCCGCCCGCGCGGCCATTGGCGGCGAGCGCCAATTCCGTCTCGCCCGCCGTTTTTGTCAGCACCCACATCTGGAGTGGAGCGGGCTGCTCGAACGCGTCGACGAGCGCGGCCGGATTCAGGTCGCGTTTCAACGCCTCGCGCCCGGCGGTCGTTTCGGCCGGTGTGCAGGCGGAGAGAAAGGCTTTCTGCTGCGCCACCGCCGCCATCTTGGCCCCGTCCACGGTCCAGCGGTCGAGCGTGAGATCCGGCGCCGCGAGCATCGCGTGCAACGGCGCACCCGCGGCGGGTGTGGCGGGGGCGTCAGCCAAAGCCAACAAAGCGGCAAGGCGTACCTGCGCATCGGAATCGGAAAGCAGCCCCGCCTTCAGCACCGCCGCGGCGGTGGCCGCCGTGTGGGGCAGGACGCCGAGGGCGTTGCGGCGCACGCCGGCCGACGGATGGCCCAAAGCGTCGGTCGCGGCGGCCAGCGCGTCGGGCAGCGCTTCGAACGCGTGAAGGCCATGGAGCGTCCACAGCGCGTGAATCGCGCCCACGTTGAGCCCGATTTCGTCGACCTGCGGATTGCGCACGAGTGCGAGCAGGTCGGGCACGACATCCTTCCGTCCGCGCTCGACGAGCAGCCGTTGCGCGTGGCGACGCCACAGTAAATTGTCCTGGGCGAGCGCGGCCACGAGCTGCGCAGGCGTGGCGTTGGCGAGCGAGAAGCGCGTCGCGGGTTTCGCGCCCTCCCCTTTCCAGACGATCCGATAGATGCGACCAAAGCGTTTGTCGCGAAGGTCGTTGTCGTAGGCGTTGCCCAACCCATTCTGAAAATTCTTCGGCGTCGGGTTGTGCTGCACGATGTAGTTGTACCAATCGATCACCCACATGGCGCCGTCGGGTCCGACCTCGGCCATGATGGGCGCGAACCACTCGTCATCGCTCACGATGAGGTTCGTCGGATTCTTCGAGCGGAAATTCGCGCCCGTGGCCTCGACCTTGAATTGTCCCACGAGGTGTCCGGTCGGTTCGGCGACAAACGCGACCTGATTCCAATATTCCTTGGGATAGGCGCGAGCCGTGTAGAAGGCATGGCCGGCCGCGGCCGTGTAGCCCCAATGCACGTCAACCTGCCGCACCCGGCCCGTGAGCGGCAGGAAACGCGAGGTGTCGGCGATGCCCGTGAGAACCCGCGCCGTCAGGCCGGCCGGCGCATAATACCGATCGGGAATCGGTACGTAGACGCTGGGGTTGTTGTTGGCGGTCGAGCCGAAGACGAATCCCTCCTCGGTAAAGCCAAGTCCCCAGCTGTTGTTGTTATTTGAGCGAATCGCCTCGAGCGCGGAACCGTCCGGGCGGAAGCGATAGAAGGCCTGGGCAAAGTTAAGCGGTGCACCGCCGACGCTGCCGTTGAAGCCACTGTAGCCCACGATGCCCCAAATCCAGTTGTCGAAGCCGTAGACCAGATTGTTCGGACCCGCGTGCGTATCGCGGCGGCCCCAGCCGGTGAAGAGCACCTCGCGCAGGTCGGCCTTGCCGTCACCGTCCGTGTCCTTGAGGAAAACCGTGTTCGGCATTTGTTGCACGATCACGCCGCCATTCGCGAACGTGAGGGACGTCGGGATGTTGAGGCCCTCGGCGAACACGGTGAATTTGTCCATCCGGCCATCGCCGTTGGTGTCTTCGCAGATGACAATGCGATCGCGACCGACCTCGCCCGGCGGCAGGACGCGGTTGGGATAGTCGAGCGTCTCGGCGAGCCAAAGCCGGCCCCGTTCGTCCCACGCCATCGCGATGGGCTTGCGGATGTCGGGCTCGCTCGCGACGAGCTGCACCTCGAAACCACCCGGCACGACGAGATGCTGCATCGACTGCTCGGGTGTCAGAGGCTTGGGCATTTGCGCCCAGGCGCCGTCGCCCTGGGAGCGCTGGCCCGGCGGATAGTACGGAATGCCCGGCTGATCGATCACCTCGAAGCCCGCGATGCTCGGACGCTCGCTCAGCGCGCCCGGCAGTTTTTGTCCGGCCGTGTAGCGCAGCCCGCGCTCGACGAGATCCTGAAAACCAGGAGTCCGCCAGGTACGTTCATCGTGACCCCATGCAGTGTAGAGGACGCGACCCAGGCCCTCGGTGCGCGTCCAAGTCCACGGCTCGTGGTCGCGGACTTCTAGCACGGTGCGGTTTTGTTCATTGTGCCGCGTGTGGACGTAGGTCTCGTCCCAACTTTCAAAACCGGAAAAGCCCTGCAGGATCGGGTGGTTTGGCGCCACGAGCGTGGTGCGGAAGACGCCCGTTCCGTGGCTCTTGAACTGCGC
Organism: Opitutaceae bacterium; assembly: GCA_947474995.1. Lineage (GTDB taxonomy): Bacteria > Verrucomicrobiota > Verrucomicrobiia > Opitutales > Opitutaceae > ER46. The sequence goes on along the minus strand of CANJNJ010000143.1, from coordinate 2,202 downwards.
GCCCACCAAGGCGACAAATTTATCCGAGTTGCGGAAACTGTAGCTCGCGCTGTGGAGCGCAAAGAGCCCGCCGCCTTGCGTGACGTAGTCGAGCAGCCCCTGCTCCTGCGCCGGGGTGATCGTGTCGATGTTGGCATAGATCAACAGCGCGTCGTAGCGCTTCAGGTTGGCCAGTGAAAGCGCAGCGACGTCCTCGGTGTACACGAGTTGGATGCCCCGCTTCATCATTTCCGGACCCAGGTCGCGCAGGCGTTCGGCCGGACGGTGGTGGCCGTTGTCGCCAAGGAAGAGGACCTTCAGGACGGGCGTCGCCGCGAGCGCCGGCACACCCGAGAAAGCCGCGAAAAGAAGAATCGCGTGAATAATGATGGCGCGGAACGACATGGGGACGAACAGGGATTTCATGGGGTGGGACGAAGCGAGGCGAATTCGAGAAGATGAGTCTCCCGGCGGAGACAGCGACGGAGCAAAGCGCAGACGATCGGACAGTCAGGGTGGCTGCAGACCCACGGGCGGCGAAGATTTTTTCAATTTAAGAAGCGCAAACGTTCAACTCCGTTGGCCACAGCTTAGCCCAATGGCACCAATAAAGTCGCGGGGATCAGGTCGGGATTTGTGCCCAGCGGTGAAATTTGTGGCGAAAGCAGTGCCGCGTATTCGAGCACCCGAAGACCTAGTTCTGCTTTCCCTGCCGCAGCCGGTCGAGGAAGACGGCCACGATGATGACGAGGCCGATGATGATTTCCTGAAAATAGGTCTGCCACTCCATCATCTGCGTGCCGTTGCGGAGTACCGCCATGATCAGCGCGCCAATCATCGATCCGAGAATGGTGCCGACGCCGCCCGACAGGCTGGCACCGCCGATGATCACGGACGCGATGATGTCGAGTTCGAGTCCGACCGCGACCGTGGGATCGCCCTGACGCAGCCGCGAGAGTTGGAAAAGCCCGGCGAGGCCGAAGAAACAACCAGCGAGCGCGTAGATCAGGATCTTCAGCCGCACGGTAGGAATGCCGCAGAGTCGCGCGGTGGCCTCGTTGGAACCGAGCGCGAAAACATGCCGGCCGAAGACCGTGTTGCGCAACAGCAGCGAGGTCGCCACGGCCAGCGCGAGCGCCACCCACACGCCGGCGGGCAGCGCATAACTGAACGGGTCCGCGGTGGTCATCCAGCTGTTGAGCGGCGAGGTCTCGTAATTGACCGTCTGATTCTCGGCCAGCCACTTCGCGGAACCGCGCGCGACCCCGAGCGTGCCGAGCGTAATGATGAAGGGCATCATCCGGAGGCCGGCGATGGCGGTGCCGTTCAGCAGGCCGATCACACCGCCGGTACCGATGATGGCAAGCACGACCGACAGGGTGCCCCACCCGCGCTGGATGAGCATGGCGCCGACCACGCTGGTCAGGGCAATGGCGGAGCCGACCGAAAGATCGATGCCGCCGCTCACGATGATGAGCGTCATCCCAAGGGCGCCGACGGCGACGATGACCGTCTGGGTGAAGATGATTTTGAAATTGTGATAGCTAAGGAAAATATCGCGCGTTTCCGTGGGAAGGGAAAACAGCGCAATCACGACGAGCAGCCCGAGAAAAGGCCCGGCTTTGGCGAGGAGAGTTTTGACGGTGTCGTTCATTACAAAACGAGGGCTTGGGCTGGTAGTTTCGCCTTTAGGCGGTGACCGGGGTCCGGATTCCGCCTGAAGGCGGAACTACGAACCAGACCCCTTCGACCGAGGGTAAGATCGTGAGGCGAAATCCGGGCCGGGATATTCGTCGTGCCGCCGGCTCGTTCATGACGGCTGGTGGTCATCGTGCGGGTTACTCACTTGCTCCCCGTCGCGGCCCGGATGATGTCCTGTTCATTCCACTCCGCGCGCGGCCGCACGGCGCACAGCTCACCCCGACACATGACGCCGATGGTGTCACACAGCCCGAGAAGTTCGGGCAGATAACTGCTGACGACGATGACGGCCTTGCCGGCGGCGGCCAGTTCGCCAATGAGCTCGTAAATCTGCGCCTTGCTGCCGACGTCGATGCCACGGGTCGGTTCGTCGAGGAGGAAAATCCGCGCGGGATGTTCCAGCAGGCGCGCGATCGCGACCTTCTGCTGGTTGCCTCCGGAGAGCTGGCCGATCGACTGCGTCACGTCCCGGCACTTCACGCGCAGTGTGTCGACCCACTGCTGCGCGGCGATCCGCTGCCG
>CANJNJ010000142.1 GCA_947474995.1 Opitutaceae bacterium | reverse complement strand
GGGTCACGGCTCCCGACCGGATTGGCACCGGCAGCCGCAGCGCATTTCCCCCGCGGGCCACCTGAGCCGGGGGTGGGTCGTCGTCCGGAGCAAAACACGTTTGGCGGGATTATCGGCAGCGCGGTGGCAACTTTTAAGAAGTAAACCGGACCGGCCGGCCTTCGGACCGCGTGGTCAGTCGACGACGAAACCGATCCAGCGGCCAAAGACCACGATGCCGATCCACAGGCTGATCGACGTGTAGCCGGCAATCTTCGCGGACCGCGGCGTGCTGCCCTCATCCCACGGCTCGCCACCGCGGAGAACAAACCGGTGAAACACGAGGGTGTTTAAGCCGGCCGCGAGTAAGAGCAGCAGCTTGATGCGGAAGGGCCAGTTCTCGGAATATTTCACCGCTTTGGACGCGAACATGAGCAACCCCGACGGCACGGCGACCGCAAAGGCGCTCCACGCAATCGGCAAAACCTGCCGCATGAGCCGCCGGAGGCTTTTCACGTGCGCGTTCACGCCGATCAGTCGAAGATCCAGGACCGAAACCGCGCCCACCAAGGTCACCACCGCCAGGATGTGTACCGACTCGATCCACGGAAACAGATAACTGCCCTCGGCGATGGCTTCGGCGAGGGAGGTTTCCTGCAGGGTCGTCAGGAGTTGTTGGAGCGTCATGGCACCGGGCTCCTCAGAGAACAAAGGCGATCCAGCGGCCGCAAAAAACGGCGGCCACCCAGGTCAGCAGGGATACCGTGGCCAACACCGACGCCACCCGGCGTTGCGCCCCGCCGTCCCAGCACGCGGCGTTGCGCTGCACGGGTGTGGCGACGATGACCGACAGGATCGTGCCCACCGCCACGAGCGCCATCTTGGTCCAAAACACCCAGTTTTGCAGGGTGCGGCTGGGTTCGCCGACGATCAGGATGGCGCCGCTCAGCAGCGCCACCAGCACCGCGATGCCCCACCAACGAAAATACCGGCGCACGTACGCCGCGATCGGCACATCGTCAGCCAAGACCCCGAAGATCCGAAGATCCAGAAACAGCGCCGCCGACATGACGACCGCGATGGCCAGGATGTGAACCGTCTGGACGGAGGGCACGACCCATTCCGTATCCCGGATCGAACTGCTGACGCCGGTCGCGGCCAGCCGGACAGAAAACTGGTGGAGCGTCATGACGTCATCCGCGGGGGGACTTTGGAGCGCAAACCGGCGCCTTACTTCTTGTGGTCGGGTTCGTCGTCATCCGGTTCGACGGTGGGGAGGCCGCCGACGACTTCCTTCCCGGTGTCGAGCAGGACGCCGCTGACAAACCAGGCGCCGGGCTTGCCGTTGCGCAGGGGGCTGACGAGCACTTTCACCTTGTCGCCGGCTTTGAACGTTCGCTTGGTCCAGCCGAGCCGGGTGAGATTGCCGGGGCTGGTCGTTTCCAGCGACCAGGTCTGCGCCGGCTGGCCATCCTTGGCGTTGGCGATGATGGTCAGGACGACATGCGGATTCGTCCACGCGAGTTCCTTCACCACGCCTTCGAGCGTGATCTTCTTGGAGGTGTCGTACATCGCCGCAGAGTGATGTGCGAAAATCGGCGCCGCCACGAGACCGAGGGCCAGGACAACCAGGGCAAATACTTTGAACGGGTTTTGATTCATGGGATAGGCGGGGGGTGGGCGGGGCTACTTGGGCGACGGCGTAATCTTGATGCCTTCCTCATCGTGAGGGACCGGCACAAGAATTGCGTTGCCGTATTTATCCTTCGCCTCGGTGAAGGAGGCCTCAAGGCAAATACCCTCGACGATATCAAATTTCCGCTGGCGCTGGCGGTAAAAGATTCGGGTGGTTTTCCACGGGCGCGTCAGCAGGTGGGGGGCGGTGATTTCCAGTTCGTCATGCAGCGTGTTCGGCCCGGCCAGGTGAATCCGCTCCACGACGTGCAGGTCGCCGTTGTTCGGCAGGCCGACCGCCTCACTGACCGCGATAAACGTCTGCGGGCGAATGCCGACGGTATCGACGACCAGGACGTCGCCTTCCCAATGGGCGATGGAATGGCCGTGGAAGGTGAGGTCGGGATCTTCCGGGTGCTTGCGGCCGTCGGTATAGATGCGGCGGAGGCGATTGCTGTCGCTTTCCCCCAGCAGCGTGACCCGGCCGGGAGTGAAGAGAATCTCCATGGCATTATGGCTGACGAGCATCCAGGCGGGCATGGACTCCGGCAAACAACCCGAAAAAATCAGCTTGGGATGGCCGGCCCGCTCCTGCTGCACCAGTTCGCGAACTTGCGCGGCGGCGGCTTCCGTCCAGGGCGGAGGATTGCCGGCGACCTGACGCCGTTGGTCCGCCAGGTCGGGAAACCAAATACCGCTCCAATCCGGCAGCTTGGCCAGCTCCGTCCAGTCCTTGGCGGTCGGCGGCGGATTGATCGCTTCGGGAGCCTGCTGGGCGTGGGACCGCGAGGCTGCCGGAAAAACGGCCAGGCCCACGAAGACCCAGCCGAGCAGATTTGCGGCCGCGCAGCGGACCCGACGGGAGCAGCCGGCACGAATTTCCCCTGCGAAAGTGGAGCTCATGAACAAACTCTCGTCCCCCGGGAACCGGGCTTTCAAGGGAATAGCGCCGGCCGCCGCGAGCTTGAGCGGAAAGACGTCTGGCGTGGCGTACGCCGCAACTGAAGGCGCCTTGTTTGGAGAGCGGCGACCTGGCGCCGCTCTCGAAGGCGCGACCGGGCGCGCCGATCTGGCAGGTCGACGAGCCGGGGATCGTCGACCAAAGCGGCGTCGGGCCGCCGCGCTCCAAAGTTCAAGCCACGCGCTAGTCCGGCCTCGACGGAGCTCGGCCCTTCACCACCGGGAGCAATTGACGAGGTCGGATATGCATTGCTCTGGTGGCGCGGTAGCGCTGGTCGGTGAGGTTTCGGAAGCGCGGTCGTGCGCTGCCGAGGAGCAAGGAGGCTGACCTCCAACTACTAGCCCGGACTTTTCGCACCGCGGGTCAGGGCCGCAACCAAAGGAGTCGCCAAAACATTGAACGGCGGACCGGAAACGATTCTTCGATCGGGTGGCGCCTCGAAATCGCTGCACGAACCACCCAGACGATACACAGGAGTTCAATCCGAGGCCGGGCAGAGACCGGAGAAATCGGAATGGCCGGGATCGAGCTCGGATTGTCCTCGGTTTGGTCTCCTGTGCCCTGGTTTGGGGCTTGGAAATCGTCGCAAACCTGAACGATCCGGATCGATATTAGCACACTCCTCTCTCCTGCGCAGCCACCGCGTGTTCCCAAACCTTGGCCGTAGTCTCAGCCGCCTTGAGCGTCCGGGCTATTGGCAAAACCGCGGCGATTTTGGGAGGTTGCGAGTAGTGAGTAGCGGGCAGCGAGGAGGAAGAACCGAACGGTGGCCCTCATGCTCGCTACTCGATGCTCACGACCGGCGGCACGCCCGCCATACGCCGATGATGTCCAGCTTTGGTTGCGGCCCCGTGCCGCGTTAGGAAATATGAGGGCGAGAATTGGGTTGGATTGTCGCGGGTGAGGCGCCTTGTTCGGCGCGGTCGCCTTACCCCATGTTTGGCCTTCATCCGCTCGACCTGCGGTTCGTCGCGGTTTTTGGTCCGATCACCACGCGGCGAGGGCGCCGCGTCGCCAGCAAGATTCAACGACAACGCGCCAACTCAGATCTCGGCAACTTCGAGCGACGCGCCTTCCATTTCCGGTTCCAGCGGGAACCGCGCGATAAAATCCGCGAAATGTACCAACTCGTAACGTCCGTCCCAGTGCTCGACGATGGCGGTCATCGACTCCACCCAGTCGCCGGAATTAAGGTAATGCACGCCGTCGACCATCTTGTCCGCGGCCGTATGAATGTGGCCGCACATCACGCCGAGGCAGCCGCGTTCGCGGGCGAGTTGGACGAGGTGATCCTCGAAGTTGGAGACATGGTTCACCGCTTCCTTGACGCGGGCCTTGATGGCGCGGCTCAGCGACCAGTACTCCTGGCCGCGCCAGGAGCGCCAGGTGTTGTAGGCCCGGTTGATTTTTAGCAGCGCGCGATAGCCCCAGTCGCCGACGTGCGCCAGCCAGACAAAGTTCTTCGTCACGGTGTCGAAGACATCGCCGTGCAACACGAGGTAGCGGCCCGCCATACCTTCGTGCACGTGCTCCTCGACGATGCGAAGGTTTTCGAAGTCCAGCGGCAGAAAGCGCGCGAGCACATCGTCGTGGTTGCCCCGCAGGTACACGACCTCCGTGTCGCGCTTCTCGAGCTTCTTGAGGACAATCCGGACAAACCGGGTGTGCGCCTTCGTCCAGCTGCCACCGCGCGTCAGCTGCCAGCCGTCGATGATGTCGCCGTTGAGAATGAGTTTCTGGCACCGGATATGGCGAAGAAAATGGTTTACCTCGGTGATCTTGCATTCGGACGTTCCAAGATGGACGTCGGAGAGGATGACCGTGCGGACGCGCAGCAGATTTTTCATGGCGGGAAATGGTTCGGCGCTGGGAGGCGAGAGCTGGGTTGGCGGCAATCAGGGAGTTTGAAGCCCAAGGCCGGTAAGAGCAGGGACGAGAGGCGCGACCGCCATGCGCGACTGCATCGGCACGAGAACGCGCAGGCTGCCCGGGTGAACGATCACCTCGATGGCGGCGCTGGTGGCGAAGGTTTCGCCATCGGTGTGGATGATGCCGGGCGAGAGGCGGTTGATGACGAAGCGGCGGCCGCGCCACCGTCGTACGAGCGAACTCCGATCGAAATTGCCGAGAAAAAGACGCGCGGCCAGTTCGGCCGCCCCGGCCAGGCCCACGGGGCGCACGGCCACCAGATCCAGCAGGCCGTCGTCCGCGCGACCGCCCGGCGCAATCCGCGCGTGGTTGCCGTACTGGTCGGAGTTCGCCACGGCGAGCAGGAGCACATCCAGGGTCTCCACCTGGCCATGGCAGGTGACGCAGACTGATTCATCGCGCCGATCCCGCACGACGCCGAGGGCCGTACGGACATAGGCGGGCAGGCCCCGGCGCGTGAGGGCATTGAAACGCCGGCTAACTTCGGCGTCCAATCCGAGGCCCATGACGTTGAAAAACGGCAGACCGTTGGCCGTGCCCGTGTCCACCGCGGCGATGCGTCCACCGGTGCCGGTGGCGAGCTCCAATGCGCGGCGGAGTGACCGGGGCAAACCCAAGTGCAACGCCAGGCCGTTCCCGGAGCCGCACGGCACCATCGCCAGAGCGGTCGGTGTGCCGACGAGCGCCTGGGCGGTCTCGTTCATCGTACCGTCGCCTCCGACGGCGACGACGAAAGTGCAACCGGCGTTGGCGGCTTCGCTGGCCAATGACGTCGCATGACCCGGAGCTTCCGTGATGACCAGATCGGCCTCGAGACCCTGGGCCGAAATAAAATCGCGGATGGCGCCGGCGAGCCAGGGCCGGCGACGATTGCGCCCGGAATAGGGATTGAGGATGAAACGCGTTTTCATGCGCCCGTGGGGAGGGGAATGCTTTCCGGGGAGCGCGGGGGTTGGGTATCCCGCGTCGGCCGACCGGCACTCCACCGCAAGACCTCGTCGGCAATTTCGCGGGCCGCCGTGGGGCGGGACAACTGGGCGAGCGCCGCGCGCCACTGCCGCCACACGGCCCCGTTGTCGCGGAAGGCCCGGCGCAGTTCGGTGATGACGGCATCGGGGGTCTCGGCGAGCGCGCCGATGCCGTGGCGCCGCAGCAGCTCGTAGTTGCCCTCCTCCTGTCCGGGGATGATTTGATTCACCAGCATCGGGCAGCGCGCGGCGATCGCCTCCTGGGTCGTGGCGCCGCCCGCCTTGCTCACCACGGCGTGATGGGTCATGAGCAGCCGCGGAATCTGATCGGTCCAACCCAGAATTTGGGTGGCGGGTTTGCGCCCCGCGGCGCGTTGCTCCAGGTCCCGGCGCAGGGTTTCGTTGCGGCCGACGGCGCACGTGATTTCCCAATCGGGCTCCGCCAGCAGGCGGTGGGCAATCTGGGTGGCGCTGCGCGTGCTGGAGTTGATGATGTAGAGCACGCGCGGGGGCGTGCCCTCATTCAGCGCGGGCGGATGCAGCTTTCCCGTGTGGGCGGCAAAAAAAGGTGCGACCGGAAATCCATGGACGTGCAATCGATTCGTCGGAATGCCAGCGGTGGCCAGGACCGCGGCGGAGTCGGCGTTCGGCAGGAACCAGCCATCGCTGCCCGCCTGCCACCAGAGGGAGTTGAGGCTGATCGAGTCGGTGACGATATTGAAGTGCGGGGCGAAACCCCGCGCGGCGCGGGGCAGTCGGGCGAGCAGCACCGCATAGAGGGGAAAGGTGCTGCAGATCGCGACAGGTTGTTCCGCCGCGATCACCCGGGCCAGCAGGCGGATTTCGCGCTGGAGTAGGGCCAGGCTGTGCGGAAAAAACCGGGAGCGATCCACCCAGCCGTAGAATGCGCTCCACAGCCGCGGGGCGCGGTTGATCAGTTCGAGGTACCCGCGGCGGGAGAGGGCGTTGAGCCGGGGCGAAGCGAGGGCAAGAGCGTCGACCGTGCGGGCGGTGCCGGGGCCGCCGCTGGTGTCGAAAGCTTCGGCGAGCGCGCGGGCGGCGGCGTTGTGACCTTCCCCAAACCCCGCGGTGAGGATGAGGATGCGCTGACTCACGGTGTGGCCCCGCTCGTGGCCCGTGGCGCGATGGCCGGAGCCGCGTTGGTTTTCAGCGGGGCTTTCTCGCCCGCGATGGCGAGTAGTTCGGCTTCGAAACGGACGATTACGTTGCTCCATGATTGGGGTTCCACCGCCGCCCGGGCGGTGCTGCGCAGCTGGGCCCGCAGGAAGTCATCGGTGGCGAGCCACGTCGCGGCCGCGACCAGCGCGTCGGGTTGCGCACACGGCACGGCGAGCCCGTTTTCTCCGTGGCGGATGAACTGGCGGGCGGCGGCATAGTCAAAACCGGCCACGGCCAGGCCGCTGGCCATCGCCTCGGTGAGCACGTTGCCGAACGTCTCGGTCAGGCTGGCGTGGATATAGATGTCGGCCGAAGCGTAGTACCGGCCGATTTCCTGCCGGGAAAAGAAACCCGCGAAGATGCATTCGGGATGGGCGCGTTGCAGCCGGGCCCGGAGCGGACCCTCCCCGGCCAGGACGAAGCGCAGGCTCGGGTTGGCGGCGCGCATGGCGTCGTAGATCCGAAAGAGTAGCTCGTAATTTTTTTCCGCGGCCATCCGCCCGACGTGGAGGACCACCGGCGTTTCCGGTGCGGCGCCCCACTGGAGGCGAAGATCGAGGGACCGCCGCGCCGGATGGAATTGGCGCGTATCGACGCCGCGGGATAACACTGCGAGGTTACGGAAGCCCACCGCGCCGAGTTCCGTGCAGAGCTCGGCGGTCGGGGCAAACGTGCAGCGCGTGCGATTATGCACGTAGCGGAGCCAGGCCAGGACCAGCCCTCGAAATGGACTGATCCGGTAGTGGCGGGTGTAGGCGTGAAAATTGGTATGGAAACTGGACGAAACCGGGAGGCCAAGGGCGCGGGCGGCGCTCACGGCCGAGGCGCCGAGCGGGCCTTCCGTCACGACGTGGACCAAGTCGGGCGGATCGGCGCGCCACAGGTTGGTCAATTTCCGGCGAGCGGGGAGCCCGAGGCGAAGCTGGGGGTAGCGCGGCACGGGCAGGCCCGGCAGCGGTACCTCCAGAAAATCGGGGTGCGGGGCTCCGATCGGCAGATCCCAGCGACGCGGCCGGTACACCGTCACGGCATGTCCGCGCCGACCGAGCTCACGGGCGATGACCCCGAACGTCATCGCCACGCCGTTGACTTCCGGCGGAAAGGTTTCCGTGACGATGGCGATTTTCACTGGGTGGTGGGCGATGAGTGGCTCCCGGGCCACCCGCAGTTTTACCCGACTTCCGTGACGAATCGGTGGCGGGCCCGTGACAATGCGGCCAACTTTCCGCTTCGCTCAGAATGACAGACTTTTCGCGGCTGGCCGAAGACAGGGGCGGCGGCGTTGCCGCGTATCGCGTGCGGATAGGCGGGCGCACGGGCCGCGGGGAGCGGGTTCACGTCGTTTTGACCTGATCGACGCGCAATCGGCACGTGGGCCTGACAGGATGCGCCGATGTACTCTTATTTTTGGCTGACGGTAGTGCTGTTGGCATTACCAGCCTTTGGGGCCCCGGGGGCGACGGAGGAGCTGCGCCCGCCGGCGACAGCGGCGCTCGCCGAGGCCTCCGTGCAGCTGGGCGGCCGCCCGCCGTTGCTCCCGCCGTTGCCGGCCCCACCTCCGGACGTCTCGGATCTTACTTTCCAGGAATTCTTTGGTCCGATCGGTGACCGTGGCCTGGAATACTCCGAGCGATTTCGCGCCCGGCACGGCCAGCGCGTGCGGATCGTGGGCTACATGGTGCGGCAGGAAGTGCCGACGTCGGGCCTCTTCCTCCTGACGCCGACCCCACAGGCGACCCACGAAATGGATTACGCGCTCTGCGATGATCTGCCACCCACGACGCTGCACGTCATCGTCCCGGCCCGCGCGGATCGCGTGGTCGTCCATGTGCCCGGCCCGATCGCGGTTACAGGGCGGCTCGAGGTCGGGCCTCATCCCGAGGCCGACGGTCGCAATTCGGTCGCGCGGTTGATCCTCGATGAACCGGTGACCGGCCACCCGCGATCGGCCCCGGCCGGCGGCCAATAGGCAATGGCATCGTTTGACATGAATATCTCCCAACCCGTCTCACGCGGAGCCGCGGAAAGCGCGGAGCGGGCAAAATTCAAGAATAGTATTGGTTTTCGCCGCGGCCTCCGCGTCGCCGCGTGAACGTCTAACACGACCGGTAAATAGCCGGCGGAGCGCCTGACCGCCCCGCCGCCCTCCTTTCCAGCCCATGAAAAATCATCTCCCTTCCTTCATCGGGGCGGCCGTGTTGGCCGCCGCGATTTCCCTGCCTGCCCTGGCGGCGCCGAAAATTTCCCGCCTCACGCCGCCGAGCGGGCTGTTCTCTTTCGGCGACCCGAACCCGCCGATTATCGCGCGCTTCCTGCCCGGGCAGCGTTTTGATCTGCAGGCGACGGTGCAGCCGGACCTCGGCATCGCGGTCACCAAGGTTGAATTTCTCGTCGACAATACGAGCGTCGCCGGCTCGGTGGCGCTGACTCCGGCCACGGTGACGCCGCTGCCTCCCGGCACGACGGTGGCCACGCTGCGCGCCTTCAGCAATGCCCGACCCGGCGTCCACACGCTCACGGTTCGCGCGACGCAAGCCGACAACAGCGTGGCCACGGCGAGCGGCAACTTTGAGGTCGTCAATCTCGGGACGGCCGCCGCCGGCAACGCGCGGGCGCGGAATATCATTGTCTTGATCGGTGATGGCATGGGCATCGCCCACCGGACGGCTGCACGGATTATGCTCAACGGCGTCAGCCAGGGGAAATCGCTCGCCCCTCTCGCGATGGACCAGTTTCCCGTCACGGGGATCGTCACCACTCATTCGCTCAACTCGATCGTCACCGACTCGGCGCCGGGGGCGGCCTGCTATTCGAGCGGCAACAAGAGCAACAATAATCAGGAAGGCGTGTTCCCTGACGATACGCTCGACAAATTCGACAACCCGCGGACCGAGCTGATTGGCGAATACTTTGCCCGGACGGCGGGCAAATCCTTGGGCATCGTGACCACCGCCGATGTCTTCGACGCGACGCCCGCCGCCTTTGGCATTCACACCCAGGATCGCGCCGCGGGCACGGGCATCTGCGACCAGTATCTCGACGAGACGGTCGTGAAGGCCAATCTCAGCGTGCTGCTCGGGGGCGGCCGCAAATGGTTCCTGCCCGCGAGCACGCCGGGCTCGGCGCGGAGCGATGCTTTCGACTATGTGCTCCCGAACGAGCTGGCGGCGGGGTGGGGCGTCGCGAAAGGTGCCCTCGATAAGGAGCGCGACCTGCTCTCCGATTTCCAACGCGCCGGCTTCACCTATGCTGCGAACGCCACGCAACTCGCGGCCGTCGGCGCCAGTACCACCAAGTTGCTGGGACTTTTTACCCTTTCGAACATGAATGTCTCGCTGGACAAGATCGCCGGCCGGCGAGGCAACAAGGCCGTGGTGAATGACTATGGCTTTCCGGATCAGCCGATGCTGGATGAAATGACCGGCAAGGCGCTCGAGGTGCTCAACCGCAATGCGAACGGCTTCGTGCTGATGGTCGAAGGCGCCTCCATTGACAAACAAGCGCACAACATGGACAGCGAACGTTGGATTCTCGACACGATTGAATTCGACCGCGCCATCGAGCGCTGCCGGCAATTCGCCATCGCCAACCCCGACACCCTGGTCCTCATCACCGCCGATCACGAATGCGCCGGGGTTAATATCATTGGTGCCAGCACCGTGACCAATACCGCGCTCAAGGCCGCCGCCAACGGCGGCGGCACGGCGCAGTTGCGCGATGTGGTGGTTGGGACCTACGACTTCGCGGGCTTTCCCAATTACAAGATTTTGCCCGATGGCTATCCCGAGTCGACCGATGTCGACCGCAAGATGCTGATCGGCTACGCGGCCAACAGCGATCGCAACGAGGACTGGCTGACGGCGGCCCAACCCTTGCGCGACACGCAGCAGCCGTTGAATGGCGTCGCTCCGCTCAACACCTATCCGGCCGATCCCACCAAGCGCGACGTCGCCAGCGGCTACGTCATCACCGGCCAGGTCCCGGGTTCCTCTGCGGTGCATACCGCGTCGGATATTCCGCTTTCGGCCTTCGGCGTCGGGGCGGGCCTTTTCACCGGGGTGATGGATAACACCGACGTCTTTTTCAAAGCGATGCAGGCCGCCCTCGTTGGCGCCCCGGGCGTAAACAGTCAACCGGCGGCCGGCCAGGCGGCACTCGCTCAGCCGGCGATTAGCCAGCGCACGGCTGACGGGCGGCTCATCAACATGTCGACCCGGGGGTTTGTCGGCACCGGCGATCAGGCGATGTTGACGGGATTCTACATCAACGGTGCGCAATCGCGCACGCTGCTCATCCGTGCCGCCGGCCCGTCCCTGGCGCGGTGGATGTCAAACACCCTCGCCGATCCCGTAATCCGCATTTTGAACGCGGCGGGAACCGTGGTCGCGAGCAACGATAACTGGGAGAACAACGCCAACCTGACGGCGTTGCAAAGCATGACAGAGGCCGTCGGGGCCTTCGCGTTGGATGCCGGCAGCAAGGATGCGGCGTTACTGGTGACGCTGCCTGCGGGGGCGTACAACGTGCAGGTCGTCGGTAACAATAGCACCTCGGGCCTCGCCCTCATGGAAATTTACGAGGCACCATGAGCCTGACCTGAACTTTGGACTGCGGCGACCTGGCGCCGCTTTCCGCCGGCCCTCTTCGTTACACTCCAGGGCAGTGGCTCCATGGTATGGGGCTACGCCCAAAATGTGCTGACTGGCTCCAGTCGCCTCGGCCGGATTTAAACGCGGCCCAATGCCGGACCTTATGGTCCGGCATTTTTTTGTCGCGTTTCCCGGCTGCACCAAGGTCTGGCCGCCGACCGGAAGGGAAAGCCTACCTGATCAATGTCGATCGCGCTCGCGATGTAACATGTGGGTGTCGACGAGGGATCGCACTCGACGCTGCGGGCGCGCGGGCTCAGCACCGGGGGCGAAATGACCATCCGGATCGTGACGAGCCACCCGGCGTTACAACATGTGCTGCGCCGCACCGCCCCGATGGGCACGACGGTCCGCGTCGCCCCGCGGTCTCACGCCGGTCCGACTTATGCCATCAAGGTGGACTTGGCGCCGCAGACGAGTGGGGAGCGAAGGGCCACCTTTGAAGCCTGGTTGCCGACCCACGTGCACCACTACGGAGTGGAGCGGTTCGAAATCGACGGGCGCGCCGTGAGCACCGACGACCAGAATTTGCGTCGGGCCCTCGCGACCCGAATCCGGCCCCGGGCCGGAGAGTCGCGGCGGCCGTTGGAAATGTAACATTAGGACTCTTGCGGGTAGCCCTGCTGGGACGCTTGGATGGCACTCCCCGGCGGCCGCCTCTGCGCGGCCGAGCCGCTGTGACTTTCTCATGAGTCCCGCCAAAAAAAAATCTAAACCCCGCACCGTACTGAAGAACGCGGAGTTGCGTACTGAACTGGTCGCCGCCGCGCGCTGGGCTGAGTCCGCCGAGGTGACGGCCCGGGTCGCCAAAGCCGAATTCAAGAAAAGCCGCAAGGCCCACCGGCGGGCCAAGAAGACGGCCAAGGAAGCATGGAAGGAAGTGAAGGCGCTCCGGGCCGCGCTGGCCGAGGCGACGAAGGCCGCGGCTCCCGCGAAAAAGAAGCCGGCGTCCAAGGTGCGTGCCCGGGCCGGATTGAACCGAAATCGATCCAAAGTGAAGAAAGCGCCGCCGGTCCGGGACGAACCGGCAGCGGCGGCAAATTTAACGACGAGTGAGGGTGACGTCTCGCCGACTGCCCTGAGCGCGGAGACATCCGCGGGTGGTTCGGCGGCGGCTCCAGCTGCTGCTCTACCGTCGACTTAAGAGGGGTCTTGAACTTTTGCCGCTCGCGGAACGGTTGTCGTGTTGGGGACGCGGCGCCCTCGCCGCGTCAGTCTGCGCCAGCACCGCGACGAGGGCGTCGCGGCTCCAGCGAACGCGGGACGTAAGTTGAGTTGAAGGTGGGGCCCGAGTCCCCAACGGACCTGGGTGATGGCGTACGCTCCAAAATCCGATGAGGATATCGGGTTCCCCCTCTCAGCGGATTCGTTTTCGGAGCGAGAACGCACTCCGCCTGCGTATTTCCATGCGCCTTGCCGCGCTCCGTCTGCGCCAAGCCGCTATGCGTTACGCACGGGTGGCGGCCACGCAATATTCCCGCGACGGGTTGAGTTCTCGATTGTGAACTTGGCGGGGACCGATGGCTTCGAGTCGAATGCCACCGCTGAATTTTGCACTGACGCGTTCGTTCATCTCCGCCCTGCGTGCCGCGCCGCTGCGACCGTTTCATACTTTGGTTCGAACGACTGAAGAGCGTTTCCGCCCGCCGCAGGTCGCGCTCCATCGGCCGGCCGATCGTCGCACGCGGGTGACGTCCTGCGACCCGTCAGTAAGTCCGGATTGCCTCGGTCAGATCCTGCGGGAGCAAGGCACTGGGCGCGTGCCGACGATCGTGCTCGGGGGACTGGTGCCTGACTCGTTGGAGCAGGTGTTCCTGCTGCGACGCTCGTT
>CANJNJ010000141.1 GCA_947474995.1 Opitutaceae bacterium | reverse complement strand
CTATCGTGAGGGGAAAGTCGTCAACCAGCAGCTGGCCCCGATCAACTTGGGCAAGTATGGCCCGACCGCGTCGCTGACCTACCTCAACACCTTTGGCCCGGAGCGGCATGTCGGTCTCGCCCTGTCGGGTTCTTATTCGCAAACGACCAATACCCGCGACCGCGTCCAGATGACGCGACCCAACGTCGACAACAATATCAGCACGCAGGCCCGCCAACTCAACGACGTGAACACGCGGGTCCGCGGGGGCCTTTCGGGCAAGCTGGAATACCGTTTTGACGAAACCGCGCAGATCGGGATCAGCGCCCAGTTGAACTACTTCTCCTTCGACGGTGACCGCGCCGACTGGAATATCACGGCGACCAACGCCATCGCCGACTACTCGCGGGTCAGCCGCGCGCAGATCGAGGCCGGGGCCGTCCCGCGCACCACCGCGAACGCGGTGGCTGGAATCGCGCCGAACTTTAGCGATTCCTACGACGAACTGCTGAATGCCACGATTCTTAATCGTTCCGCCCATGAGACCAAGCGCTCGCACCAGTACAAGCTCGGCGTGGACGGCCGGAAGAGCTGGGGCGATAACAAACTGCTCTTCAGCGCGTCCTGGAACCCCTCGTCCTACGACGATAATTTCTGGGGCTTTAGCCCGACGCGCACCGGCATCGGCGTCGGCTACGATGCGACGAGAGACGCCACGCGGCCCGTTTATCTCCAGACCTACGGGCCGAGCATTGGCCGGGGCAGCGATTTCACGCAGTACACCTCGTCGCGCTTCGAGCAGCCCGATATTACGCGCGAGACAGTCACGGCCGAAAAGGTCGATTTTCTCCGGCGTTTCTCGGTGGGAAGTGTCTCGGTGGATTTCAAGAGCGGCGCCGACTATCGCCGGCAGAGCCGCTGGCTGAAGACCTACCGTCCGGCCTGGGATTATATCAATGCGGACGGGGTGCTGGGGTTTAATGCTGCCACCGGCAAGAATGACGACAACCTGGCGCAGTTCCTCGCCCCCTGGACCTACAGCCTGTTCAACAATCGGATGATGGCGCGCGACATGTTCGATTACCGGACGGCCGACGCTTTGTACAAGTCGAATCCCGAATTCTTCCGGGCGCAGGGCACGACGGTTTCCACCCGGCCGATTCCCCGCGTGGTGACCGAGGGGGTGGGCTCCGGCTACAGTCAGGTAAAATTCAACGCGGGTAAGCTCAACATTCTCACGGGAATCCGTTTTGAGCATACAGCGGTTGATGCCACGGGTGCGCTCACGGATCCGCAAGCGCCCAACCAGACCCAAGTCACGGTGGCGCGAACCTATCAGGCGTGGTTTCCCAGCGTGCACCTCCGGTATACCCTTACGCCCAATCTGCTCGCGCGTGCCAGTTATTCGACCAGCGGTGCGCGGCCCGGCCTCGGGGCGATCACCCCGAACACGACCGTTTCCTACCTGAGCGACAGCAGCGCTGGCGGTCGCGTCTCGCAGAGCAATCCCGGCCTTAAGCCCCAGTTCACGCGGAATTATGACCTCGACGTCGAATACTACCTCCAGCCCGCCGGCATCGTCTCGGCCGGGGTATTCCGGAAGGACATCTCCAACTACATCGCTAATGCCACGGCCGTCATTGGCTCGGGGACGAACAACGGGTTTGACGGTCGTTACGCGGGCTTCGACCTGACCACCACCAGCAATCTCGGCAGCGCGGTCGTCGAGGGTTTCGAAGTGGGCTACAGCCAGCAGCTCCGGAAACTCCCGCAGCCCTTCAATGGCATCTCGCTCTTCGCCAACTTCACGGGTCTGCGCACGTCGGGTAGCTATGCCAGCGGCGCGGCCGAGCTCGCGAACTTCGTGCCGCGGACCTATAATGCCGGCGTGTCCTACTCGAACAAGAAATTCGAGACCCGGGTCACCTACCACTACAAGAGCGGCTATCTGATGACCTACAGCGCGGCAGTGACGTCCCAGACGCGCGCGACGGATGATCCGACGGTCGATTTCAACCTCCAGTACCGCTACCGGGCGAATCTCTCGTTCTTCCTGGACTACATCAATATCTTCAACAATTCGCCCGATTGGTGGCACGTGGATCAGCGGCACATCCTCATGAGCGAGCTCTACGGTGCCCGCCTCAACGTCGGTGTCAGCGCGCGGTACTAAGTTTTCCGGCAATCTCCTTCCTTGGTCGGCGCCCGGTGCATTCCGCACCGGGCGTCTTTTTTGTCGGTACTCAGAATGAGAATTTGAAGAGATTTTTTGGACAGCCCCTTCGAGCAATCTTCGCAAGGAAATGTATGTCCGGGCCGGGATGGCTCCCCGCGCCGTCCGCGGACGCCTGCGGAGAGGCGTCCCTACCGGGTTGCCGGTTCCGTTCCGCCTACTCGGCCCGCTTGGAAACCGTTTCGTCGCCCAGCTTGAGCCGGCCATTCCTCGCGCCGTTGACGGTCCCATGCTGAAACCACTCCAGCGAGGCTTGAAAGAGCTGGAGGTGATTGCGCTCCCAGAGCGCGTTGTGCGAGGAGCAGGCCAATTCGATGAAAACTTTGTCCGCTGCTCCCAGGTCCTCATACAACTCGCGGACGCGCGCCGGCGGCACCTGTTGGTCGAACACGCCGGCGATCATCAGCGTGGGCGTTTGGTTCTTCGACACCACAGCCTGATTCCAACCCCAGGAGGGAACGGTTGGCGCGCGGCGCACACCCGTGCCCCACGTGCGGCCGATGGGATCCGATGCCAGCATATCCGTCCACACGGCCGCACTTACGGCCCGGTCGTATTGATCCACGCAGCCGACCTGGCGATCCCAGTTTGCTTCGAACTCTTTTTGATTCTGCGTATTGAAAACGACGGTGTCGGGGCGAGGCGCGGGGGGCGTCGCGCGGCCGGCGCGCTGGTAGGCGGGCGCCAAGAGCACGAGGCGTTGCACCTGTTCGGGATGTTGGGCGGCATAGCCGCCGGCCCGCGGTCCGCCCTGGGACCAGCCGACCAGGTTCACGCGTTCGACCTGACGCGCCGATCGGAGGTAGGTCACCACGGCGCCGATGTCGTTCCAATCCGACTCAATCGTCGTGGCGCTGCCTTGAAACGAAGGGGCGGTTGGCCCCGCGAGCAGACCCGGCACGAATTGCGCCTGTTGCGCGGGCGCCAGATTGCCGGGATCGTTCATGACCGTCGGCCGGGTGGAGCGTCCGTAGCCCTCGACATCCATGGAGAAGACATCGAAGCCGGCGTTGGCCAGGTACGCCATCCAGCTGTAGCCGGGAAAAGAAACGTCAAACGCGACTTCCGCCGGCGTGCCCGCGCCGTGGACAAAGAGCACGACACCGGCCGAGCCGCCCTGGCGGTTGCGCTCGGCGGCACGCTCGCGCACGTAGATTTGCGCGAACTGGCCGTTCATCGAGGGCGCCGTCGACTTCACTCGCACGTAGTGATCAATCGAAAGCACGGAGCCGCCGTCCGGGTTCGGCCGCGGGGAAGAAGCCGCTGGCAAATTGGGGCAGCCGGCGGTGAGGGCGAGCAGGCTGGCGACGACAAGGGGTTTCATGGACTGACGTTTCGCGCATCAGGGCGCGGCTGTCGAGCGCCGCATCCAAAGGGTCGCGCTAAGGATCACACTTGCGGCGCGCTTCGTCCGGAATCTCCAGCTCCGTCGTGCCGATGTCTTTCAGCACGGTGTTCGAGACTTGATGCACGTGGAATCGCTTGCCGCGAATATCCAGGATACCTTCAAGTTGCAGGAGAAACCGCACGACCCGGCCGCCTTTGACCTGTAGCTTGAAGTCGCCGCCGGCGATGACTGGCCGGATATCCTCCGGTCCATCGCGCACCAGCAGCAACTGGGCCCCAAGATCGGTGAGCGTTCCACTGACGATCTCGCCGTCGACCCTCATGTCCTTGTAACTGCTGATAATGGTCGCGAGGTCCTCGTGGGGCAGACCCAGCGCAAACTGGGCGTTGCTGTAAGGGTCGGCTTCGCCGTCTTTGATCCCCGTCGAAGAGTGGTTCGGAAGCGTTACGCTCCCCTCTTCGGTCGCAAATGGATCGCCCGGGTCCGAACCCGAACCGCTCGGGTCGGGCCGCCGGCCGGCGGAGATCGGGGGGGGCGGCAGCAGGGGTTCTTTTTGGGGGATGTACCCCGACTCCCATCGCGGCAATTCGCCGTAGGTCTGCCAGCCTTTCGCCGTCCAAATCACCGAGTTTGCCGCCCCGTTGAAAATCGCCTCCATTTCACTTTTGGGGGAAGAATCCAGCAAGGCCCCGACCGAAGGGCCCATCGGCATTCGCATCCAGGTCCAACTGCCGTCGACGGTTTTTCCCTCGACCGTATAGACTTGGGCGTCGTCCATCACGGTCGAGGTCCAAGCGTAGTTTGGGTGCTCGGCCAGTTTCATCGCTGCGATAATGGCCGAATCGATCGGCCCACTGCGGCAGTTTCCGGCGGCCAGGAGGGCGATGAGCACGAGGCGCGAGATTTGGTCCGGGAAAGCGGGGGTGAACTGGTTCCACCGGCGCCTGGCTGCGTCCTTTCCGTTGCGCAAAAAAGTTTTACGGCCTCCCCGGAGGGCACTCCGGGGAGGGGCGGCGCCAGCGATTCACCGCGACCCGAATCGAGCGAATCGCCGATGTTCATTAATAAATATTAACGTCTTTCGTCGCCGGCGAACATCGGGGTTAGCGTGATATCGGAGTAGGCGGTTTGCTTAGGGGAAAGTCCTTGGGTTGCCGGTCAGCGAAGGTGGCCGGCGTTGGTTTGGCGTGCGGCGCCGGATTGCGCGCGCCAAAAATCCCCGGAGTGGAGGCACGGCTGAATGGGGCCGTTTACGGCGTGCGGGTGCCGAAGGTGAAGGTCTGTGCTTCGATGGCGATGGTCGGGTGGCCGGCGACAAACGGTGGTTCATCGCGCCATTGCTCGACGGCGAGGACGGCGGCTTCGCCGAGTTCGGGCGACGAGCATTCCAGCACGATTGGCACGCGCGCGCGGCCGGTGTCATCGACGAAGAACTTCACCGTGGCCGTGCCGCCGCGCGCGGTGCTGGCGGCCGCGCCCCGAATTTGAGGCATCGGTTGAAAAAGCGGCTTGGGGCCGTCGTCGATTTCCGAGAGTGCAGGCAGGACGACGGGGGCATTGACGGCGGGGTCCTGAATCTTGGCGGTAGCCCGGCCGGTTGCGGCCGAAATTATGGAGACGCCGCCCGTGTTGAAAATGAAACGGACAATGGGCACGACCGGCTGGCCCTCGATGGGTTGATTGCTGGGGCGTGCGAATTTCCATTGGGCGATGGCGTTGGTCGTCGCTTCCGAAAGCAGCGCGTTTGTCGAATCCAGCACGAGGATGTCCGTCACCTGGCCTTCAGCGTTGCGGCCGATCGCGACCGTGACCAGGCCGCGGGTGACGCCGGACAGCCGGGCAAAGGGCGGAAAATCGGGCAGGACAAATTTTTCGAGGCGCAGCTGTTTCTGGGCGTCCTGGTTGTCCGGGTCGGCGGCGAAGGCCAGGGGCGGGAAAAAGCACAGGACGAATCCGCAGAGCAGAATTGCGGGGGAGGGAAGGGGTCCGGTCGCCAAAGAGGAAGCGTTCATGGAGGCACCGCGCTGACGGTAACGCTACGCCATTCGCTCTAGCGGTCAATCGTGTGGGCGATGGGCTTGGTGGGGAGTGGGCGATCCGGTGCCGCTTTGGGGCAAAGCGGCACCGGATCGGCCGCATTCCAAATGGACTCAGCTTCGCTTGAGACTCGGGAGGAGCTCCGTTCGCGCGGGGTCTGCAGCCTCGCCGTAAACGTACCGTCAATGTTGCCGACGGGATGGAGGAGCCATTCCGTGAGATTGATCGTCAGCAGGTATGCCGCTTTGGTGGGATCCTCGATGAAACGGATTTGGTCCAAGGGCCGCGGGAAGCGTGGCTTTGCACGAATGGGTTTTCTTGCGGTTCTTGGCCGCGCACGGAGTGCCCGGCCCACCCTTCACGATTTGCGTCCCGGGTGGGCCGGGCGCTCCGCGCGCGGCCTCTCGCAACCTGAGGCCAATCTTACGCGGCAGATGGCGCCACTTACTTCACAAACACCAACTGGCCGAAACGCTTTGGGTTATGGGGATTGGGGCGTGTCATCGCGGAGTCCGACCAGATGCTCAGCCGGCGATTTGGCTCGGTGCCGTCCCAACGGTTGAGGTTGGCGCTCATCTCGGTGCCGTTCACGACGGGTTTGCCGCCCAGCAGTTCGGAAAAGTTCGCGAGGGGAATGGCGACCTCCAACTCCCAGCCGCGGTCAGTGTCGGAGGTGACATTGAGCGTGCCGTCCAGATGCGAGGCGAGCTTCACGCCCTTGAGCTCATAGGATTTCAGCAGTGCCTGCGGGAAAATATAGAGGTAGTCGTAAAGGACCGCGCGGGCGTTCATCTCGAGGCCAAAGTAAACGGTCTGCTTGGGATTTGGATTGATGAAGAGTTCCACCGCATCGTCCTTGTACGTCGGGTCGTCGTGTTGGGCGTAGTGGGCGACGATGTCGGTGTCTTCGCAGGTGTAGGCGACGTAGAGATATTCGTCGTCCCACAGCAGGCGCACGGTGGTTTTCTGTTTCGCACCGGTCTGGGCGTCCCAGGGAAACTGGAGGGTGACGGCCTCGGCGTTTTTCCACGCGGCCTCATCGACGCGGCCGTCGATCGTGATGGCAGCGGCGGCGCGCTTGATTTCGTAGCGCGGTACGGGCGTGGTGACAGGGCGCTCGGTGTCAGCGGCGTGGGCGAGGAGGGGGAGGAGAAGAAAGGCGAGAAAATGGCGCATGGGAGTAATCATGGAAAAATCGGAACGCTTCGAACCAGACCCAAAGCATTTTACAGGAGGAAACGGAGGTAACGGAGGGAGGCGGGGTTCACGCGGAGACGCGGAGAACGCGGAGGCGGGCGAAATTCAGTCAGGGGGATTGGTTGCTCCGCGCCTCCGCTGCTCCGCGTGAACCTTTCCCACAACACGTGTCGCTACCCGACTTCTTCATTGGCGCGGCGGAGGAGGGCGCGCATGTAGGCGACGCAATAGGCGGTGCCGGCCCGATGCATCCCGGTGTCGCCGGCCAGCTGCGGCACGTGGTCGGGTTCGGCGGCGCCGGTGAAGCGCACTTCGCGGAGCGCCTTCATGACTTGATACATGTCGGTGTAGCCCTCGTCGGGAAAGGTTTCGACGAAATGGGGCAGGGGCGAGGTGACGTTGCGGAAGTGTACTTCGAAGAGCTTTCCGCGACCGCCGAAGTCCTTGATCATCTCAAAGACGTCCTTCCCCATTTCCTTGCCGCCTTCCATCCAGGTGCCAACGCAGAACGTGAGGCCCCAGGCTTTGCTGCCGCCGGCGATCTGCTCCGCGCGGTGGTAGCCGTCGTAGTGCGTGAACAACTTGGCGGTGCCGTTCATCTTGGCGAGCGGCGGATCGTCCGGGTGCAGCGCGAGTTTCACGCCGGCTTCCTCGGCGACCGGCAGGACCGCCTTCATAAAGTAGGTGTAGCTGGCCCAGATCTCGTCCGCGGAATATTCCCGATCGAATGCCGGCTTCTCGACCTTCTTGCGGAAATCATCGGTGTCGAACTCACGCGTCTTGTAGCCGCGATGTTCGACCATGGCGGTCGTGTAGGTGTTGGCCGGATGAAAGTCGTAGGAGGCGACGGGGATTTCCAGTTTGCCCAAATTACGCAGGAAGGTGCGGTAGGTCTCGATGTCCTGGTCGCGGCCGGGTTGGCCGAGTTGGACCTTGAGGGAGCGATAGGAAGAATGGACGCCGGAAAAAATCTTCAGGCCGAAGCGGGCGAAGCGCTTTTGGGTTTCGCGCAAACTGTCGAGCGTGACGGTGTCGTTGCCCCACTCGAGCCGGGCCCAGCGCAGGCCGATCTGCTGGAAGAAAAGCAGATCGTCGTCGGTGAGGCCGCGGACGTTGATGCGATGGGCGATGCGGGTGTTGGCGGGATCGTCCTCCGTGAAACGGACGGCTTTGCCCTGGGCCGCGCGGAGGCTGGGGCGGTCGGGCAGGAGGCTCAGGGCGGCGGTGCCGAGGCCGAGTTTAAGGAAATTACGGCGGGAGGGAATGCCGGGGTGCGCGAGGTTCATGGGGGGGAAAGGGGAGCTGAACTTCTGACGGCGGACAGAATTCGTACGAAGGGCGGCGCAGTTCGGGACACAAGGGAAATACGGGTGGCGGAGAGACCCACGCGGAAAAGCGGAAGCGCGGAGAAGGGGCCCTGGTGTCAGTTGGGCACTTTGGAGGGCGGCGACCTGGCGCCGTTTTCGGGAGGTTGATAGGAACTTTCTCGTCGTGCGCCGCTGCTGGGGCACCCGACGCCGGGCGAAGACCGGCGCTCCTTAGCGCCGGGGCACCGCACTCCCCAATTAGCGCTGCGGCGCGGGGGAGCCGGGGTTCTTTTTCTGCCGCTCCCATTCGTTGCGGAAGGTGGCGGCGCGTTCGGAGACGTAGGCCTGGTAGCCGGCGGGATCCAGGAAGGGGTTGCCGCCGCTGGTCTTCATTTTCTCGTACTTGGCCTTCATGCCGAAGTACGCGCCGTGGGCGCCGAGGAAGATGTCGACCGGCAGACTCGGGAGAAGGTTGAAAGTTTTCACGTAGTCCTCGGCGATTTGCGGATATTTCTTATTTCCGACCAAGATGTAGCCCGGATTAACATTGGGGCTGCCGATGATGACGGCATTGAGCTTCCGGCTGCCCTCTGGCACCGCCATCGTCCACGTCGTGCACCCGGCCGTGTGACCCGGGGTCAAACGGGCCGTCAACTTCGCGCCGCCCAACTCGACGGTGTCGCTGTCGTGCAGCACGCGATCGACCTTGGCACCCGGGCGGCCCGTCTCGGTGCTTTCCACGGCGGCCACGTCCGGCTCCATCACCATCAGCTTGGCGCCGGTTTCTTTCTGGATGAGGCCGACCGCGGCGTCGTGGTCCCCGTGGCCGTGGCTGATGAGCGCGATCTTTGTGTCAGTGTATTTGAAACCGAGCGCAGCAATGCTTTTCCGGAGCAGGGGAAGATCCTGCGGGAAATTGGCATTGATCAGGATGTTTCCCTCCGGGGTGTGAATCAGATAAACTGCGAGATCGGCGGTGCCGACATAGTAGAGGTTGCCGGCAATCTTGAAGGCCGGGAATTCCGCGTGCCAGTCGGGGTTGGAACTGGCCGCCACGGCGGGGGTGGTGGCGGCAAGGAGCAGGAGCGCGGACCAAAGCAATTTGGTTTTCATGGAAACATTTGGTGGGGAAGTCGCGGGGATATTAACTCTTACGCCATCCGACCGGCGGAGGGTGGGCAAACCGGAAGTAACACTGGCGACGCCAACGGCGGAGAAAGTGATCGTCAATGGCGAATCGGCGGCCGACCTATCATCCAGTGTGGGCGAAAACCGGGCCTCATTCCTTGACAACATATTCGGCCCTAACGAATGTCGCGGACAACCCCAAGCCTACCCCGGCAGCCGGTGAAGCCCCTCGCGGGATTTCTTTGCCAGCTGCAAATCTGCCTAAATCACTGATCGAATTTCACCGAAAGCAGCGCGTGCCTGCGCGCTGGGGTCGGGGAGTGGCAAGTTGAATTCCTAAGACCCATGAAAAAGCAAACCAGTCAGTCCGCCGGAAGTTTGATGGCCGCGCTTTTGGCGCTGAGCGTTTCGCAAATGTCGGGACAGACCGTACCGGCGCCTTCCAGTGCGGCCGCCGAAAGTAGCACGGTGAAGCTTGATCCCTTTCAGGTCAGCGCCGACTCGGACGTCGGATTTGTCGCGGCGAGTTCGCTCGCCGGCGGGCGCATCGCGACGGCGCTGAAAGACACGCCCGTGGCGTACTCGGTTGTTACCCGGGAGTTTCTCGACGCTTTCAGCATCACCGATGTGGCCGATGCGGCCGAGTGGACCCCGAGCGGCGCGAACATGAATGCGGACAACGCCGGCACGGGCTCCACGCCGAACCGGTCGGGGGCCGTGACGATCCGGGGCGTGCGAACCGGCGCGCCGCTGCGGAATTATTTCTCCTTCATTGCGACACCGGACAGCTATTCGCTCGATCGAATCGACTTTGGTCGCGGCCCGAATGCCGTGCTGTACGGTGCCGGCGGAGTGTCGGGCACGCAGAACTCGATCACGAAGCAGGCTCTGCTTGCGAAGACGATTCGGGAGGTGTCGCTGCGCTACGGAACCTATGATCGTAAGCGCTTCACGATGGACCTTAATCAGCCCGTGACGGACAAAATTGCGCTCCGCACTAACCTGATGTGGGATCAGGGGAACACGTGGAAAGATCACGAATATGCCCGAAAAAAGGGCGCGCAGCTGGCCGCCACCTACCAGATTACGCCCAAACTGACTGTGCGTGGTGATTTGGAGTACATGACGAGCGATACGCTCATCATGACCAACATGAAGGACCAGACGTCCGCCTGGGATGGCCGGACCACCTATGCCACGACTCTCCCGCTGACGGGAGCGGGCGTCCCGACGACCGCGCAGCTGGCGCCGCAAGGGCTGGTGCGCATGACGACGATGCGTTTTGCCATTTACCCGGATGCGGCTTGGGGAGGCTCGGCGTTAAATTTCCAGAACGAATTCCGCACGAAGGGTGCCCAGCAAAACAATACGCTCGCCAACACCAATTGGCTCAATGGCAAGCCGCTGCGGACGGTCGGCTACAGCGTGCAAGACCAGGTGGTGGTGGATCTGCCTGGGACGGACCCCAAGGTGCGCTGGGCCAACGCCCTGACCGGTTCCCCTTTCTTTCATAATCCAAAAGCGAGCGAGAACGGCCTGTGGGACAACCGGTACCCGACCCAGGATGAGATGGATCAGAGCCAGACCATCAGCGTTAACTACAAAGTGAGCGAGCACCTCTTTGTGGAGCTCTCTGGCAATATCAACCGCTCTTTCTTTCTGGCCCGACAAACAAACCGCCGGGGTCTGAACGAACAGCGCATCGACGTCGCGAGGCTTTTACCCAACGGCGCCCCGAATCCATTCTTCCTCCACACGTACTCCGAGTACATGGACTACAACAACGATCGCAAAAACACGTTTCAAAACGCGCGGTTTCAGGCGGTCTATGCACGGGAGAGCCGCTTTGGCAAAATGCAATTGGCGACGCTGGCTGGGGCGACGAACCATATTAACGACCAACTCGGCAGTTCGCTGCTCCTGCCGCTGACGAGCGTCGCGCCCGACGCCCGCACGTGGGTCGACAACCTCGAACTGAGCGAGTACGGACTCTATTCCCGACAATACATGGACCAGAAGAGCCCGGATTACTGGCCCGGGAGTATGAAGATGAGGCCGGTGAAGGTCTACAATCCGATCAATGGCGTAACGGAAATCGTCAGCCCGAAATGGATGTATGATACGAAACGCGAAGACAATAACGTCACCAATACCCGCAAGTATCAATTCCTGCAGGCAGCGGGAAACCTCGATCTGTTCAAGAATCGCCTGGTGCTGATCGGGGCGTTTCGCCGCGATTTCGCCCGGTTGTCCTCGCGGCGGGTACTCCAGCCCGGCAGCTATGCGCCCGGTTGGGATGGCACCACGATTGCCTACCGGAAGCCGACGCCGGCCGACTTTTGGGACCTGAAATTCTTCCCGAAAAATGCCGCCGGCGTAGCCATTGGGCCGGCCCAAGTCGCGGAAGTTCGCCCGCGCATCAGCGTGAACAATGCGCAGGTGCCGGCGCCCCAATACGCCAATGATCGTTTTCGCGACGACTTCGATTCCCCCTCCATCCGGCCCCAGGTCAACACTGCCACCTACGGGTTCGTGATCAACCTGACGAAGTCGATCGGGCTCTACGGCAACGTCGGCGATACGTACGAAATCAGCGCGCCGTTCGAGCGACTCGATGGCAGCCTGGTTCTCCCGACCTCTTCGAAGGGCAAGGATGCGGGGATTCGCTTCACGCTCCCCAACGGTCGGCTGTCGGTCAGCCTGGGGTGGTATGATTCCTATCAGGCCGGCAACCTCGTGAATCCCCCCGCGACCGGACCTTATACCACCTTTGCCGACACGCCGGTGGTGGGGGACTTGAGTTCGACCGGACAAAACATTCGCGGGGCAAAAAGAAACCCGCAAAATGCCATCCGCGACACGAACACGACCGCGACGCGGGGCTACGAACTCGACCTGACGGCAAACCTGACGCCGTCGTGGCGCCTCATCCTGAACGCCGGGAAAAACTACACGGAGCTCAGGGATCAGTTTCCGGATACCATCAAGTACTTCCAGTCGCAGGACGCCGTCACGCGACTGATCCTGGCCGATGCCGGCATCATCATCGACGCGAAGAACGACGCGCAGATCAATCCGGCCCTCGATGATCCCACCAAGATCAACCAGACGAAGGTCCGGGCGGCAGTCGATGCCTGGAACACGCTCCAGGACATCACGATTCCCAGCGTCGTGGGCCGAAAGAACCAGCGCAGCCAGGGCAGCATTCCGTGGGTGGGCAATCTGGCGACGGACTATCGCATCCGCACGGGGCGGCTGCAGGGATTGCGCGTAGGGCTCGGCGTCAACTATCGCGGGGGGATGGTCCTCGGGTACCGGACGAGCGATACCATCGTCGATCCCAACAATCCGGCGAACGCGATCGACGATCCGACGGTTGACGAAACCACGACGATTCTCGGCAACGCCAATTACAAGGTGACGGCGACGTTTTCCTATACCTATCGGTTCAAGGAAACGCGTAGCCGGCTGGCGCCGAAGACCATTCAGTTCGACGTCAATGTCGACAACGTGCTGAACAAGACCGAGGCGATTTACGGCTTCAGCTCTTTGAGCGCCACGACGGCCTACACGATTTCTGCTCCCCGCAACGGTGACTTCTCCTCTCCGGCCCGCATCACCCTGCCGGGAACTCCCGCGTATTTTACCCCGCGGAATGTTTTGTTTACGGCCAAGCTGAGTTTCTAGCCCGGCCGGCCCCGCCCGTCGGAGCGGAAAACCTGCAGTGGGAGCGGGCTCACGAATGAGTCGACCGCCGCCGATTGGGGTGGGCTGCTGCTTGCCGCGGGCCGCAGTATCCTTGCGACGAATGATCTGTCGTCGCCATTTCAACCGGAAATCCGCGCCGGCGCGGAACCCGGTGGAAATGTTTTAACGTGCGGCCAGTTGTTTCTCGAGGGAGGCGCGTAAGGCTGGCAGATGGCGCAGGGCGTTTTGATAGTAGATTTTGCGCAGGACATCGTCGGGCAGGCCCAAACCTGAAATATTCCATCGTCCGTGGGCGGGAGCGCCGGTTTCCAACCGAATTTGCGCGGGATGTTCGAAGTACTCGTCGTAGGTTTCCAACGTGCGCCAGTGCGGCGTCCAGAATTCGTCGACGCCGCGGTTCAGGTTCCCGTCAGTCCCCATCACGACACGATCCTGATACTTGATGAGGAACTCGCGCCAGAGACGCGG
>CANJNJ010000140.1 GCA_947474995.1 Opitutaceae bacterium | reverse complement strand
CGACAGGGCTGCGTTCACGCAAGCCGCAATGACCGGCACTTGCACCGGAACCTGGCTGAGTACGGAGCGCTTCGCGACCAGACGGTAGGACTGCCCGCTCGGTTTGACGACCCCCGGCGCCGCGATCGCATCCACGAGGACCTTATATTTTGTGACAAACGGGTTGCTGCAACCCGCGCCAAGCAACACGACTCCAGCCGTAACCAGCAGGAAAGCTGTCAGCCGCAAACTCCGGGATGAATTCATGCTAGGGCTGGGAGACAGGTGGTAGAAGACTCAAGGTTTCTCAACGGGCCGCACGTAACTAATTTGTTACTGCGGTCATTCCATGCGCACGCGAGCCCGAAAAAACGCGTCG
Source organism: Opitutaceae bacterium (assembly GCA_947474995.1). Lineage (GTDB taxonomy): Bacteria > Verrucomicrobiota > Verrucomicrobiia > Opitutales > Opitutaceae > ER46. The sequence goes on along the minus strand of CANJNJ010000140.1, from coordinate 13,076 downwards.
CAGCGACCGTAGATTTCCTTCGGCGAACTCATCGACAGAGCTTCGGCCGCCAGTGCCCGCGCATCGGCCATTGTCATGGAACGCACCATGTACTTCACGGCCGGCAGCCACGCGGGGGACATGCTGAGGCAATCGATGCCGAGGCCGAGGAGGAGTGGGGCAAAGATCGGATCGCCCGCGATTTCACCACACACACTGACCGAAAGCGTCCGGCGATGTCCTTCGGTGACGACCTGACGCAACATCCGAAGAATGGCCGGGTGCGTCGGTTCATAAAGATGCGCGATGCGATCGTTAACGCGATCGATGGCGAGCATGTACTGAATGAGGTCGTTGGTCCCCACGCTGAAAAAGGCGCAGTCCGGCGCGAGCAGGTCGGCGGTGGCGGCAGCGCTGGGAATTTCAATCATGACCCCCACCTCGAGTTTGTCGTCGAACGGCACGCCGCGGGCCTGCAGTTCCGCCCGGCATTCCGCGAGCACGACGTTGGCCCGGGCCAGTTCCTCCGCCCCACTGATCATCGGGTACATCAGCCGCACTTTGCCGTGATGACTGGCCCGCAGGATCGCGCGCAGCTGATCTTTGAAAATATCCTGATGTTCGAGGCAGAAGCGAATGGCCCGAAACCCCATGAACGGGTTGTTTTCCTTGGGAAAGAGTTCCGTCTTTCCCGCCATCGGTTTGTCGCCGCCGATATCGAGGGTGCGAATCACCACCGGCAACGGCGCCATCGCCTCGACGACCGACTTGTAGGTGAGGTACTGCTCCTGCTCGGTGGGAAAATGCGCCGAGCTCATGTACAAAAATTCTGTACGATACAGCCCGATTCCATCCGCCACGTAAGCTTTCGCCTTGGCCACGTCCTCGGCTTTTTCGATGTTGGCCATCAGCGAAACCGTCACGCCGTCGAGCGTCACCGCCGGCTGCCGGTTGCTCTCCATCAGCCGGGCCTCAAAGGTCTTTTTCTGCTCCTGAATCTTCCCGTAACGGAACAGCGTGCTTTCGGACGGGTTCAGGATGACGAGGCCGTCGTAGCCGTCGACGATCGCCCAGTCGCCATTGCGCACCCGCTCGGTCAGGTTGCGCATCCCGACCACTGCCGGAATCTTCATCGAGCGGGCCACGATGACTGCGTGGCTCGTCCGACTGCCGGAATCCATTACCAGCGCCAAGGCGGCGGTGCGATCGAGCGTGGCCGATTCCGACGGGGTGATATCCCGACCCACGACGATCCGCTGATCGGCGAGCCGGCTCAGCGAATTTTCCGCCTGCCCCAGGAGATTCTGGAGGACCCGCTGCGCCACATCGCGCAAATCCCCGGCGCGCTCGCGCAGATATTCGTCATCGATTTCCGAGAAGGCCTGCACGTAGCGCGACGACACCTGGTGAAAGCACGTCTCGATGTTGCGCCCGCTGGCTTCGAACTCGCGAATCGTCTCACCGATGAGCGCCTCGTCCTCAAGGACCATGAGATGCGCGTCGAAGATCGCCGCCTCCTCCGGCCCGATGTTCTTCTCCACCTCGTTCTTGATTTTCGAGATTTGCTGCCGCGTCACCACGAGCGCGCGATCAAAACGCGCAACTTCGTCAATCCGCTTTTCCGGTTCCACTTGGTAGGCCGGTAACTCGAGTTCACTCTGCAGATAAACAAAGACCTGGCCATAGGCGATGCCCTGCGAGGCAGCGACGCCTTGCACCACGATTTCGGTCTTATCTCCCGGTTCCATGTCGATGGGCTGCAGCCAGGCGCCACGGGTGACGCGTTCGGCGTACAACGATAACGTTCGCCGCACCAAGCGGGTCAATGCGGATCTACACGATTCGCGCCACGGTGACGAAGGCCGAGCGACCCCAGGCCATGCGAATGGTGTCCGTCACGGCCACGGTGGGGGTATCGTCCCGCAACAGGGCAAAGCAGGCGCTACCACTGCCGCTCATCCTGGGCGTGAGGCCAAATTCAGCGCGCAATCGCTCCAACAGCGCGGGCAGCGCGAGAAATTTGGCAAAAGCGGGAAGTTCGAGCGTATTATCAAGGAGCGTCTCCACCGGTTCCGCGTCATTCGCCAGCCAGGCGGCCAGCCGTTCCTCGGCCTCGGCACTCGGACAATACGCCGGAGGTCCCGCTCGATGGGCGGAGGCGAGTGCAGCCAGCCGCCCGTAGGCCCACGGAGTGGCAATGCCAAAGCCGGGCTTGAACAGCAGGACCCGTCGCCCGCTCAAGCGCTGCGCCGCCCCCGTCGGCACGGACTCCAACCGTTCTCCGCGACCCCGCATAATCACCGGACCTCCGTGCAGAAAGAGCGGGCAGTCCGATCCCAGCGTCGCCGCGACTCCCGCCAGCGCGGCCGGCGCCAACGTAACGCCGGAAATGCGCTCCATCGCGCGCAAGGTCGCCACGGCATCGCTGCTGCCGCCGCCCAGGCCGGCCCCGACGGGCACTTGTTTCTCGAGGATAAACGCCGCCCTGCCCCCCCAGCCGCTTGCGGCCGCGTAAGCCCGGGCCGCCTTGAGCACGAGATTCGACTCGTCGACCGCCAACGAGGGATCGGTGCAACGCAGTGAGAAACGCTCCGCTGACTCGGCCCGCAGCGTGTCGCCAAAATCCAGCGGCGCCACCAGCGAAACGAGTTCGTGAAAGCCGTCCGCCCGCCGACCGGTAACGGCGAGAAACAGGTTAAGTTTGGCCGGAGCGAAAATAGAGAGGGCAGTCACGCGCGCGGGCCACTAAGACATACTGCGGGGTACTAATCCAGTTCATCAGATTTGGGCTTCAGTTACGCCCATTAGTATGAATGAGTGGGTTTCCGCCGATGTCCTGCGATCTCATCCTTGTACTTGACGCCCCGTCGCCGCGCGAAATTAAGCCTGCGCTCCGTCAACTCCAGGGAACGGTCACCTGGGTCAAAATCGGCCTGGAAATGTACACGGCCTGCGGCCCCGACTGCGTGCGCGAGATTGCCGACCTCGGTTTCCGCGTGTTTCTCGACCTCAAGCTGCACGATATCCCCAACACTGTCGCCAAAGCCGTCGAGTCCGCTAGCCGCCTGCCCATCGGCATGCTCACCCTCCATACCAGTGGCGGACGGGAAATGATGCAATGGGCGGTCAAGGCCCAACAGCAACACGCGCCCAACCTGCTTCTCCTCGGTGTCACCGTCCTGACCTCGATGAGTGCCCAGGGACTCGCCGAGACCGGCGTGGCGGACACACCCGAACAGCAGGTTGTCCGACTTGGCCAGCTCGCGGCGGCTTCCGGAATTCGCGGATTGGTCTGCTCGCCCCTGGAAATCACCCCGCTCCGCTCTGTCCTCTCGCCCAGTATCGCGTTGGTCACCCCCGGAATCCGGCCGCGTGACGCCAAGGCCGACGACCAGACGCGTGTGATGACACCCGCCGAAGCCGCCCATGCCGGCGCAAATTTCGTCGTGGTCGGCCGGCCAATTTTCAAAGCGGCCGATCCGGTGGGCGCGGCCCGCGCGATTATTCGCGAACTCGGGCAGGCGCCGCTGTCCAACCCTGACGCTGAACTGACACCGTGAGCCGCACCGCCGCCATTCTCCTCGCTGCCGGCAGCGGCTCGCGCATGAAGGGTGTGGTCCTCGACAAGGTTCTGGCGCCCCTCGGCGGCCGGCCGGTTTTTGCCTATTCCGCGGCGGCCTTCATGCAAAGCGCGATCGCCGATCTTTACGTCGTCGGCTACCGCGATCAGCGACAGATGACGGCGCTGTCCGCCCACGCACCCACGCCCTCGGTCCTCGTCCGCGGGGGACGCGAACGGCAGCATTCGGTGATCAACGCGCTCCGGGCGCTGCCGGATGACATCGAGCATGTTTTCATCCACGACTGCGCCCGGCCTCTCATTCAACCGGAACAGCTCGTGGCGCTGCACAAGATAGTCCGGCGCGAGAACGCCGTCGTTCTCGCCCACCGGGTCACGGACACGATCAAGGAACACCGCGATGACGCCCGCTTGCGCACCCTCAATCGTCCGCGCCTGTGGGCGATGGAAACGCCCCAGGTTTTTTCCCGGGCCCTCATTGTGCGCGCCTACCAGCACGCCGAAGCCCGTGGCCTGCACCTGACGGACGACGCCCAGGCCGTGGAACAACTGAGTCATCCCATCGCCCTGCTCGAGAACACTTCGCCCAACCCCAAGCTGACAACGCCGGCCGATCTGCCCTGGTTGGAGTACCTGTTGGCCCGCGGGCAAGCGGAGGCGTAACGCGGGCTCGTGCCCGCGCAAAAAAACCGCCAACGTCAGGGCCTCTTCCTGTTTGCGACTGGCTCCCGGCGAGCCCGCCGCAAGTGCACCCGACGCTTTACCCATGAACTTCCGCATTGGCCACGGCTACGACATCCACCCGCTCGTGGCGGGGCGACGCCTCGTTCTCGCCGGCGTCCTGTTCGATACCGACTACGGCCTGGAAGGCCACAGCGACGCCGATTGCGTCACCCACGCCATTTGCGACGCACTGCTCGGCGCGGCCGGCCTGCCTGACATCGGACACTTTTTTCCCAACACAGATCCCGCCTACAAGAATATCGATTCCCAAATTCTGCTAGCGCGGGTCTGTGGCGAACTCTCCAAGCGGAGCTTCGCCATCGCCAACTTCGACGCCACCATCATCGCCGAAAAGCCCAAGATTTACCCGCGGTTGGCCGAGATGAAGGCGGCGCTGTCCCGCAGCACCCATGTGCCTGTCGCCAATATCGGGCTCAAGGCCACGACCAATGAAGGGATCGGTGGACTCGGACTCGGCCTGGCCATCGCGGCCCATGCCGTGGCGCTCATCGTGAAATCGTGAGTTTCGCACCCGTCGACCCCCGAATGTTTCTTCCCTCTTTGTCCCCGTTCCCTCGCCGCGGCCCGCGGGCCCTGGTTTTGTTGGCCGCAGGTCTCGCCGGGTTGTTCTGGTGTGGTTGTACCCGGCGCGAGTCCGCGGTGCAGAGCGGAAACCGCGACCAAGTCCTGCACCGCGGCATCGGCGCGGAAGTGGGCGATCTCGATCCCCAACTGGCGACCAACATCGCCGAGCTCGATATTGTTTCCGCCCTGTTCGAAGGCCTGGTGACCGAGGACCCCGGCGACCTGCACCCGGTGCCCGGCGTCGCGGAACGGTGGGAGGTTTCGGCCGACCTGCTGAACTACACGTTTTATCTGCGGCCCAACGCGCGCTGGACCGATGGACGGACACTCACAGCGAGGGATTTTGTCGACGCGTGGCGGCGTATCCTGACGCCCGGCTTGGCGGCTCCCAACGCCAGCCTCCTTTATGTGCTGCAAGGCGCCGAGGCGTTTCACAAAGGAGCCATCACGGACTTCGCCCAAGTCGGAGCAACCGCACCTGACGCCCGGACCCTCCGCCTCACCCTAGATCATCCCACCCCGTATTTTCTGTCCCTCCTCACGCATGGCGCGTGGCTGCCAGTTCCGCTGGCCGCTATCGCGGCAAACGGGCCCGCGGCCGCACGCAGCAACACCTGGACTCGTCCCGGCCAACTCATCGGCAACGGGCCCTTTCAACTGAAGACGTGGCAACCCAACCGCGTCATCATCGTCGAAAAATCGCCGACCTATTGGGACGCCGCCCGCGTCCGGCTAAACGCCATCCACTTTTACCCGATCGACAGCGTGGACACCGAGGAACGGGCGTTCCGCACCGGCCAACTGCATCTCACCTACGTGCTCCCTTTTGGCAAAGTGGACTCCTATCGCCGCAACACACCGCAGTTCCTGCGCACGGATGCCTACCTCAATTCCTATTTCTTTCGGCTCAATACGCGGCAGGCGCCGTTAAACAACGAGTTGGTGCGCCGGGCGCTTGGACTCGCCGTGGACCGGACGGCGATCGTCGAGAAAGTGCTTCGCGGCGGGCAAAAATCGGCCACCTCACTCACGCCGCCGGGACTGCCCGGTTATGCCCCGCCCACCGGGTCACTGACAAATCTTGCCGCCGCCCGCAGTGCGCTGGCCGAAGCCGGCTTCCCAGGCGGGAAGGGCCTGCCCCCCCTCGAACTACTTTATAACACGTCGGAAAATCACCGCATCCTGGCGGAAGCCGTGCAGGAAATGTGGCGCCGGGAACTCGGGCTCGAGGTGCGACTCCTCAATCAGGAATTCAAAGTCGTACTCTCGGAGCGCCGTCTCGGTCACTTTCAAATCCTCCTCTCCGACTGGGTCGGCGACTACCTCGATGCCAGCACGTTTCTTGACCTCTGGCAGGGCGAAAACGGCAATAACCACACCGGCTGGTCCGACCGGGCCTACGACTCCCTGCTATTTGCCGCCGCCCGCAATCCGAACCCGGCCGCTCGTGCCGCGCAACTCCAGCAAGCCGAGGCGAAGCTGATCGCCGCCGCGCCCGTTATTCCGCTTTATTACAATACGCATGTTTTCCTCATCCAGCCCTCGGTCAAAGGCTGGAACCCCACGTTGCTCGATCACCACCCCTACAAACATGTTTGGCTGGAGCCGTAGCGCGCCGCCAAAGTCCCTCGTCATTCTGAGCGGAATCGCGTTGGCCGCTTTGATTTTGGCTTCGGGTTGTTCGCGCAACAAATCCGCCGGCGCCCCGGCGCAAATTCTTCGGATTAGTCAGCGGAACGAGCCGAGTGATCTCGATCCGGCGACCGCCGGCCTGCCGGATGAGTTCTTCATCATCCGCGCGCTCAGCGAAGGACTGCTCTCCCCCGCCCCCACTGGTGGCGCGCCCCAGCCCGCCGCCGCGGAGCGCTACGAAATTTCGGCCGACGGACTGACCTACACCTTTCACCTGCGCGCCGATGGCCGGTGGTCAAACGGTGAGCCGGTCACGGCCGGCGACTTCATCGCCTCGTTCCGCCGCGTCCTCACTCCCGCCACCGCGGCGCCCAAAGCAGATTTATTTTACGCCGTGAAAAACGCTCGCGCTTTCGCGGCGGGCACACTGCAGGACTTCGAGGCCGTCGGCCTGCATGCGCCCGATCCCCGGACCGTGGTGGTAACCCTCGAGCGCCCCCGCCCGAACTTTCCGCTCTACGTCGCGACCGGCCCATGGATTCCCGTGCACCCTCCGACCGTCGCCCGCCTCGGCCGCAACTGGACCAAGCCGGAAAATTTTGTCGGCAACGGCCCCTTCACCCTCGCCGAGTGGCGCTCGCAGCAGCGGATCGTCGTGAAAAAAAATCCACGCTATCATGCGGCGGACTCCATCAAGGTGGACGAGATTCAGTTCCTGCGCTTCGACAGTGGCGATGCCGAGGAACGCGCATTTCGCGCCGGGCAGCTCGACGTCACCATGTCGATCCCGCGCAACAAGCTCGCCGCCTATGGGAAAGATCGCCCCGCCGAGTTGCACCGCACCCTGCTGGCCGAGACGCACTACCTGTCCTTCAACACTACCCGCGCCCCGCTCGGCGATGCGCGCGTCCGCCGGGCGCTTTCGCTGGCCATCGACCGCGTTCGGCTGGTCGCTCGGGTGCTGCTCGGCGGCCAGGAACCAGCCACGCGCGTCGTCCCTCCCCCTCTTCGCGCGACCCCCAACCAAACCGGAACGCCGTTGCCCTCCGAGCACCGCTTCGCTCCGGACGAAGCGCGCCGTCTCCTGGCCGAAGCGGGTTTCGCCAACGGCAAAAATTTCCCGAATCTCGAAATCACTGCGTGGTCGCCGTCCCAAGCCTCCGTTCTCGAGGCCGTCCAGCAAATGTGGCGCCAGGAACTCGGAATCGAAATTGCGATCGTTGTCCGCGAGGCCCGGGTTCACCTCGAAGCGCTCCGCTCCGGCACCTACGACATCGGATTCGTCACGACGTTGCTCGATGTTCTGGACGCTTCCGCCCTCCTCGCCGATTTCGTCGGCGGGGCGCCGGGAAACCTGCCCCAATGGCGCGACCGCGAATTCGATGCGTTGCTGGCGCGCGCCGAAGGGCAGGACGCGGCGAAGAACCTGGTGACCGCCGAAGATCTTCTCCTCCAGCGCGCCCCGATTGCCCCGCTCTATTTCAACACGCGCAGCTGGCTCATGTCGCCCCGTGTTCAAGGCTGGCAGGACGATGCGTTGTGGACACGCTATTACCATGACGTCTATCTCGACCAGAAATAGTCCCGCGCAAATCCCGGGATTGATGTTGGTGCTGAGCATCATCGTCTCCTTCGCGGCGGTCAGGGCAGCCGAACGCGGGCCCGCGATCTCCGCGGCCAGCATCCTCGCGCGGACCAAGGTGCTCGCGTCTGACGAATTCGAAGGCCGCGCGCCCGGCTCACCGGGCGAGGACAAGACGGTGAATTATCTCATCGGCGAATTCAAAAAACTCGGTCTCGAGCCCGGTAACCCCGATGGCAGCTACGTCCAGAAGGTGGCGCTCGTCGGCATCACGTCGAAGCCCACGCTAAGTTTCAAGATTGGCGGCACGACGCTGACGATGGAGCCCATCAACGACTTCGTGGGCCCGACGAGCCGCGTGCAGGCCCACGTGGAGGCGAACAACAGCGAGGTCGTCTTCGTCGGTTACGGCATCGTGGCGCCGGAAATCGGCTGGGATGACTACAAGGGCGTCGATGTCCGCGGCAAAACCGTCGTCATGCTCATCAACGATCCGCCGGTCGTCGATCCCGCCACCGGCAAACTCGACCCCAAGGTGTTTGGCGGTGCGGCGATGACATACTACGGCCGCTGGACCTACAAGTATGAGATCGCCGCCGCGAAAGGCGCCGTTGCATGCCTCATCGTCCACGAAACCGGTCCGGCCGCCTACCCCTTTGGGGTCGTCGTGACGAGCCGGAGCCGGGAAAATTTTGAAATCCGCACCCCCGACGGCAATGCCCACTACGTGGCGATGGAGGGCTGGCTCACGATCGACGCGACCAAGAAACTCTTGGCCGCCTGCGGCCGGGACTTCGACGCGTTGAAAAAAAGCGCCGCCACCCGTGAATTCCGCCCCACGGATCTTGGCATCAAGGCGTCCTTCACCGTGGACAGCACGCTGCGCAACGTGGATTCCCGCAACGTCGCCGCCCTGCTGCCGGGCTCCGACCCCAAACTGCGCAGTGAATATTTGGTCTATACCGCGCACTGGGATCACCTCGGTCGCGACGAACGGTTGAAAGGCGATCAAATCTACAACGGTGCGGCCGACAACGCCGGCGGCACCGCGATGCTGGTCGAACTCGCGCGGACCTACCAGGCCCTGCCCAAGACCGAGCGACCGCGGCGCAGCCTCCTGTTCCTTTCTGTCACCGCGGAGGAAAAAGGCCTGCTCGGCGCCCGCTACTACGCGGAGAACCCACTCTACCCGCTCACCCAAACCGTCGCGAATATCAACATCGACGGCGTGAACCAGTTCGGCCGGACCAGCGACATTGAGGTGGTCGGACTCGGGGCCTCGAACCTCGACGACACGGCCTATGCCGTCGCCCGGCTGCAGGACCGGGACATCAAGCCATACCGGTTTCCCGAACGCGGCTCCTACTATCGAAGCGACCATTTCGAATTCGCGAAAGTCGGCGTGCCCGCCTTCTATGCCGACAAGGGTTTGACGTTCATCGGCCAACCCGCCGACTACGGCGAGAGGATGGTCAACGCCTACGTCGCGAAGGATTACCACCAGGTCAGCGATGAGGTTAAACCCGACTGGACTTTCGAAGGTGCCGCGCAGGATGCCGAGTTTTTGCTGCAGCTTGGCCTCCGTGTCGCCAACGAGACCCCATGGCCGGAGTGGAAGCCCGGTAACGAGTTCAAGGCGAAGCGCGATGCGATGATGAAGAAATAGGAGCGCGCGCAGGTGGGCACGGCCCCCGACTGATGTCGCCCTGCGCGGGAAAGCAGGGAGGTGTTGCTGTTCCGTCTGCTGAATCCCGCCTCTCCCGAGGCGGGCTACGCCCAAGCCACGTTTCCTGCGTGGGGCTTGCGCCAAACCCGACACCCGTCTTTCTGTTTTTCAATGATGTTTGGACGCCACCCCTGGCTCTTTGCCCTCGCCATCTGCTCGACGCTCACCTTCGGCTGCAGCAAACGCCATCCGACCGCTGGAGTTTCCGACGCCGTGCGGACTGACCCGAAGTCCGGCCTCGCCGGCCAGGTCTTCCGCGTGGGCAACGGCGCCGAGCCGCAGGATCTCGATCCCCAGACCATCACCGGGGTACCCGAGCACAAGATCTGGATGGCGTTGTTCGAAGGGCTCCTGTCGGAGGATCCCAAGGACAATCACCCCGTGCCCGGCGTGGCCGAGAGCTGGGAAATTTCGCCCGACGGCAAAATCTACACATTCCACCTGCGCGCCAACGCCCGCTGGTCGAACGGCGATCGGATCACCGCCGCCCAATATGTCGATTCGTACCAGCGCATGCTCTCGCCGGCGCTCGCGGCCGAATACTCCTATCTGCTGTGGTTCGTGGTCGGCGCGGAGGACTACACCAGCGGCAAACTCACCGACTTCACGCAGGTTGGATTCAAGGCGCCAGATCCCCGCACGCTGCAAGTCACGTTGAAGGAGCCGACCCCGTACCTCACGAAAATCATCGCGAGCCATTACGCCTGGAGCATCGTCCCGGTCGACGTCATCAAGAAGTTTGGCAAACTGGACCAGCGTCGGACCGCTTGGACGCGACCCGCGAATTTTGTGGGCAATGGTCCATTCCTGCTCAAGGAGTGGCTGCCACAGCAGAAAATTACCGTGGTGCGCAATCCGCACTATTGGGACGCGGCCAACGTCAAACTCGACGGCATCGAATTTTTCGCTTCCGAGAATATCGCCACCGAGGAGGCCATGTTCCGCACCGGCCAGGTCCACAAGACCAACGAACTGCCGAACGCGAAGATCGACACCTACCGTCGCGAGTATCCGGACTCGCTGCGCATCGAACCCTACGCCGGGGTGTATTTCTATCGCTGCAACGTCACGCGTCCCCCGCTGACCGACAAGCGCGTGCGCCGCGCCCTGGCCCTCGCGCTCGATCGCGAGAGCCTGGTGAAGAACGTTGTCCGCGGCGGCCAGCAACCGGCCTATGCGGTGAGCTATCCGGGCACCGCCGGCTATGCGCCGCGCGCCAAACTGGAAGGCGGCTTGGCGGAGGCGAAGAAACTGCTGGCCGAGGCCGGCTTTCCCGACGGCAAAGGCTGCCCGCCGATCGAACTGCTTTACAATACCTCCGAGAACCACCGCGCCATCGCCGAGGCCATCCAGCAGATGTGGCGCAAGAATCTCGGCGTCGAGATCACGCTCCGCAACGAGGAGTGGAAGGTCTACCTCGACTCGCAGCACGCGTCGCACAACTACACGCTGCAGCGCGCCGGCTGGATCGCCGACTACGTCGACCCGCATGTTTTCCTGGAAATCTGGACCACCGGCGGCGGCAACAACGACACGCTGTGGTCCAACGCCGAGTATGATCGCCTGTTCCAGACCGCGCTGAAGGCGAAGAATGATGAAGAGCGGTATGAGATCTATCAGAAGATGGACGCCATCCTCGTCGACGAATGTCCCGTCATTCCCATCTATTACTACAATCGCGTCTACGCCATGAGCCCGAAAGTGAAGGGGCACTACCCCACGCTGCTCGACAACCACCCGTACAAGTACATCTCGATTGAGAATTGAGCGTCGCGCGCAGTGCACTGGCACGTCGTGAAATTTCTTCTCCCCTTTCTCGCGGTCAGCTGGGTGCTGCTCTCCTCGTGCTCCCGCTCCGAGACGGCCGTGGACGCGGGCATTCGCACGAATACACTCGAGATCGCCAATACTGGCGAACCCGGTGAACTCGATCCCCACGTCATCAATGCAGCCCCCGACTACCAGGTCATCACCGCATTTTTCGAGGGCCTCCTTAACGTCGATCCCGCTACGCTCGAACCGCAGCCCGGTGTCGCCGAGCGATGGACGGTTTCGGCCGATGGGCTGACGCACACGTTCGCGCTCCGCGCCAACGCCCGCTGGTCCAATGGCGATCCGCTTACGGCCGAGGATTTTCTCTACTCGTTCCGCCGCGCGCTCTCCCCCGCCCTCGGTTCCCAATACACGGCGCTCTACACCGCGGTGCGGGGAGCAGCCGCGTTCGCCGCCGGCCAGTCGAAGAATTTTGGGTCCGTCGGTTTTGCGGCGCCCGATCCCCACACGCTGGTCGTCACGCTCGCGCAGCCGACGCCCTATTTTCTCGGGATCGTCGCCGGCAACCCGGTGTGGTATCCCGTGCACCGGCCCACGATCGAACGGCATGGACGCATCGATCAACGCGGGACCGGCTGGACCCGACCCGGTCACCTCGTCGGCAACGGCCCCTTTTCCCTCAGGGCGTGGCGTCAGAATCAGTTCATCGTCGCCGAAAAATCGCCGCACTACTGGGACGCCACGCACATCCGCCTCCAAACGCTTCGGATCCATGCGATCGACAGCCTGGACGTGCAGGAGCGTTCCTTCCGGGCGGGCCAGCTCCATCTCGCGAATAGCTCCGACGCCAAGGCCGCCGCCCTGCTGGTCGCGCAGTCGCCGACGCTGCGAAGCGCTCCGGGGCTCACGTCCACTTTCATCAACGTCAATACGGCCCACCCACCGCTGAACGACGTGCGTGTTCGACGCGCCCTCGCCCTGGCCCTGGACCGCGTCCGCATCGTCGCCCGGGTTTCGGCCGCCCGGGTCGCCCCCGCCGATGGCGTGGTACCCGACGCCCTACCCGGCTATGCGCGCAAAACGCGCATCGGATTCGAACCGGCCGCGGCACGCACGCTCCTCGCGGCAGCCGGCTTTCCCGGCGGCGCGGGTTTTCCCAAACTTGAGTTCAGCTGCCAGGCCGGGGCTTCGAACGACCTCGTCCAAGCCATCCAAGAATCGTGGCGGACAGAACTCGGGGTGAACGTCGCAATCGTGCAGCGCGAATCGCGCACCCACTGGGATCAAATGCACGCCAAACACTACGACCTCGCCCTGGCCGGCTGGGTGGCCGACTACCCCGACGCCTCTACTTTTCTTGATCTCTGGACGAGTGGCGGTGGATGGAACTTCACGAACTGGGCCGACCAACGCTACGACGCGCTGATCGCAGCCGCCTCCGCCGATCCGGCGCCGCCGAGCCGGCTGCAGCGCCTCCAAGCGGCCGAGGCCCGCCT
>CANJNJ010000139.1 GCA_947474995.1 Opitutaceae bacterium | reverse complement strand
CGCCGCAAATCTCCACTTGCCGCTGCCAGCCCGGCCACGGCGCCGTGGTCGCCTCGATCGTGCCGAGCGCTCCGTCCGGAAACCGCAAGGTCGCGCTCGCCGTGTCCTCGGCCTCGATGCCCGCATGGACGCGGCGCTTCGACCAGCAGAAAACTTCGGCCGGCATGCCGGCGAACCATTGCAGCAAATCCACCGCGTGAATCGCCTGGGCCATCACGGCGCCGCCACCGTCGACCGCGATCTGGCCGCGCGTCCCCGTGTAATACTGGGCCGTCCGATGCCATTTCACATAGGCGCTCGCCAGCACCAACCGGCCGAACCGGCCCGCCGTCAGGGCCGCTTTCACGGTTCGCGCCCCATCCCCAAAACGTCCCTGAAAAATTGGCGCCACGCGGACGCCCGCGGCATCTGCCGCCCGGAGGATCTGGTCAACCCGCTCAGTGGTGATCTCGATTGGTTTCTCGATCACGAGATGCTTGCCCGCGCGAATCGCGGCCAGCGCCGGCGCGAGGTGCGCGCCGCTCGACGTCGTGATGCACACGACCTGGATATCGGGGCGCGCGACGAGTTCTTCGACGCTCGCCACGGCCGTGCCCACGCCGTGTTTTCGGGCAAACGTCTGCGCCTTTTCCAAATTGCGGCTCGCCACCCCCACCAGTCGCGCGCCCGTGAGTTGCGCGATCGCCTGCGCGTGAAAATCCGCAATGACGCCCAGGCCCACGAGGCCAAAGCCGAGCGGCGGAGCCGATGACGCCGCCGGGGGAACGGACGTGTCAGGCGACGGAGTGTTCGTGGCGGCGGTTGGCTTCATCGTTTCGATGGCCAGCTTCGCCCGGCCGTCGCGGCCAGCGCAAGACCTCCGCGTTTGGGCAACTTTTGCGGCGACCTCTCGTCTGGTCCCTCCGCCCCATGCAAATGCTGTCATATGCCGCGCTGGTTCTTCTGTTCACGGTCGCGTCCGGCATGGCGGCCGCGCCTCCCGTCCCTCGACCTGCCGGACCTCCTGGAAAAGAAAAAGACGCTCCTGTGGCGCACGCGCATGAGCAGTGAGTCGTTCCACGACTCACTGCCCGAATCGATCGGCGTGCTGCTCGCGAGCGCCACCCCCGATTTTGCGCGGGAGGCGGCGGTGCCGGTGTTCATCAACGAAGCCGATCGCCGCAAGGCCAACGTGGAAATCGGCCCGGCGGTGATAGTGCCGGAGGGATCGAAGTAGCGCCGGTCTCCGACCGGCGCAGTTTGTAGTTCCGCCTTCAGGCGGAAGGAGGGGAACATTCGGATTCCGCCTGAAGGCGGGACTACCAGCGAAAACCAACGCCCACGACGCCGGTCAGCCGCCGTCGCCGGAGGGCTATGGCGCGCCAAATAGACCGGCGCTACTTTTTGATCAGTCGGACCAATTCTGCTTCGTCGATCGTGGGTACGCCCAGCGCCTTCGCCCGTTCCAGCTTCGCCCCCGGGTCCTTGCCCGCGACGACGTAGCTGGTCGCCTTGCTGACGCTGTCCGCGACCTTGCCTCCCGCGGCTTCGATTTTCTCGGTGGCTTGCGCGCGGGTCAGCGTGGGCAGCGCTCCGGTCAGCACGAAGACTTTCCCCGCCAGCCGGTCGGACGCACCGGCTTCAGCCACCGAATTTCCTTTCGGCTGCACTCCCACCGCAATCAAGCCGGCAAGTTCGGCCCGATGGCGAGGTTCGGAAAAATGACGCGCCACCGCCTGGTTGAGGGAATCGCCATTGAGATCCGCCGCCCCCAGCGCTTCGAGGCTCCCAAATCGCCGGGCCGCCTCCTTCGCCGCCACTGCGCCGACCTGCGGAATCCCGAGGCCGTAGACAAACCGCCAGAGTTCCGCGTGTTTGCTCGCCTCGATCCGCTCGAGCAAATGATCCACCGACTTGCCCGTCATTTTGCTGAGCACGGTTCGGTCCAGGAGACGCAGTCGATAGAGATCAGAAATGTCTTTCACCCATCCCCGGTCGGCCAGCGCATCAATGGTCGCCGGACCCAGGCCGTCGAGATCGACGCACTCCTTCGACGCAAAATGCTCGATCCGCCGCCGCAGCTGGGCCGGGCACGCGCGATTGGGACACCGCACGGCCACCTCGCCCGGCCGTTGCACCGCCGGCGTGCCGCATTCCGGACAGGCCTCGGGAAAAACAAAAGCGCGGGCCGACGAACTGCGGCGGGCAAGATTCACGCTGACGATCGCGGGAATAATTTCCCCCGCCTTCTCGATTTCAACGTAGTCGCCAATGCGCACGTCGCGCCGGGTGATTTCGTCACGGTTGTGCAAGGTCGCGCGCGTCACCGTGGAGCCCGCCAGTTCGACGGGCTCGAGTTCGGCCACCGGCGTCAGCACCCCGGTCCGACCCACTTGAATCGCGATGCCCTTGAGGCGGGTCTGCGCCCGCTCGGGGGCAAACTTGTAGGCGATCGCCCAGCGCGGCGCGCTTTCGGTCTCACCCGCCAAACGTTGCGAGGCCACCGGTTCCAGCTTCGCGACCGCCCCATCCGTGGGAAACGCGAAGGTGGCTCGGCCGCGACCCAAGGCCGCCACCGCCGAGAGCAATTCATCGGCCCCGCGGGCCTTCCACGTGTTCGCCACGCCCGGCAAACCCCACTGCCGCACCCTGGCGTGCAGTTCGCTTTGCGTGGCCGGTCGCGCGGTTTCCGGCCGACACGCCCCGACGCCATAAAACACGATTTCCAAATTCCGGCGCGCCACCTCCTTTGGGTCCAGCTGCCGAATGGTGCCCGCCGCCAGGTTGCGCGGGTTGGCAAACCCCCGCACGCCGGCGGCCTCCTGCTCCTCGTTGATGCGCCGGAATTCCGCGAGCGAGACGTAGATTTCTCCGCGCAGTTCGATCGCCTCGGGGATCGGATTTGACGGGTTCTCATCACTCGTCGCGCGCAGCTGCCGCGGCAGGTCGCGAATCATCAGCACATTCGCCGTGATGTCCTCACCCTCGAGGCCGTTGCCGCGGGTGACCGCCCGCACCAGCCGGCCACGCTCGTACGTGACACTGACCGCGAGTCCGTCGAATTTCGGCTCGATCACATAGGAAAGATCTTCCCGTCCGAGGAGATGGGCCAGCCGCGCATGAAAAGCCCTCAGGTCGGATTCGGAGTACGTCTTGTCCAAGCTCAGCATCCGCTCGCAATGGCGATAGGTTTTGAAACGGCCGGTCCGGTCATCGCCGATTTCCGCCAAGCCACTCGTCTCCGCGGCCACGGTGGGAAAAGCCTGTTCGAGCGACCGCAGCCGCTGCCGGAGTTGGTCGTAATCGAAGTCGCCGATTTCCGGCTCAGCCTCTTGGTGATACCGTCGGTCGTGCCGGGCCAGTTCGGTGCGGAGGGCAGAAATCTCCGTCGGCGCGCTTTGGGGATCGGCAGGCGGAAGGTTGGTCGCGGCCGGCGCCGAGGCAACGAAAGCGACAACGAAGATCAAACCGACGGTTGCCGCGAAAACCCGGACCCGACCGGAGCCAGAAAAAAATGAGTTGGGCGTCATGGCCCCGAGCCCAATTCGCCCGCGCCAATAGGCGATGGCGCAAAGACCCCGATTTATGGGCCGCAAAATTGGGGTGTCACTCCGGCCCAATTCCTGAACGATCGCCGCATGCCCGCTCCCGCCTTCACGCTACCCTCTCCCCAAACCGGGACCGAGTACCAGGTGTACGTCGAGACGGGCGATGACGAGGCGGTCACCGAACCGCGGGCGGCGATTTTGTTCCTGGATGGCGATGACCAGTTCCGCCCCGCCATCGGGGCCTATCAGGCTGCGCGATTACACGCCGACGACGCTCGCGACCGAACCCGAAAGTGGCGGCGCCGACCCGTTCGTGGCGTTTCTCGCGGACACGCTGTGGCCCGAACTGGCTCGCCGCCACCGCCTGCGCGACGACGTGCGCGGGATCGCCGGCCACTCGCTTGGCTCCCTCGCGGTCGTCCACGCCTTGTTTCGGCGTCGACCATTTTTCAACCGGCTGCTCGCCAGCGCGCCATCGCTGTGGTGGGACAATCGGGCCGTCCTCTGCACCGCCCAAAATCTCCAGCGCACCGGGCTCGCCCTGCCGGCGCGGCTTTTTCTTTCCGCCGGCGAGCAAGATTCGCTCTCCATGATCGGCGATCTTGAGCAACTGGAAGATCAGCTGCACGCCCTGCCCTTCCCGGAACTCGAAATTATTTCCCGCCGATTTCCGCAGCGGGATCACTACAACGTGCTGCCGGAGGCGTTTCGGACGGGCCTGCAGGCGCTCTTCGGCTGACCCGACACGGGTGCGGCGCCCAGCGATTCCCCTCGCATAGGCGGCCACGAACACGCTACGCCTCGGGCCATGGCCACCGCACCCAACGCGCTCCCTTCACCGCAATCCGGTCAGCCCTGCTCCTGCGGCAGCGGCCGGCGCTACGACGATTGCTGCGGACCATTGCTCGCCGGCACGCGCGCCGCTGCGACCGCGGAGGAGTTGATGCGTTCGCGTTTCACGGCACACGTGGCCTGCGATTACCCCTATCTGCACCGCACGTATGGACCGACGGCAAAACTGCCCTTCATCGGTGAAGAGGATCCCTCGACGCTCGCCTGGACCCGCCTCGTGGTGCACGCGCATGAGCCGGGCGGAAATCCGGACACAGCCTTCGTGGATTTTTCCGCCTATTTTGTGGACGAGGCCGGCGAACATGCCCTGCAGGAAAAATCCGAGTTTCAGCGGAGCGAAGGCCGGTGGCTCTACACGCGCACCGTCCGCATGGGGCCGGCTCCCTTCAAGTCCGTCGCGCCCAAGGTCGGCCGCAACGATCCGTGCCCCTGCGGCAGCGGCAAGAAATACAAGCACTGCTGCATCGCGAAGGCCTAGCCCGCATATTTCACCCTCCGATTGATTTTCACGGATGGCCGACGATGGAGGCGGTGGTGTTTCGGCGGTGCCTGCGAGGACATGCGGGCTAAAAGCAAAACCGCGGCGGTTTTGCCAATAGCCCGGACGCTCCAGGCGGCTGAGACTGCGGACAAGATTTTCTAACACACTGTGGCTGCGCCTGAGAGAAGAATGTGAAAAGTCCGGGCTAGCGGGTGTCATGAACTTTGGAGTGCGGCGACCCGGCGCCGCTTTGACGACAAACTCCCACTCATCGCTGATTCATCGCAGCACGCGGAGTCGCGTGGCGAAAAGCGAGCCGCGTCACCGCGGCAACTCCCCGGCGGGTGACACGCTGGCCAGTTCGAGCCGCGCCTGCTCGACCACGCGGCCCGGCACCACCAGCCGCCAGGCGTCGGCGACGCGTCGAAACTGGAGATAAACCGTCTTGGTTTCCCCAGGGCCGGCCTTCACCGCCAGATAGAGCACACTGTCGTCGAGCCCCTGGCGCTGTTCGCCGAGCAACTGCACTTCCTGTACTTCGATATGCCTGGCCACCCATCCGGCGAGCAGCCCTTCCCCCGGCGAATCGGGAGCCCGGGTCGGTCCGGCCGGACGCGGCGCGGCCTCCTCCGTTTTGGTCCGGGAATTCAGGCCCAGGTCAAAAGCCGCCGGCCATACCCCCGTCTCCCCGGTAGTCGCCGCCCACAAGGCGGTCGCCAGCGTCGCCAGCGGAGTGGCGAAGCCGAGATTTTTCCAAGCCGCCCGCGGAATCCAGGCACCCACGGGAAAGGGATCCGTGCTGGTGGCTGACGCCGGTGTGCTCAGCCCGCCGGTCGTGGCGAATTGCTCGCGATCCGCCATTTCGCGCCGCAAGCCCGCCAACTCGGCCGCGTCGCGGCGCAAGCTGAGCAATTCATCCCCAAACGGTTCGCGACGCTGCCATCGTTCGTGCTCCTCACGCAGGTTGCCGAGCGCGTGATTGCTCACGCGAATATTCTCAATCCGCGCCGTCAGGCGCGTGCGCTCTATCGTCTCGCTCGTCCAAGCGACGACCGCGGCGAGGAGCAGGGCAATGGCCAGAGGTTGATTCATCGCGGATTCAAAACCACCCGCCCGAGCGGGCCTCTGGCTTGCCTTCCCCATCGACCACAAATTTGACCAACCCCATCCGGTGGGCCGCCTCGAACACCGAAGTGATAGCGGCCAGCGACGCGCCCATGCCATGCACGACCACGAGCGAATCCGGCGCCGGAAACCGGTCGTGAAATTCCTCCAACCGCCGGGTAAATTCGGCGAACGTCACGTCGTCTTGGTCCCAGCGCAGCGTGCCCTGCGGCGTGACCGTGATCGTGGCGACGCCGGCCGCCGGTCGCGGATTGGGCGCGGCCACGGCCAGCCGGAGCGCCGGCAGGTCGGCGAGATCGACGCGGATTCTTTCCGCCTCGCTCACCATCCGGGCGAGCCGCCGATTGTCCCGCTCGAGCGCGGCCAGCTCCTGGTTTTCGCCCCGCAGCCGGATAAGTTCCGCCTGCAGGTTTCGGTTGTTCCGATAACCCCAAACCAGGGCCGCGGCGGCGATCAGTCCCGCCGCCACACCGAGGCCAATGGTCGAATTAACCACCCCCCGAAAGGAAGGCAGGTCCGGGTCGTCATCGTTCATGCAGACCGGCCAAGAATCTCCGCCGCGAAAACCGAATCAAGGATGGAACTCCGCGATCGCCGCGGCGGGGCGCATCTTAATTTCTAGCAATGGACCTTCGTTTGTAGTTCCGCCTTCAGGCGGAAGGATTGAGCCGCCCGGATTCCGCCTGAAGGCGGAACTACGAACAAAGTGTTCCCGGGCAGCTGCAAGAAAGTGAGATGCGCCCGCCGCGGCGCTCAAATCCAACACGCCTACAACTTCACCGGCTTGCCGCTCTCCGCCGAGGCGTAAAGCGCGCGAATCAGAGCGACTGCGTTGCGCGCCTCCCGACCCTCGACCGCCGGCTTGCGATTGTTCAGCACGGCATCGACGAGATCCTGCAACTGCAGCTGGTGACCGTAGAAATTGATGGCGGTCGGATCGGCCGCACCGGAACCCATGTCGACGGTCTGGCCGGCGGCCTTGATCGCCACGTCCTCGGGCTTGGGCTCGCGGAATTCCCAGGCGAGAATGCGATCATCCTCGAGAATCGCCGAACCACCGGAACCAAGAATCTCGATGCGCTTGTTGAATCCGGGAAAGGCGGCGGTCGTGGCCTCGATCGAGCCCAGCGCCCCGCTGGCAAAGCGCAGGGTCGCCGCGGCCGTATCCTCGGCTTCGATGCCCGTGTGCACGCGGCGGGTCTTCCACGCAAAAACTTCCTCGGGCATGCCGGCGAACCATTGCAGCAGGTCCACCGCGTGGACGCCCTGGTTCATCACGGCGCCACCGCCGTCGAGCTTCAAGGTGCCCTTCCAGCCGCGATAGTAGTCGGCCGCGCGGTGCCATTTCACATAGGCGCTGCAGAGGACGAGTTTGCCGAAGCGCCCGGCGTCGAGCGCGGCTTTGACCGTGCGGGCGCCGTTGCCAAACCGGGATTGAAAGATGGCCGCCACCTTGACCTTGGCCGCATCGGCGGCCTTGAGGAGCTCGTCCACCCGCTCGACCGTGATCTCGATCGGCTTTTCCACGACGACGTGCTTGCCGGCCTTGATCGCGGCCAGCGCCGGATCGAGGTGGGCGCCGCTCGGCGTGGTCACGCAGACAATGTCGATGTCGGGCCGGGCGAGCAGTTCGCTGATGTTGGTGGTCGAGAACCCGACCTTGTGCTTGTCGGCGATCCGTTTGACCGCCTCCGGCATGACATCCGCGACCCCGACGAGGCGCGCGCCCTTGAGTTGCGCAATGGCCTGCGCGTGAAAATCGGCGATGACGCCGCAACCAATGATGCCGAATCCGAGGGTTTTTGAGGAGCTCATGTACTTTTCCAGGCTGGGATGGGTTTAGTCCGCGGGGACGAAAGGGGCGCGGAACGAGGGCCAAGCGCAACGCATCAACCGGCACCGGGCAAGCGCGGTGTGTGTCAAATCTTCAGGAAGATTTTTCGCCGGTGCATCCACCACAGGAGCAGCCACATTATGAACAGCACGGCCAGGCCGCGCAGCAATGGCTCATAAGCGACGCCGAACACGAGAAACCCGCCCGCCCCGAGGTGGGTGACGAGATTCTTGGCGAGGAAGGCTTCGAAGAGATGGGCGATGACGTACGCCGCGATCGAGTTCACGCCAATCACGACGAGGGGAAACGCCCAGCGGCGGTGGCCCATGACGTCGATGAGGTAATAGAACCCCGCGAGGAGCACAAAGCACCAGCCGCCACTGAACAGCGTCCAGCTCGGGGTCCAGATTCGCTTCACGACCGGGCAGAGGCCGAGCCAGCCGAGGGCCGCGCCCGCCGCCAGGCCCACGAGGCCGGCGATCGCGAACCAGCGAATTTTTCCAGCCGCCGGACGCTCGCTCCGCAGCACGTTGCCCGCCATCAGACCGAGGATCATGGTTCCGAGCGTGGGAATGAAACTCAGCGTGGCGTAGCCGCCCTTGTTGAACACGAAAGGAGACTCGCGCGGGAAGAGATTCAAAAACCACGTGTCGAAGGTCCGCGCGAAGTCCGTGTTCTTCTGCCAATGCCGCGCAAATCCCGTCAGTCCGTGCTGCTCGAGCCAGTCCTTCGCAACGCCCACGCGCGCATAGTCAAAGTTTGGGCCGAGCAACGGCCACAGGGCAAAGGCCGCCCAATAGCCGGCGAGAATCACCCCGAGGGCGATCCACTGATCTCGGGCCGGCCGAAACCCGAGAAAAAAGAGGAAACTGTAGCCGAGCCCGATTTGCGTGAGCGTGTCCTCGAACGTCCAGTAAGTCTGGCCGCGTGCTGTCGAGCGGAGGAAGACTCCGAGCAAAATCAGCAGCAGGGAACGCCAGACGGCATGCCACGTCATCCGACGCTGCGATTCGCCGTTGCTCACCCGCCGCGCGATCGAGAACGGCAGCGCGACGCCCACGAGAAAAGAAAATGACGGCTGAATCAAATCGTGGAGCGACGCGCCGACCCATTCCACGTGAGTTTGTTGCCAGCTGAGGAATTTCCAGAGGCCGCTGTCCGGCAGTGCCGCCGAGACCTCGCGGAGGCGCAACACCTCCGCCATCATCAGGAGCATCACCCAGCCGCGGTACGCGTCGACCGACGAAAGGCGGGCGCTGACGGCGGGGGCGGCGGCTTTTCCGGCCGGGACCGCTCCGGCGGCCGGCACGCTCGTGGGGTTCATGCGTGGCCGAGTACTGTCGCCCCCTTTCAGGAGAGAAAAGGAGAATCGAGTCCACGAGGCCACAAGCCTGTTGGTAGTTCCGCCTTCAGGCGGAAGGATTGATTTCGCCGGATTCCGCCTGAAGGCGGGACTACGAACACGTCCCTCCCTTCTTGAAAAAAGCTGCACGAGAGAGCACAACGCCCCACCCCTCCATCATGCTCTTCGCCAACTATCGTCTCGGCCTAGCCCTTGGTCTCATCGCGCTTGGTTTTGGCGCCGGGCTACTGCAGGCCGCAAATAACGCCGCGGCGCCCGGCGCCAGCGAAGCCGCCCCGCCGATCGAAGGCATGCTGAAGATCGACATCCACGCGCACGTCTTCGAAGACCTGCCGCCGTACACGGAAATGCTCCGGAGAGTTAACGGCCGGGCCGTCAATGTGTGCGTTGACGGATTCGACCCCCATTTCGAACTCATGCATGAGATCGCCCTCGATCTCTATCACAGGCATCCCGACCTCTACCCGTTCACGTCGACGTTTCCCCTGAAAGCCATCAACGAGCCCGGCTATGCGAAAGACGTCATCGGGTGGCTCGACCGCACCTTCAGGAATGGCGCGGTGGCGGTGAAGATTTGGAAGGATGTCGGCCTCGGGGCCAAACACCCCGACGGCACGTTCTACCTGCCGGACGACCCCGTCTTCGATCCGATCTACGATCACCTCGCCAAAGTCGGCAAACCGCTTCACGCCCACCTCGCGGAACCGCTCGCCGCCTGGCTGCCGCTGGATCCCGACAGCCCGCATTACACCTACTATTCCAACAACCCCGCGTGGCACCTCTATCAGAAGCCCCAGTTTCCGAGTCACGCCACCATCATCGCCGCCCGCGACCGGATCATGGAAAAACATCCGGACCTCGTGGTGATCGGCGCGCACCTCGGCAGCCTGGAACACGATCTGGCGGGCATCGCCCAGCGGCTCGATCGCTATCCAAATTTCTTCATCGAAGTCGCCGCGCGTACCCGGAACCTCATTCGCATGCCGAGCGACAAAGTGCGGGAGCTTTTCCTCAAGTATCCCGATCGAATCATGTATGGCACCGACCTCGGCTGGAAGCCGTTCTCCGGCGGCCAGCCGACGGAAACGCTGCGCCGCGCCTACGTCGCGCGGGTCGAGGAACGCTATCGCGCTGACTACGCCTACTACGCCGGACACGGCACGATGCAGTACGACGGCCGCACGGTGCAGGCGCTGGGCCTACCGCTCAGCGTTCTCAACAAATTCTACCATGAGAACGCGCTGCGCCTCCTGAAGCTCGAGACCGCCTGGGCCGGCGTGAAGCCGTAGAGGCTGTCTTAAAGGGTCCCTTGATTGTCATTCTGAGCGCCAGCGAAGAATCCAGCAGCGCATTCGCACGCGCGGAAGGGTCGCGCAGGTTCAACTGGATTCTTCGCTTTGCTCAGAATGACAGCCTTCTTATGCATCCTGTTGGCCAGGCATAGACCGGCTCGGGCGATTAATTCAGAAGCCAAAAAGCCAGGAGCCGGTTCATGGCTTCCTGGCTTCTGAATGAAGATGTCTGACTTTGCCGATTCTCTTACTCTTCCGGCAGCGGCTGGTTCCTCGTTTCAGGCAGGAAGGGCAACGCCAAGATGCCCACGACGAGCACGAGGCTGACATAACAGCCGGCGGTACGGAACGCCTCGATGTTGCCGCCCAGCTTCTTGACCATCTGCCCGATGGTGAGCGGCGCGGTCGCGGCCAGGAAGCGCCCGACGTTGTAGCAGAAGCTGGTGCCGGTCGCACGCAGGCTCGTGGGAAATAGTTCGGGCAGGTACACTGCCATTACTCCGAAAACGCCGAGTTGGCCAAAGCCCATCAGTGGGAGCATCCAAAAGATCTGGCTGAATTCCCGCATGCCCTTGAAGACCATCCAGGTTGAAAGCAGCGAGGTGGTCAGCGCGATCCCGAAGGCGATCTTGCGGCCTTTCCGTTGCGCAATCGTCGCCATGGTCATCATGCCGCAGAGGGCTCCGATGTTTTGCAGAAGCAATCCGGCCGAACCCCAAAAAGCCTGTTCCTTCGCCAACTGCTGACCAGACAGACCGGCGCCGGCCAGCTTTTGCTTGATGATATCAGCGGTGATCGTGGGGTGAAAATTTCCGATGCCCCACAGCCCGATGATACCCGCGCTGCAAGCGAGCAATCCGAACCAGGCATTTCCCCTCCACTTCGGATTCCCCAGCAGATTGGCATAGGAACCGAATTTCACGCCGGTCTTGACGCCCGCAGCCTTGGCGTCGACCCACTTCTTCGGTTCCTTGAGCTTCCCCATCAGGAAAACACACAGGAAGGCCGGAAAGGCGCCGACCAGGAACATCGCTTTCCACGGCGGCAGTCCGAACGGGATGGCCACCATGGCGCCGATGGCCATGCCGATCAAACCGGCGGCAATGTTACCAAAGGCCGACAACGATTGAAGCATGCCGAGCGCCGGCGCCCGGGTCTGATCCGGAACCGAATCCGCCACCAGCGCCACGGAAAGACCGAAGACGCCGCCCACGCCGACCCCGGTCATGAAGCGGTAGACGCAAAAATCGAAAAAGCCGGTCGAGAGACAGCTCAGGCCGGTGCAGATCGAATAAAGCAGAATACAAACGGTCAGCATCTTGGCCCGGCCAAACCGATCGCCAAGGGCGCCGAGGATCAACCCGCCCGTGCCCCAGCCCAGCAGGAACACCGACGTGGTGTAAGGACCGTACTCCGTGGCTTTCGCCGCACCCACGAGATCCACCATCGCGCCGGCCCGGGCGAGGTTGAAGAGCTGTTGGTCCAGACAGTCGAACAACCAGGCGAGCGACGCCATCGTGAACACGAACCAATGCTCGCGGGTGAACTGTTGATGCCAAGGGCGGGAGTCGGGAGCAGGGGTCATAAGAAAAGATTTAGGGGGAACTCGTGCAGCAGGGACAGCCCGAATCTCGAACTTGGTTCGAAACCGGAAGCCGCGAAGAATGGGGAGGCCACCATACCGGTGTCCACTCCGTTTCCACTCGAAAGCGCGGACCGGTGTATCCCCGAGCTGCGCCCCCGGGGTGGTGGCACCGGGAAGGGCGATCGTCGCTGTGGTTAGTTGGGAACTACACTATTCCGTGGTGGGGACGCTCTGAGACCAACGCGATGAGACCGAATGGGACAGAATGCCTAGACTCTGAACTTTGTCTGATTCGGTAAATTCGCCCACCCCCATTCTGCGGGAACTCGCAGAATCATCCGGATGGGTCAGTCCGCTCCCTCGTTTGGACAACTCAGAAAGACCGCGCCACGGGCGATTGCTGGCGGGTCATCAGACATCGGTGGGGCAGCGGCGCTCAGCCCATCGCGGTGAGCAACCCCCGGATATAACCGAATGACTCCGCGAGGCCGGGCACCGGGTTGGCGATCACCTTGTCGAACTCGTACGTGGCGACGCCGGAATATTTGATGTCGCGTAGCGCCCGCAAAATTCCCGGCAGATCGAGCCGGCCGCTGCCCGCCTCAACCGCCCCCGCCCCGAAGTCGAGGTCCCCCTTGTTGGAGATGACATCCTTCAGGTGCACGTCGTGGAGCCGGGAAGCGTACTTGCGGATGATCGCAACGGGGTCGTCGCCCGCCCGCCGCGCGTGGCCCACGTCGAAACACAGGCCGATCCGCGAATCGTGCGGCTGGATCGCATTCCACACGTCTGACGCCGACGGATAGGTCTTGTCCTCGGGACCGTGGTTGTGAATCCCGATCTTCTGGTCGTACTCCCGGGCCAGCTTCGAAACGAGCGGCAAGGCCACGGGCTCGGGCTTGCACACCATCGTGGCCACGCCGGCGGCCTTCATGTTCTCGAAGGCCTTGCGGCACTTCGCCTCGTCGTTCGGCAAATTCACGACGCCGGTGCCGGTCAAGGCGATGCCGGCCGCGGCGAGCTTGTCGCGCACCGCCCGGCATTCGTCGGGCGTCGCGGTCTCCCAATTGCAGTGCGCGCGGAAAATCGCGGCATTCTTGAGCCGCAGGAGTTTCACCACGGCGATCGAATCGTCGAGGGACAGCGTGCGGGTCGAATACGTTGTCATGCCCAGCCGCAGCCCATGCTCCCAGCCGCCGGCGCCGACTGGCACCGGCGCCGTAGCCGGCGTGGCGCTCGCGCCCCGCAGCTGCTCCAGCGACAGGGCCAACCCTGTGCCGGCGATGATTTGCAATGCCTCGCGTCGCGTCATGATTTGAAATTGTTCTGCTTCAGCCCGCCGCCGCCGGAGGGCGGTGGCAGTAAGGTTTGGTCCGCAGGCCAAACCTCCTTACTCCAAGGTGTAGTACGGCCCGAGCTCCTTGATCAGAAT